>CASEGE010000211.1 GCA_949287335.1 uncultured Olsenella sp. | reverse complement strand
TAATATATCCCTCGCGCTGCGGTCCCCAGCAGTGCATCACATAAGGGCGTTTAGCTCAGGGGGAGAGCGCTTCCCTGACACGGAAGAGGTCACAAGTTCAAATCTTGTAACGCCCACCACATGGTATCAGGCCGTCGGGAAATCCCGGCGGCCTGTTTTTGCGTGAAGCCTCTTGCCGCGCCGGGATTGCCGAGAAATGCCGCCCTCTGTACCGGCTTTACCAAGGGTGCGGCGAGAAATGCCGCCCTCTGTACCGGTTTTGCCAAGGGTGCGGCGAGAAATGCCGCCCTCTGTACCGGTTTTACCAAGGGTGCGGCGAGAAATACGCGCCTCTGTACCGGTTTTGCCAAAGGTACGGCGAGAAATGCCGCCCTATGTACCAGTTTTGCCAAAGGGGCGGCGAGAAATACGCGCCTCTGTACCGGCTCCTATATGAGACGCTGCCTCATGGTGGTACAGCCGCCGGGTTTTCTCGGCATTGTGTGCGTGAGGTTGGTACACCCGACCGGTTTTCTCGGCAGCCTGATGGTCCGGCTGGTACAGAGGGCGCGATTCCCTGACGGCGCGCGGCCGCGGCTGGTACAGAGGACGCGATTCCCTGACGGCGCGCTGCCGCGGCTGGTACAGGGGGCGCGATTTCTTGGCGGCGCGCGGCCGCGGCTGGTACAGAGGACGCAATTCTTCGACTGGCAACGGAGAAATACGGTACAGACCCCTTAATTGCTCGGCACAACCCCGGGGCCCGTGCCAGCCCTACTCCAGCTTGCTGGCAAACTCCAGGTAGGAGATCTGCGCGAGGTCGTCATACGCGCCGGGCCGGTTTACCTCGTCGTCAAGCGCGCACCAGGTGCCACCCGAGTCGAGCGCGCCGAGAAGGCTCACCGCGGGCATCTCCTCGCGTGCGACGAGCTGCGCCTTCTGGAAGTTGGTGAGCGGCGCGCCGATGGCCTCCGCCAGCATGGCGCCCAGATAGGCCGGGCTCGTCTCGTCCTTCTCGCCCTCCTGTGCGTTTCCCGCCACGTCGTAGTTAGCCCAGATGAAGTAGGTGGTCTCGTGCGTGCGCAGGTTATGGGCGAGCTCGTCTTCCTCGCTCGCGTAGAGCGCGTCGTTCACGATGGAGGAGAGCGCGGGCTGGTGGTCGCCGAAGAAGATCACGACCACGGGGCGATCGAGCTCGCGCAGCTCGTCCAGGAACTCGGCGAGCGCCCGGTCGGACTCGTCGATGCAGCCCAGGTACTCCGAGAGGCGAGCGTTGTCGTAGTCGCTCACGCCGTCGACCTCGTACTGGTCCACGCGCCCGATGTTCTTCTGGTTGTAGCCCGAGTGGTTCTGCATCGTCACGTCAAAGACGAACTGCGGCTCATCGCTCGAGGAGAGGACCTCGAGGACCTTGTCGTAGGTCTCCTCGTCCGAGACGCCGCTGTGGAACTCCTCGGCACCCTCAAAGTCCTCGATGTCGAGAAACTCGTCAAAGCCGAGCGCCTCGTAGACGCGGTCGCGGTTCCAGTTGCTCGCGTAGTTGGGGTGCATTGCCGTGGTCTCGTAGCCAAGCTCCGAGAACTGGCGCGCCAGGCTGGGGGCCTCTGAGAGGTCGTAGAGCGAGTAGGGGTACTTGCCGTCCCCGACGTAGGCAAGGGAGACCCCGGTGAGAAACTCGAACTCGGAGTTGCAGGTCCCGCCGCCGATCACCGAGACGTTGAGCGTGCCGTCGGAGAGCGTGTCCACCATCGCCCGATAGCGCCTGGGCCCCTCGTAGCCCCAGCTCTCGCCGTCGAGCACGGTGAGGTCCGAGAAGGTCTCGTTCATGATGCAGATGACGCTCGGCTGCTCCTGAGCGAACTGCTCCTGCGCCGCGGCGTGCTCCGGGGTGGAGCCGAGCGTCTCGTCGTAGGAGCTGGCATAGGACCCCTCGAGCTCGCGCGCGCCGTTCTCGGTGTATCCCTCGGGAACGTCTATGGGCAGGTCCTGCGCCACGGCCACAAACGTGGTGATGAGGCCCTGCTTGCGGTAGTAGTCGAGCGAGTACCAGTACTCCATGCCCACGTCGAGGTCGTCAAAGTAGCTTGGCAGCGTCACGCCGGCCCAGAGCGCCGCGAAGGCAAGCGCCGCGGCGGCGAGGTTGGCAGCCGTCCTTCTCGCCCGCGCGCCGGGCTGTGCCACCGGGGGAATGACGAGCGAGCAGATGCCGACGGCAAGGACCAGGCACGCAAGCCCAAGCAGCACCCAGCCGCCCACCGAGTAGACGTAGCTGCCGCTCACTGCCGCGGCGGTGCCCAGGACAAAGAGGTCGTTGGGCAGGATCGCGGCGGACTTGAAGCTCGCCACGAAGAACTGCGCGAGGCCGATGAGAAAGCACGCGCCCACGCCAATCGCGATGCCAACCCCGCGGCGCTGGAAGAGAAAGTACAGGAAGGCGAGCGTACCTAGGATGAGTGCGGCCTGAATTGCCACGCACCCGGGGCTCATCCAGGGCACGTAGGAGTTGTAGGGCAGCTCCACGGCGAGAAACCCAAGAACGGTGCACACAAGGAGCGCCGCAACGGGTATGACGGCCCCGCGCAGGCGCTCGGGGAGGCGGGTGCACTGGACGCGCGCGCGGAGGTTCTCGGCGAGGCGGCGCCTATCGAGCACGACGTGGACGCAGAGAAGCGACGCCGCGCAGAGGGCGAGAATGCCGACGGGCCCGCCGGTGTAGAGGCCAGCAAGGCACCAGATGGAGGAGGCGATGAGGGCCACGCCGGGAACGGCGACCCAGCAGAAGGTGCTCGGGTGCTCGAGGCCCTGCTCGCCGATGTCCCCGCGGACACGGCTGAGGACATGGCGGACGAGAAGGGCAAGGGCGATGAGAGGTATGACGGACTGCAGCTGGGACATGCTTACCCTCAGATGACGGGGCGATAACGTTTCCCGTATATGATACGGCATCGTCCGGCTGCCCTTAGCCTCTGCTAGCATGGGCACATGGATGAGAGAAAGATGACATATCGTGACTATGCGGCGTTTGCGCGCATGAGCCCCGAGGAGATCGCTCGCGACTGCGAGGTTCAGGTCTTCCGCGCGAGCGGCCCGGGCGGGCAGGGCGTGAACACCACGGACTCCGCGGTGCGGATGCGCCACGTGCCCACGGGGATCGTGGTGGTGTCTCGCGAGCAGCGAAGCCAGCTCCAGAACCGCGAGCGCTGCGTCGAGAAGATCTTGGAGGTGTGCCGCCGTCGCGGCAGACCTCCGCGCCCGCGCAAGAGGACGCGCGTGCCCGCGGGGCAAAAGCGGCTGCGCCTCAAGGACAAGCGCGCCCGTGCCCAGGTAAAGCAGCTCCGCCGTCGCGTGGAGGGGGAGTAGCGGGCCAGCGCCTATCGTGCGTCGCGCACATAGATGCCCACCATGAGCTGATGCCAGGGACTGCGCGTGGGATCCACCTTGAGAACGCGACATTCGAGGATGTCCGCATGACCGTAGAAGGCAAGAAGCGCGACAAGGCTACTCTCCTCTTTGGGGACAAAGCCGAGCTTGGTGCCATTCCAGATAATGGCAACCGCCTCTGGGTCATGTGGGTTGTCCGGCTCCGGGGCAAGCTCGAGCTGCATGCCCGTCCTGAGCTCGTTGATGACGCTCGCCCCATCCCAGTACTGGAACCCCGCGACGTAGAACGTTGCAATGTGTTTTGACGGCTCGTACATGGGCCTCCTCCTGCCCTCCGTTATTTTCGCCAGGCGTTTCCCTAGCATGAGGCGAGCATAGCGAGGAGACCGGACATTAATTAGCCGATGTGTGACAATTGGGACAGGTTGGATTGTCACATCTTTGGGAGGACCCGTCATGCCCGTCGTTCACACGTACAGTTCCGCGTCCATCTCGCCCGAGGCCCGCGAGGCGCTCAAGGCTGCCTACGGACGCGCCATCTCCGCCGTGCCGGGAAAGTCCGAGTCGTGGCTCATGTGCCTCTTTGAGGATGACGCGCACATCTACTTTGCCGGGAACGACTCCGAGCCCTGCGCCCTTGTGGACGTGAGCGTCTTTGCGCGAAGCGAGGTCCCGGCGTCCGCATGGGAGCGCTTCACCGAGGAGGTCACGCCTGTCATCTGCCGTGAGCTGGGCGTGGATGCCTCAAGGCTCTACATTCGCTACGGCTGGACGCCGAGCTTCGGTTGGAACGGGGCAAACTTCTGATGGCCGAGAAGAGCCTGGACGACGCGGCTCGTCTCGCCGCCTTTGACGAGTTTGCCTCCAGCGTGCGCGAGGAGCTTGCTGCGACGAAGGCGCGCATGGACGAGCTTGCCGCCGCTGGGAAGGTGAAGACGGCTACGTATCGCCAGCTCTTTGCGGCGAGGATCACGCTCAAGGAGATTGACTCCCGCCTGAGCGAGCGCGGGCTCTAAGATCAGTTTTTGTCGCAAGCGGTCCACGAAGAGCGGAGTGGGGACCGTTTGCGACAGTCTAAGGCGTGAAACTGTCGCGAAGCGTCCCCAGGGGAGCGAGGTGGGGACGCTTTGCGACAGTTTCTGTCGTCAGACTGTCGCAAGCGGTCCCCACCCAACGCGCGCCTACTCGGTTGGCGCGAACTGCGACTCGTAGATGCGCTTGTAGCGTCCGCCCGCGGCGAGCAGCTCGTCGTGGGTGCCGCGCTCGGCGATGACGCCATCGGCCATGACGCAGATGAGGTCGGCGTCGCGCACGGTGGAGAGGCGGTGCGCCACGACAAAGCTCGTGCGACCGGCCATGAGGTTGGCGAGCGCCCGCTGGACGAGAAGCTCGGTGCGCGTGTCGATGTTCGACGTAGCCTCGTCGAGGATGAGCATCGCCGGACGGGCAAGGATCACGCGCGCGATGCACAGGAGCTGGCGCTGGCCCGCGGAAAGGGCGCTCGAGCCGTCGAGCACCGTGTCGTAGCCCTGCGGCAGACGCATGATGAAGTCGTCCGCGTAGGCCTCGCGGCACGCCGCGCGCACCTCCTCGAGCGTGGCGTCCGGGCGTCCCATGCTCACGTTCTCGCGCACCGTGGCGCGACGCACCCACGTGTCCTGCAGCACCATGCCCCAACTGGCGCGCAGGCTCTCGCGCGTCCACTCGCGCACGTCGCGACCGTCCACGCGCACGGCACCGGACGCCACGTCATAGAAGCGCATGATGAGGTTGATGAGGGTGGTCTTGCCACAGCCCGTCTCGCCCACGAGGGCGATGCGCATGCCCGGGCGCACGGCGAGGTCCACGTCGCGCAGCACGAGGCGGTCCGCGTCATAGCCAAAGGCCACGTGGTCGAGGCGCACCTCTCCGCGAGGCTCTGCGAGCACGGCCGCGTCCGCCGCATCCGGCTCCTCGGCCGGCACGTCCAGCAGCGCAAAGAGCCGCCTCGCGCACGCCACGGAATTCTGCAGCTCCGTGGCCACGCCGGAGATGTCGTTGAAGGGCTTGGCGTACTGGTCCGCATAGCCGAGAAACGCCGAGAGCCCGCCCACGGTGATCCCACCGCCCATGGCCACGAAGGCGCCAAAGATGCCGATGGCGGCGTACACGAGCGCGTTCGCAAAGCGCGTGGTGGGGTTTACCAGGGACGAGAAGAACACGGCCTTGAAGCTCTCCTGCCCAAGGGCCGCGTCCGTCTCGGCAAAGCGCGCGGCGATGCGGTCCTGCTCGCAGAACGTCTCCACGGCGGAGATTCCGCCAACCATCTCCTCCACGTAGGCGGTGAGCTCGCCGCGGATGCGCGTCTGGCCGGAGAAGTGCTTGGCGCTGTGCGTG
This sequence comes from uncultured Olsenella sp., assembly GCA_949287335.1. Taxonomy (GTDB): domain Bacteria; phylum Actinomycetota; class Coriobacteriia; order Coriobacteriales; family Atopobiaceae; genus Thermophilibacter. The sequence goes on along the minus strand of CASEGE010000211.1, from coordinate 5,122 downwards.
GCGATGAAGCGCGCGGTGAAGATCGAGATGGGCGTGAGCAGCGCCACAACGGCGGCGATGGCGGGATTGAGCGCAAACATGAAGGCGAGCGTCACCGCGATGGTGAGGATGCCGGTGGGCAGCTGCTGGAAGGCCATGAGCAGACCGTTGGTGAGCATGTCCGCGTCCGTGACTATGCGGCTGGCAAGGTCGCCGTGCCCGTGGCTGTCCAGATAGGAGAGGGGCAGCTCCTGCAGGTGGTCGAAGCAACGGCGCCGCAGGTCGAGGGCCGCGTCGAAGGCGAGGCGGTTGGTCACGGCGGTGAGCGCCCACTGGCAGACGGCCGTTGAGGCGAGAACGACGGCAATCCAGGAGAGTGTGCGGGTCAGTCCTCCAAAGTCGACCTCACCGGGACCCACCACGCAGTCAACCGCCTGGCCGGAGAGCACGGGCAGCGAGAGGGTGCACACCACCACGGCAACCGTGAGCAGCCCCGCGAGGACAAGCGAGCCGCGCCGCGCGGAGAAGAGCCCCACCATGCGGCGCACGGTGTCGTCGACGGGCGAGTTCTTGGACCTTGCGAAGAGCCTCATCGTGCCACCTCCTCTGCGGTGAGCTGCGACTCGCAGATCTCGCGGTAGACCGGGCAGCTGGCGAGAAGCTCCTCGTGGGTGCCAAGCCCCACCTGTCGTCCGCCGTCGAGCACGAGGATCTGGTCGGCGTGGCGCACGGCGGTCACGCGCTGAGAGATGGTTATTACGGCCGTGTCCCTGCAGTCATGCGCGATAGCGCGACGCAGCGCGGCGTCCGTGGCAAAGTCGAGCGCGGAGGAGGCGTCGTCGAGGATGAGGACCTCGGGGCGCCGCGCGAGCGTGCGGGCTATGGCAAGGCGCTGCCGCTGGCCGCCGGAGAAGTTTCGCCCAAACTGCTCGACCTCGGCCTCGAGGCCGCCGGCCTTCCCGTCCACGACGCCCGCGGCCTGCGCGGTGGCAAGTGCCGCACGGAGGTCCTTCTCGCCTGCGCCTGGGCCGCCCCAGCGAAGGTTGGAGGCAATGGTTCCCGAGAAGAGCGTGGCGCCCTGCTCAACGAGGGAGACCACGCGACGCAGGCTCTCGCGTGTGAGGGTGCGCACGTCGGCGCCGCCCACGCGGACCGTCCCCTCCGTGGCGTCGTAGAAGCGCATGGCCAGGCTCGCGAGCGTTGACTTGCCCGAGCCCGTTCCGCCGATGACCCCAAGCGTGCGCCCGGGGGCAAGCTCAAAGCTCACGTGGCTGAGCGCATGGCCGGCGCCGCCGGCGTAGGTGAAGCTCACGTCATCGAAGGCGAGGGAGGGCTCGCCGGGCGCGAGCGCCGTCTCGCGAGTGCCGTCGGCCATGGAGGGACGTGTCTCAAAGACCTCGTTCACGCGCTTGGCGCAGGCGGAGGCCTTGGAGAGCAGCACGATGAGGTTGGTGAGCTTGAGGAGCTCCACGAGCGCCTGGCTCACGTAGCTCACGAGGGCGACGAGCTGGCCCTGCGTGAGGTGCCCGGCGTCAACCTGAAGGCCGCCAAACCACAGGAGCGCAATAAGCCCGCAGTTGATGGCCGCGTAGGTGAGTGGGTTCACGAGGGCGGAGATGTCACCGGTTGAGACCTGGCGGGCGCGCACGGTGGATGCCGCCTCGGCAAAGGAGGCCCGCTCGGCGTCCTCGCGGCGGAACGCGCGCAGCACGCGGACGCCCTCGAGGTTCTCGGTGGTGGCGAGCAGGACGTCGTCAAGGCCGCGCTGAATCTCGCGGTAGCGGCTCGTGGTCACGCGCATGAAGCCCAGGACGATGGCGCCCGAGACGAGAACCGCCACGAGCAGAGCCGCTCCCTCGATGCCGTCCACGAGGAAGGCGGCCACGACGGTGCCAAACGTCACGAAGGGGGAGCGCAGGATGAGCCTGAAGAACATGTTGAGGCCGTCTTGCACCTGCTGGGAGTCATTGGTGACGCGCGTGACGAGCGTGGCGCGCCCCAGACGCTCCACGTCCTCGCGCGAGAGGGAGAGCACGTGACGGAAGAGGTCGTCTCGCAGCGCGGTGCCAAAGGCGGAGGCCAGCTTGGAGCAGAAGTACTGTGCCGTGACCGAGATGGCCCACGCAAAGACGCCCATGCCCACGAGCAGAGCGCCGTGCCAGAGCACGTAGGTGGCGTCGCGGGTTGCTATCCCAATGTCGATCACCTGCGCCATCACAAGGGGAACGAGGAGCTGGAGCAGCGCCTCGAGCATCTTGAACAGGGGCGCGAGCACGCACTCGGCATAGTGCCCGGCAAGGTAGCGTCTGAGCTTGAACATCTGGCCTCCGAGAAGAGCGGTCAACCGTGTCATTCTACCGCGTGTCGGAGGAGGGGTCTGCCGTTGGCGTGCGGGCGTCCACTCACGCTCGCGCGCACTTCTCGCCCAAAAGTGAGCGTTGGCGCGAGTTGGAGCGGCTCATCGCGCCCGGCGAGAAGCGCGACTCACAAAAACGCTCGCCTCTCAACCGAGAAGCGAGCGTTTCCGTGAGTTGGCGCGTGGATTTTGACGCGCAGGCCAATTACTTGCCGAGAAGAACCTTGCTCGGGGTGATGGGCAGCTCGCGGACGTAGCGTCCGGTGGCGTGAGCCACGGCGCTCATGACCGCGGGCGAGGGCGTGTTGATGACGACCTCGCCGATGGACTTGGCGCCGAAGGGCCCCGTGGGCTCGAAGCTGGGCATGAACTCAACGCGCGGCTCGGGAACGTCCATGCGGGTGGGCAGCTTGTAGGTCATGAAGTCGCCCGTGCGCAGGTTTCCGCGCTCGTCACGGGCCACGTCCTCGGTGAGCGCCATGCCAATGCCCTGGGCGATGCCGCCCTCTGCCTGCACGCGCGCGAGGGCCGGGTTGATGACGGTGCCGCAGTCCACCACGGCCGCGTAGTCGGTGACCGTGACCTTGCCCGTGGCCTTGTCGACCTCGACCTCGGCGATGCCGGCCATGTAGGGCGGCGGCGAGGTGGGCTGGGCGTTGGTGCCATGGCCCTCGAGCATGCCAGGGTGCAGGCCAAAGCCGATGAGCTTGTTGGCCAGGGCGCCGACCGTCATCTCCTGCTCGGTGCCGTCCGTGCCGACGCAGCGCACGGACTCGCCGTCAAACTCAACGTCGTCCGCTGTCACGCCAAAGACGCGGGCCGCCTGCTCGCGGATCTGTCGCACGAGGTCCTCGGCCGCGCGCACGACGGCGCCGCCGGTGGTGTAGGTGCCCGACGACGCATAGGCGCCGGTGTCGAAGGGGGAGGTGTCGGTGTCCACGCCCTTGGTGACGATGCGGTCCACGTCGCAGCCGAGCGCCTCGGCCGCCATCTGGGCGAGGATGGTGTCCGCGCCGGTGCCCACGTCGGTGGCGCCGATGGAGAGCACGTAGAAGCCGTCGTCCTCGAGGCGGATGTCAACATTGGCGATGTCCACCATCGCGATGCCCGATCCCTGCATCGTGAGGGCCACGCCCAGACCGCGCACGCGGTCGCCGAGGTCCTCACGGAGCGGCCGGTCCTTCCAGCCCACCATGTCCATCGCGCGCGTGAGGCACTCGTCGAGGCGGCAGCTGTAGAGGTGCTCGTCATTCAGCTGCCAGAGGGTCTCGCCGGGGCCCACGAGGTTCTTGAGACGCAGCTCGCACGGATCCATGTCCAGCTCGTCTGCCATCTCGTTGACGGCGGACTCCACGGCGAAGCAGCCCTGCGTCGCGCCGTAGCCGCGGTAGGCGCCGCCCGGCGTGGTGTTGGTGTAGACCACGTCGTAGCTAAAGCGGCTGGCCGTGACGTGGTTGTAGATCGGCAGCGCCTTGCCGCCCACGAGCGTGACGGTGGTGGTGCCGTGGTAGCCGTAGGCGCCGGCGTTGGAGAGGGCGTAGAGGTCGATGGCCTCGATGGTGCCGTCGCGCCGCGCGCCCATGCGGACCTTGAGGACCATCTCGTGACGCGTGTTGGAGCAGCTCATGGTCTCCGCGCGCGTGTAGGTGCACACGCACGGGCGGCCGGTCCTCATCGCGGCAAAGGCGGCAAAGGGCTCGTTGCAGCCGCTCTGCTTGGCGCCAAAGCCGCCGCCCACGCGCGGCTTGATGACGCGCACCTGGTGCTTGGGGATGCCGAGGGCATTTGCCACCTGACGACGGATATGGAAGGGCACCTGCGTGGAGCTCACCACGGTGAGGCGACCAAAGGCGTCGGTGTAGGCAAAGGAGCGGAACGTCTCCATCATGGCCTGCTCGGTTGCCTGCGTGCGGTAGGTGCGCTCGATCACCACGTCGGAGGCGGCGAAGGCGGCCTCCAGGTCCCCGTGGACGCGCTCGCCGTGCGCCACGAGGTTGCGCGTCGGGTCGCCGGACTTGTCGCCGCCGGGCGTCCAGTCGTCCTCGTCGTGGATGACGGTGGCGTTGTCGAGCGCGCTCTCCACGTCCAGCACGGCGGGGAGCTGCTCGTAGGCGACCTTCACGGCCTTCACGCCGGCATCGGCCGCCTCCTCGGTCTCGGCCACGACCATGGCCACCTCGTCGCCCACGTAGCGCACGTGGCGGTCGAGAAGCACGGTGTCGTAGGGGCTCGGCTCGGGGAAGGACTGACCGGCAAGCGTGAAGCGGTTGTGCGGCACGTCGTCCGGGCCAAAGACCGCGACAACACCGGGAACCTCGAGCGCGCGGCTCTTGTCGACGTCTGTGACGATGGCGTTGGCGTGGCGGCTGCGCACGAGCTTCACCACAAGGGCGCCCTCGGGTGCGAGGTCTGCCGTGTAGACGGGCGCGCCGGCCAGAAGCGCCCCGGAGTCCTTCTTCGCCACCGGGCGCGTGATCTCACGGTGCTTCTCGCCCGACTCGGTGGTGGGGTCCGCGGGCACCTCGCGAGGCGGCAGCTCGCCGCCATTATCGTGGCGCGCGAGGAAGCGGCGGATGGCGCGCATCTGGCTCGCATAGCCGGAGCAGCGGCAGAGGTTGCCGGAGAGGTAGCGGCGCATGGTATCGTCGTCGGCGTTTGCGTGGGCGGCGTCGAGCGCGAGCACGGCCATCTCGAGGCCCGGAGCGCAGAAGCCGCACTGCTCGGCGCCCTCCTCGGCGAGGCACTGGGCCAAGAGCTCGCGGCGGCCGTCGCGCATGCCCTCGAGCG
>CASEGE010000210.1 GCA_949287335.1 uncultured Olsenella sp. | reverse complement strand
GACGGGCGCCGGGCGCGCCTCTGGCCGCCACATGAGCCTGAACACCCCGCGCGGCGGCGAGGAGTCCTACCACGCGCCGCAGGGCAACCCTCACGCGGCCGGGACGCCGCACAGCTCGGAGGCGCGCTTCATCCCCGTGGTCTCCGAGCCCGAGGACGGCGTCGACGCCGGCGGCCACAACCGCCGCCGCAAGGACAAGGGCCACTTCCGCGAGACCGACCCGTACGACCTCTCCGGTCGTCGCAGCAAAAACCCCTGGAAGCGTGCCGGGCGCGTGATCTCGGTCCTGCTCTTCGTGGTGGGCGTGGGGCTCATCGCCGCCGCTGCGGGCCTGTGGATCCACAACCAGTGGCAGTACAGCGAGCAGGACCGCATCAATGAGGAGCTGGCCACCTTCGCGGACGTCTCCGACAACGGGACCACCGCGCCCCAGGTTGACTGGGAGAGCCTCAAGGCCGTGAACGGCGAGGTCGTGGGCTGGCTGCAGATTCCCGGCACGGTGGTGAACTTCCCGGTCTACCAGGCATCGGATAACGACAAGTACCTGCATACCAGCGCCGAGGGCGAGTACTCGCTCGGCGGGCAGGTCTTCATGGACTACGAGAACACCGCACCGGGCATGGTGGACGCACAGACCATCATCTACGGCCACCACCTGCGCAACGGCGCCATGTTCAAGCCCATCTCCGACATGGTCAACCAGGAGATGTTCGACAGCGTCTCCACCATCTGGTACGTGACGGAGGAGGCAACCTACGAGCTCGAGCCGCTGCTGCTCTACGAGACCGAGGCCTCGGACACCGCCGTGCGCACCTTCTCGTTTGAGTCGGAGGACGAGCTGCGCAGCTACCTCACGGGTCTTCTCGACCGCGCGCTGACCAAGCGCTCGGACGCCGCCGATCTTATCGCCGGCGCCACCAAGGTCCTGACGCTCTGCACCTGCAACTACGACGAGGGCGACTCTGGGCGCACCCTGCTCGTCTGCGTCCCCAAGATCGGAGCCGCCTCATGACCCCCAAAACTTGCCTAAAAGGGGACGGGTACGTTTTAGGCAATGACGAGAAGCTCCACGAGGAGTGCGGCGTCTTTGGCGTCTGGGCTCCCAGTCGCGACGTGGCGCGCGTCACCTACTTTGCCCTGCGCGCGCTGCAGCACCGCGGGCAGGAGTCCGCGGGCATCGCGGTGGGCGACGGGCGCTCCGTGCTCGTGCGCAAGGACCTGGGCCTGGTCACACAGGTCTTCTCGGATGCCGACCTCACGGCCATGTCCGGTCGCGTGGCGTGCGGGCACTGTCGCTACGGCACGGCGGGCGCCCGCGGTTGGGAGGCCGCACAGCCGCATCTCTCCACGATCAATGACGTGATCATCGCCCTTGCGCACAACGGCACGCTCGTGAACTTTGACGCGCTGCGCCGCGAGCTCATCGAGATGGGCATTCCTTTCCGCTCCAACACCGACTCCGAGGTGGCGGCCAAGCTCATTGGCTACTTCACGCAGCGCTCGGGGCGCCTTCGTACGGGCATCGCGCACACGATGCGTATGCTCGAGGGCGGATATGCCATGGTGCTCGTGCGCGAGAACGCGCTCTACGCCTTCCGCGACCCGCATGGCATTCGCCCGCTGGTGCTGGGTCGCCTTGGCGACGACGGCTGGGTGGTGGCGAGCGAGACCTGCGCGCTCGACATCTCCGGGGCCAAGTTCGTGCGAGAGATCGAGCCGGGCGAGATCATCCGCATCTCCGACGACGGCCTGCGCTCGGAGCGAGGCTGCGAGCCGGGGTGCCGCGCGGAGTGCATCTTCGAGCACGTGTACTTCTCGCGACCTGACTCGGTGAAGGACGGCTCGAGCTTCTACCTCATGCGCCACAACATGGGGCGCCGTCTTGCGCGGGAGACGCCCGTTGAGGCGGACCTTGTGATCTCGGTGCCTGACTCCGGTACGCCCGCGGCCGAGGGCTTTGCCCAGGAGCTGGGGATTCCCTTTGGCACGGGCCTCATCAAGAACCGCTACGTGGCGCGAACCTTCATCCAGCCCACGCAGGAGCTGCGGCAGATGGGCGTGCGCCTCAAGCTCAACGCCCTGCCCGACGTGGTGCGCGGCAAGCGCCTCGTGATCGTGGACGACTCCATCGTGCGAGGCACCACCTCGCGGCAGATCGTCCGCATGCTCAAGGAGGCCGGCGCAACGGAGGTGCACGTGCGCTCCGCCTCGCCGATGGTGGCGTGGCCGTGCTTCTACGGGATCGACACGGGCAGCCAGGACCAGCTCATCGCCGCAAAGATGACGCTCGAGGAGATTCGCGCCCACATCGAGGCCGACTCCGTGGGATTTCTCTCCATCGAGGGGCTGCTTGCCTGCGTGCCTGGCGGCGACGCCCACGGCTACTGCAAGGCGTGCTTTACCGGGGAGTATCCCGTTGAGATTCCACGCTCGTACTGGGACGACCGCTTCCTGGATGATCGTGAGCCCAAAAATCTTGCGTCGGCGTCCGAGACGTCTCGGATGCCGCTCAAGGACGCGAAGGCTTTCCTCGATAATGGTGCATGATTCAAAAGGGGACAGACCCCTTTTGAATCGCCTAAAACGTACCCGTCCCCTTTTAGGCAAAGACGAAAGGACCAAGATGGCCGAGAACAGCAAGCACGTGAGCTACGAGGACGCCGGCGTCGACACCGCCGAGGGCGCCCGTGCCGTTGACGCGATCAAGGCGGCTGTTGCCGCGACCAACCGCCCCGAGGTCATCGGCGGCCTGGGCGGCTTTGGCTCGTGCTTCTCGGCGGCCGCGCTCAAGGACATGGAGGAGCCGATCCTGGTCTCCGGAACCGACGGCGTGGGCACCAAGCTCGCCATCGCGCAGCTGCTGGACCGACACGAGACCGTGGGCGAGGACCTCGTTGCCATGTGCGTGGACGACATCGTTCCCATGGGCGCCGAGCCCCTTTTCTTCCTCGACTACGTGGCCATTGGCAAGCTGCGCGCCGAGCACGTGGCAAAGATCGTGGGCGGCATCGCCGAGGGCTGCCGCAAGTCCGGCTGCGCGCTCGTGGGCGGCGAGATGGCCGAGCACCCCGGCGTCATGGCGGCCGATGACTACGACCTCGCCGGCTTTGTGGTGGGCGTGGTGGACCGCCCCAAGATGATCGGACCGGACCTGGTGCGCGAGGGTGACGTGATTCTCGGCCTGCCGAGCTCGGGCATCCACTCCAACGGCTACTCGCTCGTGCGCAAGGTTGCCATCGAGGGTCGCACGGTCGAGGAGCTTGAGACCCCGCTCGACGAGCTGGGCGGCGAGTCCGTCGCCGACGCCGTGATGCGCCCGACCACCATCTATGCCGGCGGCCTTCTCGCCGCGCTGCGCTCCGGCGCGCCCATTCACGCGATGGCGCACATTACGGGTGGCGGCATCACCGAGAACCTCGACCGAGCCATGCCCAAGGGCCTGGATGCGCTGGTCTATCGCGGTGGCGAGTCCGGCCCCGCCTGGGACGTCCCGCCCATCATCACGTACATGATTCGCGAGGCCGGCCTCACGCTCGAGGAGGCGTACCGCACGTTCAACATGGGTGTGGGCATGGCCATCATCTGCGCCGCGGACGACGAGGACGCGGTCTGCGAGGCGCTCGTTGCGCAGGGCTTTGCCCCGTTTGAGGTCGGTCGCGTTGTGACGGGTACGCCGGGCGAGAAGGGCAAGGTCGTCTACGAGGACGAGGTGGTAGCGTAATGACCATCAAGCTGGGCGTTCTCATCTCAGGCAGCGGCACCAACCTGCAGGCGATCATCGATCGCATCTCCGACGGCACGCTCGACGCCACGATTGAGCTCGTTGTGAGCTCGCGTCCGAGCGCCTTTGGCCTCAAGCGCGCCGAGGCGGCGGGGCTCCAGACCCTCACGCTCTCCAAGGAAATCTATGCCGACCCGGAGCAGGCGGACGAGATCATAGCCTCTGAGCTGCGTCGTCGTGGCGTTGACTACGTCATCATGGCGGGCTACATGCGCAAGGTGCACGCGCCGATTCTGGCGACGTTCCCCAATCGCGTGGTGAACCTGCACCCCGCGCTGCTCCCGAGCTTTCCGGGCGCGCACGCCATCGCCGACGCGTACGAGCGCGGCGTCAAGGTCACGGGCGTGACCGTGCACTTTGCCAACGCAGACTACGACGCCGGCCCCATCATCGCCCAGCGTGCGCTGCCGGTGGAGGAGGGCTGGACGGTCGACGAGCTCGAGGAGCACATCCACGAGATTGAGCACGAGCTCTATCCGGAGGTCGTGGGGCTGCTTGCCTCAGGGCGCGTGCACGTGCGCGAGAACCTCACGGTGGCGATTGACCCCGTCGATTGACCTGGGCAGAGACGCAGGGCGACGGCATAAAGGACGAAGAGCAGGAAGGGGCCTCCATGCGGAGGCCCCTTCCTGTGCAAAAGTGCCGTTCGTGCCACAAACGGAGAATGTCGTGTGCAAAAGTGCCGTTCGTGCCACATGTTTTTGAGGGT
>CASEGE010000209.1 GCA_949287335.1 uncultured Olsenella sp. | reverse complement strand
GGGCGTGTAGGGGGTCACATGGAGAACGAGATTCCGCCCGTCAACCGGATCGACGAGATCCGCGACGAGCTGCACAACCTCGAGGGCAAGCGCCTCAAGGTGAAGGCCAACATGGGCCGCTCGCGCATCGTGGAGCGCACGGGAACGCTCGTGAACGCGCACCCGTCGCTTTTCATCGTCGAGGTCGAGGAGCGCCGCGGCCGCACCGCGCGCCAGTCGTACCAGTACGTTGACGTGCTCACGGGCACCGTCGAGCTCTTTGACATCGAGACGGGCGAGCGACTCTTCGACTTTGTCGAGCCCATCGCCGAGTAGGCGGGCATGGCGGCGCCAACGGTCGTCACGACCCCCTGCAAGATAAACCTTCACCTGGGCGTTCATCGCGAGAAGGACGAGCGCGGCTATCACCGCGTCGACTCCGTGATGGCGCCCGTCGCGCTCTTTGACGTCGTGAGCGTTGAGGATGCACCGGAGCTTTCCGTGAGCTTCTCGCCCGAGCTAGGCATCCCTGCCGAGAAGAGCGGCGTCTGGAAGGCGGCCACGCTGCTCGCGCAGGCTCTTGGGAGACGTCCCGACGTGCGTGTCCGCGTGGACGCGCGCATTCCCGAGCGCGCCGGGCTGGGTGGCTCCTCTGCCGACGCCGGTGCCACGCTGCGCGCGCTTGCCGAGCGCTGGGGCGTGGACGCGCGCGACCCCCGCGTGGTGGACGTTGCTCGCCGCATTGGTGCCGACGTGGCGTTTTTTCTCGACCCGCGGCCCTCGCTCTGCGTTGGCGCAGGAGATGTGCTGGAGCGGACCTTTCCCGCCCTGGAGCTTTCGCTCGCGCTGGTAATGCCGCATGCCGAGGGTGGGTCCACGCCTGCTGCCTACGCCGAGTTTGACCGCGCGGGCGAGGAGCCCGCAAGCTGCGAGGGCATGTGCGAGGCTCTGGCCGCCGGAGATGCCGCGGGTGTGGTGGCGTGCCTTCACAACAACCTCGCGCCTGCCGCGTGCGCGCTCTGCCCCGAGGTGGGAGACGTCGTGGCGTGGCTGGGCGAGCAGCCCGGCGCGCTTGCCGCCCAGGTCACGGGCTCGGGAACCTGCTCGTTTGCCGTGTGCGAGAGCGAGGCAGCCGCTGAGGAAATCGCAGCTCGCGCCGCATCCGAGCACGGGTGGCGCGCATGGGCGACAAAAACCTTGGCCTAGCGCGCAAAGTCTGCTAGAATACTCCCTCGCTACGGGTTGTGGCTCAGCTTGGTAGAGCGCTCGGTTCGGGACCGAGAGGTCGCTGGTTCGAATCCAGTCAACCCGACCACGTAATCGCAGGTCAGACGGGGTTTCTCGTCTGACCTTTTTTCATGCTGTGAGATGAGATTATGCGAGGCGGTGCCGACCTGGTCCCGGCGCCGTCTCAGCGCAGCGGCCCCTCTCGGCGGATGGTGGCCACGATATGGCGCGGCACCGCGTGCAGCGCGCAGCTTCCGATGACGTTGCCGGCGGCGCGCTTGGCCTCGGCGCTGGCTCCGCGCGTGGCGTAGGCGTGCTCAAATCGTGCGAGCATGGCAAGGTCGTTGCCGCCGTCGCCGTAGACGGCAACCTCGCTCTCAGCGTACCCCAGCCGCCCGGCAAGCCATGCCACCGCCTCGCCCTTGTCGACGCCCGCGGCCGTGATCTCAAAGAGGGTCCCGTCAAACGAGGCGTTTACCAGCGTGTCCGCGTGGGCATCGATGAACGC
>CASEGE010000208.1 GCA_949287335.1 uncultured Olsenella sp. | reverse complement strand
CCCCGAAGGCCATCTCCTCGCGCATCACGCGCGCGTAGGCGGAGTCGTCGTCCGTGTTGGGGGTCACGCTTCCCGAGGCAAGGTAGTGGTAGCTCGGGTCAACCACGACGAGCGGGTTTCCCATCGTCTCTGCGATCACCTCGACGAGGTGCTGGAGCCCGTGGTCGGAGAGCAGCGCGCCAATAATGCGCCGCTCAGCCTGGTCGTGCGAGACGCTCTGCTCCATCTGATGAACTCCCCTCAACGGTCCTGGGGCACCATGCCCCGTCACGGAGATGATAGACAAAAGATAAGGGTGGTGTAAGCATGACGGCGAAGAGGGTCCACGACGGCCGGTCCGTGGATGAGCGCATCGAGGACGCGGTCTTCTCGCTCATGGAGTCTACGGACATCCCGGACATTCGCGTGGCCGACGTCATTCGGCTCGCGGGCGTCTCGCGCTCCACGTTCTACCGGCACTTTGACTCCGTTGACGACGTGGTGAAGGCCTTTGAGACCGACCTTCTCGCAAACATGCACTCCATCAACAGCTTTGCCCTCAAGGCGCGCTTTGCCCAGGCGGAGCTTGATCCCACGCCCACGATGATCCGGCGCATGGAGGTCCTTGCCGAGCGCCGCGACAAGGTGGTGGCGCTCAACGGCCCCCATGGCGACCCGCAGTTTGTGCACAAGGCAACGGTCCTCATGCACGACCACTTTCGCGAGCGCCTCTCCGAGGTGGAGGGCCCGGAGACCTATTGCGACTTCTACCTCGCCTTTGCGTTGGCGGGTCACCACAACGTCATCCAGTACTGGCTCGAGAAGCGGCCCGACGTGGAGCCCAAGGTCGTGGCCGGCGTGCTCAACCGCCTCTTCTACGCGCCCTTCTTCCTTGACGAGACCAACGCGCGGCACGTGCCCGCCTCGCCCTTTGGCGAGAAGGACGAGCGGCGCCGCCAGCGGTAGCGGACGGGCGGTGAGCGGCGGACGAGAAACGCGTGAAACTAGGCAATTTACCTGCGGAAAGGAACAACTCATCACAAGGTGTCCCATCAAAGGAAACGAACTGCGCCCGCGTGTTCTTCTCGCCGGCGAGCGTCGTTTATAGGATGCAGACAAAGGTTGGACAGCGTTTGGAAAGGGATGTGATGCTATGGTCAAGCTAGGCAGGAACATGCGCAGCGTCTCCATCGTGGGAGTGGGCTGCACGCCGTTCAAGGACTTCGAGGACCACCCCGAGACCCAGGGCATCGGCGAGGGCGAGGCGTTTGGCTACGCCGCGCTCGAGGCCATCGCGGATGCCGGTCTTGAGCCGCGCGACGTTGACTTCTTCTATCACGGCGCGGCAAACCCCTACCTCATCAACGACTGCATCACGCCCAACATGCAGGTGGCCGACTGGTTTGGCATGAGGAGCAAGGGCTCCGTTCACCACTCCGAGGCCTGCTGCACGGGCTACGTGGCGCTTGAGCAGGCCGTGATGGCCGTTGCCTCCGGCACCTACGACGTGGTGCTCTCCGGCGCCGTTGACCTGGCGAGCACGCTGCCGGTGGAGCACATGCCCTCCCACGTGCGCCAGGACTTCCCGCTGGAGGTCATGATCCCCTCGCTCGACAAGATCTACGACCGCGCCTACGGTCGGCCGCTCGACGGCGCCTTTGGCGTCTCCTTTGACAACTGGATCAACGAGTACTCGATGATCTACGACCTCGACGCCGACAAGATCGACGACGCCCTGAACGGCCTCACCAAGAGCCTGCGCCGCGGCGCCGTGGCAAATCCGCTCGCCTACTACGAGACCACCGTCGAGCAGGACGCGGCCGAGATGGGCTTTGACTCCGCCGACGAGTTCCTCAAGAGCATGTACAACCCCAAGGTCACCCAGTACCTGCGCGTGACCGGCTTTGAGAAGAAGTGCGACGGCGCGGCTGCCATCGTGGTCATGCCCACCGAGAAGGCGCTCGCCATGGGCGTGCCGCACACCCCGATCGAGGTTCTGGGCACCGGTGCCGCGGCCGTGGAGGCGGGCCTCGTCCACAACGAGCACTGGGCCACCGAGATTGCCGCCAAGCAGGTCTACGAGCTCACGGGTGTCTCGCCCGACGAGATCGACCTCTTCATGTGCAACGACTTCTTCCTCGCCTCCGAGATCTGCTCGGCGGAGGAGTGCGGCTACATCCCGCGCGGCGAGGCGTGGAAGTACGCCATCGAGGGTCGCACCGCCTTTGACGGCGACAAGCCCATCAACCCGCACGGCGGCCGCTGCAACTTCGGCCACGCCCACGGCGCCTCCGGCATCGCCGACATCTACGAGGCCGTCAAGCAGATGCGCGGCGAGGCGGGCGCCACGCAGATGGCCAAACGTCCCCAGACCACGTTCCTGCGCGGTTTCGGCGGCTCCCAGAACGTCCGCTGCCAGATCCTGCGCACCGTCGAGTAGCCACAAGGAGGCATGAGCATGCAGCTTGAGAAGATGGAGCCCATCGTCAAGAAGTTCTACGAGGGGCTGGCCGAGGGCAAGTTCTACGGGAGGCGCTGCCTCGAGTGCGGTGCCATCGAGTTCCCGCCGCACCTTGCCTGCAACGCCTGCGGCTATCACGAGACGGAGTGGTGCGAGGTCTCCGGTCACGGCCGCCTCATCGACTTCACCGTTCCCGGACCCCAGAACGACAAGCCCTACCTGCGCGAGGTGGGCAAGTACGCCTACGGTGCCGTCGAGCTGGACGAGGGCCCGCAGTACACCTACGTGATCTTTGGCATCACCAAGAAGAAGGCGCCCGAGATTCGTGCCCGCCTCATGGCGGGGGAGACCGTGGGCGTGCACCCCAAGGTCATCGAGCGCCCCGGCTACCACGAGCTCTGCTTCGAGCTCGACTAGCTATCCAAAAGGGGACAGACCCCTTTTGAATCATTTTGAAAACGATCCAAAAGGGGTCTGTCCCCTTTTGGATCACTCCGAGAAAGGAAACGTCATGAACCAGGAAGTTCTCGAGCAGGTCTGCGAGTTCGCCAAGTCCGCCTACAAGTACGACGGCGAGGTCACCGCCGACACCACCTTCGCCGAGCTCGGCAAGGGCTCCATGAAGATGATCGCCCTCACCTCCATGATCGAGAACGAGCTCGACGCCGAGGTGCCCATCCGCGAGGTCATGACCATGAAGACCGTCGGCGAGCTCGTCGAGCGCGTCGAGGAAGAGATGGAGTAGACCGTGGGCCTGATGGACACCCTGCGCGAGCGCGCCGCGGCGCGTCCGATGCGCGTGGCCTTCCCCGAGGGCGACAACGAGACCATGATGCGTGCCGTGGCCGAGCTCACCGAGGCCGGCCTTGCCAAGTGCGTGCTCGTGGGCGACGGCGCGGAGCTTGCGCGCCTCGCGGCCGAGCGTGGCATCTCCCTCGAGGGCATCGAGGTCGTGGACGTTACCGACGAGGAGGCCAACGCCGCCTGCGCCGAGCGCTACCTCGCGCACCCCGACTGCAAGTACAAGCCCAAGGGCGTGGCGCGCCGCATGACGCGCCCGCTCGAGCGCGCCCTCATCATGCAGGTGCTCGGCGACGTGGACGTCATGTTCGCCGGCATCGTGAGCGCCACGGGCGACATCATCCTCGCGGCGCAGACGATCGTGGGCCTGACCGACGGCGTGGACACGATCAGCTCCTGCGGCATCGCCGACGTCCCCGGCTGGGACGGCGGCGAGGGCGGTCTCATCGGCTTTGGCGACTCCGCCGTCT
>CASEGE010000207.1 GCA_949287335.1 uncultured Olsenella sp. | reverse complement strand
GGCCTGTCCCAAAAACTCTGAGCGGAATAACCCGTCCCCTTTTGGGCGTCCTAGCCTGTGTGCCAAGTTTGGAAAACATACATCAAAAACGTCGGAAAATCTCCAATATAAGTACCGGAAAAACAACAATGAGATAGGCGGAAAAACCATACTATAGTCAATCTAGCTGCAAGGACATGCTATATTGAGATGAGTTCAAAGGAGGGTGATGGGCGAGATAATCAAGCCGGAGGGATATATTCCGCGTGTCGTGGACGCGCAGGTTGAGAGGCTTCTTCGCATCTTTGGTGCGGTGGAGATTGCGGGGACCAAGTGGTGCGGCAAGACGTGGACGGCGCTCCAACATGCGCAGAGCGTGAGCTTTGTGGACCGCGCGCTTGCGCTTGCCCAGGATGACCCCTCTGCGATGCTGATGGGTGACTGGCCCCATGTGATTGACGAATGGCAGCGCGTGCCCGCGATATGGGATTGGGTTCGTCACGAGTTCGACCGTACCCGCGGACTCCGCGGAGCGTGGATTCTCACCGGCTCATCCACGCCGCTGCGACATGACGCTCGGTCCGAGGGCGATCTGCCGAGCCACAGCGGTGCGGGCCGCATCGGGCGAGTGCGCATGTGGCCGATGAGCCTGGCCGAGAGCGGGGACTCCATCGGCGCGGTGTCGCTCGCGGGGCTGTTTCACGGGGAGTTTGAGCCCGTACAGCACGTGACGACGGCATCCGATCTTGTGAGGCTTGCGTGCCGCGGCGGCTGGCCGGAGGCCATCGACATGGATGCCGCGGATGCGCAGCTGGTTGCGCGGGAGTATCTGCGCCTGCTGCGGCGTGAGAGCATACCACGGGCGGGGAAGAGCGGCGACACCGCTCAGCGCCTCCTGTTTGCCCTTGCGCGCAACCTGGGCCAGGCTGCGACCTACGAAACGCTCTCCGCCGACATGAGCGACGCCTCGGCCTCGGGCGGGGCGACCGAGGCGACAGTTGCCTCGTATCTCGCGCTCTTCCGCGACCTGTACCTTCTGGATGATGTGCCCGGCTGGCTACCTCCCACGCGCTCTCCCAAGCGCGTGCGAACGAAGCCAAAGCGCTATCTGGCGGACCCCTCGCTTGCGGTGGCGGCACTCGGGATGCTGCCCGACGCCCTGTTCGAGGACTGGCAGACCTTTGGTCTCGTGTTCAAGAACCTCTGCATGCGCGACTTGCAGGTGTATGCGCACGCGCTGGAGAATGCCGCCGACATCCCCGTTAGGTATTACCGTGATGACTTCGGCCTAGAGGCGGACGCCATCATCGAGCTCGCCGACGGGCGCTGGGCGGCGCTAGAGATCAAGACGAGCGAGCGTAAGGCGGACGTCGCGGTCGAGCGTCTGCGCACGCTGCGCGCAAAGCTTTCGTCCAATGATGCCGCGCGCGTCCGCCCGCCTGAGTTCATGGCGGTCATCACCGGCGTTTCCGAGTACGCGCGACGTGTGGAGGAAGGACTCTACGTCATCCCCATCACCTGTCTGAGGGCGTAGGCGCCGCGGCTCTCCCTCTTCGAGTCTCGGTTGCATGGAGTCGCGTCCTGACGGCCGGGCAAAAGGGGACGGGTTATTCCGCCCAGAGTTTTTGGGACAGGCCCGGGG
>CASEGE010000206.1 GCA_949287335.1 uncultured Olsenella sp. | reverse complement strand
CGCGTCACGGCTCGCCTGCTCGCGCGCGGCCTTCTCGGCGCGCAGCTGCTCGAGCTCGGCGCGCTCCTCGTCGGTGAGCCTCTCGTCGGCCATGGTCCCTCCGTCCCCGCGTGCTGACAGAGCCTAATGATAGCGCTTTAGCGCGAGGGCAGGCCCGCCGACCGGGAGGCGCCCAGCTCGGGGCCCTCCACCCCGGTGGCATCAAAGGCCGGAACAAAGCTCTCGGAGACGGTGCCGCCCTCCTGCCACCAGACGCGCTCGAAACCGAGGTCGTCGGCGTGGCAGAGGACGATCTCGTACTCCTCCTCGCTCACGGGACCGGCAAGCGGCCCGCCCGCGCGGCGACAGACGTCGTTGGGCGTGTACTGGTTCATGATCGAGAGGTCCACGTCGTTTCCCGCGAGCTCCCAGACGCGGTCGAGCACGGCGCACGAGTCATCTGCATGGCTCGGAAGCACGAGGTGGCGCACGATGATCCCGCGGCGCATCGCCCCATCCTCGGCAACCTCGCGCCCGCCCGCAGCACGCACGCCCTCGAGCATGGCCTCGAGCCCCTCGGCGGCGACCTCGGGATAGTCCGTCGCGGCGGAGAGCTCCCCCGCAAGCGCGCCGCTCGCGTACTTGAAGTCCGTGAGCCACACGTCAATCACGTCCGCAAGTGAGCGCACCACGTCGGCGCGCTCATAGCCCGAGGTGTTGCACACAATGGGCAGGGCAAGCCCCGCGTCGCGGGCGAGAAGGACCGCCTCCCTCACATCCGGCGCAAAGTGCAGCGGTGTGACGAGGTTTACGTTGAGCGCGCCGGCCGCCTCGAGCTCGAGCATCATCTCGGCAAGGCGCCCGACCGTGACGGGAAGGCCAAAGCCCCCGCTCGAGATCTCGTGGTTCTGGCAGAAGACGCAGCGAAGCGGGCAGCCCGAGAAGAAGATGGCGCCCGACCCGGCCTCGCCCGAGATGGGCGGCTCCTCCCAGAAGTGCAGCGCGCTTCTCGCCACGCGCAACTCGGAGGTCATGCCGCAGGCGCCCCGAGCCCCCGAGGAGCGGGCGGCGCCGCAGCGGCGCGGGCAGAGGTCGCAGGCGTCGTAGGCAAATCTGGAGAGCGGGTACTTCTCGCCGCGCGCGGCTTCTGGCACTACTGGTCCTTCCTGCGGAAGAGGCGCTCGTGCTCGTGGAGCTTCTCGGCCTCTTCCTCAAACGCGTCGTCGGCGGGCGTCACGAGCTCGTCCTCGCCGGTCTTGGGGTCGTAGTGGTGCAGGAGCACCGGCTCAAAGAGGTGCAGGTGCCAGGCAAAGAGCATCGAGACTCCCAGCAGCACGCAGAAGATGGCGATGCGCGGCAGCGTGTCCACCTGCGTCATCACGAGCGACCCCACGCACAGAAGCGCCGTCCACGCGTACATGAGCAGCACGGCCTGGCGCTGGTCAAAACCCTCGGCGATGAGGCGGTGGTGGATGTGGCCGCGGTCCGCGTGACCGATGCTCACGTGCCCGCGGAGGCGCCGCACGATGGCGGAGAAGGTGTCGATGATGGGGACGGCCGCGATGACGAGCGGCACGATGATGGTGGTGAGACCAGCCACGCGCGTCACGGAGAGCAGCGACGAGACGCCGAGCGCAAAGCCCAGCGTGAGCGCGCCCGAGTCCCCCATGAAGATCGACGCGGGGTGGAAGTTGAAGCGCAGAAATCCCAGCGACGCGCCCGCCACCGCAATGGAGAGCGCGGCTGCGTCAAGGCGGCCCGCGAGGATCGAGAGGATGAACATCGTAAGGCTCGCGATGGCCGAGATGCCCGCCGCAAGCCCGTCGAGGCCGTCGATGAGATTGATGATGTTGGTGTAGGCAACGAGATAGATGACAGTGATGGGATAGGTGAGCCATCCCAGGCTCACAAAGCCGGGCTCAAAGGGGTTGGAGATGTTGCCGATGACGAGTCCCGCCGCAACGGCAAGGGTTGCCGCAATGACCTGGCCCACGAGCTTCTGGGCAGGCTTCAGGGAGTAGCGGTCGTCGAGCAGGCCCGTGAAGAAGATGGCGAGAAACGCGAGCACCAGCAGCCAGTAGTTCACGTCGAGCTTGGGCGATGGCACCAGAACGGGCGGCCAGCCCAGGTGCACGGTCCCCAGGTACTGGACCACAAACGCGGCAACGATGCCCAGGAAGATGGCAATGCCCCCCATGCGCGGGATGGGCTTCTTGTTGATGCGACGGGCGTTGGGGTAGTCCACGGCATCAAGCGCAACGGCAATGCGACGCGCGAGCGGCGTGGAAAGAATGGTGGTGAGAAGCGCCGCGGCAAACAGACACAGGTATGGTATCCAGTGTGGGACCACCTTATGCCCTCCCCGCTCTTCTCGCCAGTCCTGCCCTGCCCATGATAGCGGATACGGCCCGAGCGAGCCTGAACGAGTCCTTGGCATCATGAAGAAGAGACGGCACACACGCTCGCATCCACTGTTGCCGAGAAGAACGCGCATGTCAAGACTGGTTTCTCCCGATGGCTACACCTATAGTGGAGCTGTCGTTCCCCTGCGGGCAAACTGGGTGAACCGACAAGCGTTACTTGGGAGTCCGATATCTCGTGTTCAGTACGGAGATTCCCCGGTGATGGGAAAGCCGGAACGCGCGATGGGGACACCCACCTTATGAGAGGTGGGTTCATTGACGCACCGCAGGGGACGGCTTTTTTGTGTTGACACGTGGCGCGCGAAACGTCACAATATCCAACGCGCGATGCGCCTGGGGATGTAGCTCAGCTGGGAGAGCGCTGCCTTCGCAAGGCAGAGGCCGAGGGTTCGAATCCCTTCATCTCCACCATGAATGCTTGGGCCCGGATGCTTTGGCTTCCGGGCCTTTTTCATGTCGCAGCGTATAAAAGGACGCCGCTCTGTACCAGCTTCCAAATGTGGCGCCGAGAAAACCGGCCCTCTGTACCGCCCGTCGGATGGCGCCGCCGTGAAATGCCGTCCTCTGTACCGCTTTCCAAATTAGACGTCGAGAAATGCCGCCCCCTGTACCAGGTTCAGGGAGCGCCCGCCGGGAAAAGCCGTCCTCTGTACCGCCGTCGGGTGGCACCGTCGTGAAATGCCGTCCTCTGTACCAGCAAGGGGAGGCGGCGCGGGCCCGGGGACGGTACAGCAGCGGGCTTTTCTCGGCGCGGGCGGTACGGCGGCCTGGTTTTCCGGGCGCTCCGCGTTTCGGCGTGGCACAGGGGGCGGCTTTTCCCGGCGTGCCTCACCGGAAACTGGTACAGGGGGCGGCATTTCCCGACGCGCCTCACCGGAAACTGGTACAGGGGGCGGCATTTCTCGACGGGGGCTCTCTGAACCTGGTAAAGACCCCGGCATTTCTCGACGCCGCGGCGGACGCGGGCCTTCTCGGCCCAGACCTAATAGGCGCCGCGCAGGGAGTACCAGCCGGCTGCCTCCCCCACCACGAGCGGCACGCCAAAGAGCTCGCTCATGACCTCGCTCGTGAGAAGCTCCGCCTTGGGGCCGTCGGCAAAGACCTCGGCGTCCTTGATGAGAAGGACGCGCTCGATGGCGGGGATGATGTCCTCGGGATAGTGCGTCACGAGCACCACCGAGCGCCCCTCGGCGGCGAGCGTTCCCATGGTCTTGCGCACGTGATACATACCCTCGGGGTCAAGCCCGGTGCACGGCTCGTCAAAGATGAGGACCTGCGGGTCGCGCACCAGCTCGCGAGCCACGAGCACGCGACGAACCTGCCCGGTGGAGAGCGTCATAACGTCGCGTGGCGCGAGCTCGGCAATGCCGAGGCGATCGAGGGCGTCCAAGGCAAGCGCGCGGTCCTTCTGGTCCACCTCGGTGCGCAGGGGCACACCGAGCGTGCCGAAGAGGCCTCCCACCACGATGTCGATCACGGGTAGAAGAACGCGTACCTGGTCGTGCATCGTAGAGCTCACGATGCCCAGGGTGCGCTTGATCTCGGTGAGCTGGGGGCGGTCCTGGCCGCGAAAGCGCACGGGCGGCTCCTCGCGCCAGAGGGGAAAGACCTCGCGCGTGAGCAGCTGGATGAACGTTGACTTGCCCGCTCCGTTGGGTCCGAGAAGAGCCACGTGCTCGCCCTCCGCAAGGGAGAAGTCCCCCACGTGAAGAATCGTCTTGCTGGCACGGACCACGTTCGCGTCGTGAATCTGGAAGAGCGGGGTCGCGGTGGCCGCCACGGCCGCCGGCGCTTTCTCGGGCACCGGCGCCGCCTTGGGCGCCGCGGTCTTCTCGGCCGCCGACACCGCCTCAGCCGCCGGCCCTTTCTCGCGCACCGGTGCCGCCTCGCACTTCTCGTTGGTTTCCATTGTGTGCCCCCTTCTTGAGCGCCGGGGCGCGCGTGTCCCGGCGAGGACTACTATAGGCAGACGAAAACCACGCGAGCGCGCCAAACGTCGCGCCGTCACCAGCTAGCAAAGGAGCCCGTCATGGCAGAGATGCTCACGCTCGAGGCGTTTGAGGAGGCGTCCGAGAAGGTCCGCGAGGTCACGCTTGAGACCAAGCTCGTGGAGAGCCCGCACTTCTCGGCGCAGACGGGCAACCGCGTGTGGCTCAAGCCCGAGAACCTCCAGCGCACCGGCGCCTACAAGGTGCGCGGCGCCTACTACAAGATCTCCACGCTCTCCCCCGAGGAGCTGGGGCGCGGAATCATCACCGCAAGCGCGGGCAACCACGCGCAGGGCGTGGCCTTTGCCGCCACGCGAGCGGGGGCGCGCTCGGTGGTGGTGATGCCCGAGACCACGCCACTCATCAAGGTCGAGCGCACCAAGCACTACGGAGCCGAGGTCGTGCTCCACGGCGACGTCTACGACGAGGCGTGCGACCACGCCCTCGAGCTCGCGGAGCGCGAGGGCTACACCTTCATCCACCCCTTCAACGACCCGTGCGTCTCCACCGGTCAGGGCACCATCGCCATGGAGGTCGTGCAGGAGCTGCCGCTCGTGGACACGATCCTCGTGCCGGTGGGCGGCGGCGGGCTGGCCTGCGGCGTAGCCACGTTTGCCAAGCTCTACAACCCCAAGATCCGCGTCATCGGCGTGGAGCCGGCCGGCGCACCGTCGCTTACGGCCGCGCTTGAGGCGGGCCACCCCGTGCGCCTGCCCTCCGCCAACACCATCGCCGACGGCACCGCGGTGCTGGAGGTGGGCGATAAGGTCTTCCCGTACCTTCGCGACAACCTCGACGACGTCATGACCGTGCCGGACGACGAGCTCGTGGTGGCGTTTCTCGACATGGTCGAGAACCACAAGATGATCGTGGAGAACTCGGGGCTGCTCACGGTGGCCGCGCTCAAGCACCTGCCGGCCGAGAACAAGCGCGTGGTCTCCATCCTCTCCGGCGGCAACATGGACGTCATCACGATGAGCTCGGTGGTGCAGCACGGCCTCATCATGCGCGACCGCATCTTCACCGTGAGCGTGCTGCTCCCCGACCGCCCCGGCATGCTCGTGCGCGTGGCGCAGGTCATTGCCGAGAAGAACGGCAACGTCATCAAACTGGAGCACAACCAGTTCGTTTCGACCAACCGCAACGCCGCCGTGGAGCTGCGCGTCACGATCGAGGCCTTTGGCACCGATCACAAGGAGCAGATCGTGGACGCTCTCAAGGAGGCCGGTTTCACACCGACGCTGGTGCAGACGTCGCTGTAACAACGGCCGCGCGACAGCGCGCCGAGCAAAGCCGGGGGCCGTACGAGTGCGACCGAGCCCCTTTTGCCACTGCCGAGAAATGCGGGGCGCTGTACCGCTGCGGCGGGCTCCGCGTCGAGAAATGCGAGGTGCTGTACCGTCCTGACGGGCCTCGTGCCGAGAAAACCCGCCCTCTGTACCGGTCCGGCGCGCCTAACGCCGAGAAAACCCGCTCGCTGTACCACCGCGCCGGGCTCTCCGCCGGGGAATGCAGCCCCCTGTACCGTTTTTTCTCGCTCCCGCCGAGAAATGCTGCCCTCTGTACCGCCCCGGCACCTGCCGGCGGGTCGCCTCTGGTACAGCGGACGGCATTTCTCGGCGTGAAGAGCGCCGAACCGGTACAGGAGGCCGCATTCCCCGGCGTCCCTCCGCGGGAGACGGTACAGGGGGCCGCATTTCTCGGCAGCCCTCAGCGGGAGACGGTACAGAGGGCGGCGATTCTCGGCGCGGGGCCCGCCGCGGCGGTACGGCGCCCAGCTTTCCTCGGCAGCGTCCAACGCACAGTGCGCGCAAAGCGTCGCCCCCGCTCGCGGGGGCGGGCGGGGGCGCTAAGGGAGGGAGGGCACGTTAGCTGGTGCTAGGCCTTCTTCTCAGCCTTCTTAGCCTTCTTGGCAGCCTTGCGCTCGGCATACTCCTCGTCGGTCTCGCCGCGGTGCTTGAAGAGGTAGACGCCGGAGGCGACGATGCCCCCGATGAGCAGCGCGTCCACAGCTGCGAGCGGAGCGACCCAGTACGGCGTGTAGTCGCGCTTGACGGTCATCGCGGAGGAGTTGGCGTAGACGTAAAGGATGCGCTTGCACATGTCGTGCATCATCTCGATTCCCTTCTGGGAACCTGTGGTGACGTCGGTCAGGCCGCCGTCTCCGTTGTAGCCGCCGACGAACAGGAGCATGCCAGCCCCGGCGCGCAGCTGCAGATCGGGGTTGTTGTACTCAGTGGAGCCAAACATGGCGGCAAAGCCGTCGGTCAGGCAGACGGCATGAGAGCCCCACTCCTGCTTGAGCACGGAGGTGTTGAGCGCCTTGTTGACGGAGCACTCAGTGAAGCCGATGCGGTTGTAGGCCTCCATGACGCACTTGGCCTCGGCCTCCTTGATGGGAATCTCGAAGGCGCGCAGGTAGAGCTCGCGGAAGGCCTGCTCGGTGGTCCAGGTGTACATGCCACCGCGATTCTGGTCCTGGTCGTTCAGGACGAAGTGCTTGAGGTAGACGTAGACGCCCTTCTCCTGGACCGAGCGCACCTCGGCCGCACAGATCTTGCCCGAGAGCAGCGGGTCCTCGCCGTAGTACTCCGCGCAGCGCCCGCCAAACGGCGTGCGGTGAAGGTTCACGCCAGGCGCGTACCACCCGTTGATGCCTGCAGCCAGGCACTCGTCGCCCACGCAGGCGCCCATCTGGGCGGCCAGGTCGACGTTCCAGGTGGCCGCGGTCACCTGCTCGCCGCAGTATTCGTGGCCGTAGTAGTTGAGGTTCTGGCTCGAGACGCCCGCCGGGCCGTCGACGTCGGTTGCCGTCCCCTTGCCGATCGAGGCGATCTCCGGCGTGCCGTAGGCGCAGTCGCAGATGAGGGTCACCATGTCGTCGACGCTCATCTGGTTGACGAGCTGGTCCCAGATCGGATCGTTCCACTCGGTGTAGCCGGCAACGTCCTCGACGGTGAGGCCGTTCTGGGCACCCGTCTCAACCGGCACCAACGACTTGCACTCGTAGTTCTCGTCGTCCTCGTAGCGCACGTCGGAGCCGCCCTCGGACGCGAGGATCTTCTCGACGCACTCGGGACCCATGGCGATGTCCAGGTACTTGATGTGCTCGCCCATGCTCTTCTCGGGGTGGGTACCCGCAAGGTCGGAGCGGGTCATCCAGGGCACCGTAGCGCCAATGTTGCCGTCGCCCTCGGTCATGCTGTCAAAGTGGTTCTCGGCCACCACGAAGTCGCTCGCGCGCTTGCCCACGCCGGACTCGTTGTAGACGCGCTTGCTGGAAATCTCGTGGGTCACGGCATCGCAGCCGTCCTTGACGTGGTGGGAGTCGGTCTGCACCCAGAAGGTGTAGGTTCCGGCGTCGGCCACGTAGCAGCCCTCGCCCGTGTAGTCGTAGCTCGCGAGGTCGTCAACATCCATGGTGAGGGTCACGGTCTCGGACGCGCCGGGCTCCAGAAGCCCCGTCTTGGCAAAGGCGCCCAGGACCTTGGCGCTCTTCTCGATGCCGCCCTCAGTCCACGGGGCGGCGTAGTAGAGCTGAACGACGTCCTTGCCGGCCACGTCGCCGGTGTTGGTGACCTTGACCTTGAACTCAATCTTCTCGCCCACGCCGCCAAAGCTCGAGCTCTCGACGCTCCAGTCGAAGGTGGTGTAGGAGAGGCCAAAGCCAAACGGGAACTGGACCGTCTCGTCGTAGTCGATCGTGCCCATCTCGGCCGCGGTCTCGTAGTAGCGATACCCCATGTAGATGTTTTCGGGGTACCAGATCATGCCACCGTCGACCTTATTGTTGTAGCCCTGGTCGGTCTGGTCGAACTCCTCGTAGTTGTTGTAGGTGCCGCAGGTGCTCGTGTAATAGGTGGGGTTGGACTTGAGCTCGTACGGGAAGACGTCCACGAGGTGTCCGGAGGGGTTGTACTCGCCAGTCATGATCTTGGGCAGGGCGAGAAGACCCGAAGCGCCCGGAGCGCCAATCCAGATGGCCGCGCTCACCTTGTCGTCCTCGAGGAAGCCAAGCTCCATGGGGTTGGCGGAGTCGAGAAGGACGATGACGTTGTCGAAGTTCTCCTTGGCGTAGTCGAGAAGCTCCTGCTCGGTGTCCTGAAGCTGGAGGTAATGCTTGCCGGCAACCCCGTTGGTTTTGTCGGCCATATCGATGGGCAGGTCACCGCCCTCGCCACCGGCGCGCGAGAAGACCACGACGGCGGTGTCGTTGGCGGCCGCGGCGGCGTCGAGCTTGTCGCGGTAGCTGTCAACGGGCTCGTCGTAGATGTTGTAATCGGCACCCATCATCATGAACATGCCGCCAGCGTCGTTGTCGCGGCTCTCCTCCTCGGCGAGGTAGTCCTCGTAGTAGGAGCGCATGGTCTCGTCAATGGTGAATCCTGCCTGCTCAAAGGCATCGTAGAACGTGGGCTTGGTGACGCCCTCGGCCTGGGCAACGGAGCCAGCGCCCATGTAGACCGGGTCAATCGTGGCGTAGCCGAGAAGCGCGATGTTGCCCGCGCTCATGGGGAGAACACCGTTGTTCTTGAGCAGGACCGCGCCCTCACCCATGATGTCGATGGAGAGCGCCTCGCCATTGGCCTTGGCCTCCTCGGCAGAGTATTCGAGGTTCTCG
Organism: uncultured Olsenella sp.; assembly: GCA_949287335.1. GTDB lineage: Bacteria > Actinomycetota > Coriobacteriia > Coriobacteriales > Atopobiaceae > Thermophilibacter. The sequence continues at coordinate 4,362 of CASEGE010000206.1, read as the reverse complement.
TCGCTCACCTTGGTGAACGTGCCCGACCACCAGCGGGTGATGACGTTTCTGAAGTAATAGCCAGCTCCGTTGAGACCAAGCCCCGCCACGGCAGCGGCGGCACCTCCCGCGGCGACGAATCTGCGCCTTGTGACTGCCTTCACGATGGTTCCTTTCTCCCTTTTCCTTCCGTTCGACACGCCCCTTTGGGGAACGTGCCGCTTCCTTATCGCAATCCAACGCCCGCGGGACGCCCGCGTCGAGGGCTCCAACATGAGATGCGCCTGATTCGACATGAGATGTCTGGCACGCAGATGGGGCCTGAGGGAAAATGGAAGGCGGAAGGAGTCTGCCACATGAACGTAATACGAGCTGCCATCTGCGAGGACGACGCGCAGGTCCTCGACCTTCTCGCCCAGTCGCTCAGGCACGAGTTCCTGGTGCGTGGGGTTGAGGTCGCGTTCGACCGCTTTTCCAGCGCCGAGGGGCTTCTCGCCGCCCTCAAGCCCGATCCGCACCGCTACGACGTCTACTTCCTCGACATCGAGATGGGCGGCATGGACGGCATCGAGCTTTGCCGGCAGATCAAGCGCGGGCACACTACGGCGCTCGTCGTCTTTGTCTCCAATAAGGAGGAGCTCGTCTTCCAATCCATTGAGGTGCAGCCGTTTAGGTTTGTGCGCAAGAGCCACTTTGTGGAGGAACAGGCACGCACCGTCGAGGCAATCGTGCGGGAGCTCTCGCGCAGCCGCGAGCGCTTCATCGCCCTCGAGGACGCGGGGACGGGTCGTTCCTGGCGGCTCGACGTGAACGCGCTCATGTTCGTCGAGGTGCGCGGGCGCTACTGCCACTTCCACATGCGAGAAGGCGAGGAGATCGTCATCAGGTGCCGTCTGCTTGATGTCGAGCAGCGCCTCGAGGGCCAGCGGTTTCTCAAGCCGCACCGAAGCTTTCTCGCAAATGCCGATCACGTCACCTGCATCGACCGTGACGCCGTGCGACTCGACAACGGCTCCGAGGTCCCGCTCAGCCGAAGCCGCGTCACCGAGACGCGCCAGGAGCTCATGAGGTTTGTTCGGGAGGACCAGTGATCTCGTCCCTCTCCTCCACGCTCTCGCTCTTTGCGAGCACGATGATGTTTGCCTCGACGGCAATCTCGCTCGCCTTTGGCCTGGGCATTCGCAAGCTTCCCCTGGGTCGGGCGCCCCTGCTCTTTGCATGCGTCGTTACGTACTCCGCGGGCGCACTCGCCCTCGAGGCCGCCTCCTCGCCCGCCGCGGGCTATCTGGCAAGCATGGCGCTGCTGTTCGGAGCGTGTGCGGCCTTTGCGCTTGTCTTTGTCACGGGGCCGATTCTCGTACGACTAGTGACCGTCGTCTCATGCGTCTTCTCAATGGTTGCCACGCGAAGCGTCCTCACCAACGTCTTCGACCTCTACCTGAACGACGTCTTTCCCGCTCAGGAGACGTCCTCGCTCGCGTTCTTCCTGGCGCTCTACGCGCTCTGCGCCGCGCTCACGGCGTTTTTCGTGCGCTTTCCCCTTCGCCCCGCGGTCCTGCTGCCCGCACCGTATTGGGCGGCTCTTCTCGCCGTCCCCGTGGCAACCGCGGTCCTCCAACAGGCCGAGACGCTCATACACATCCAAACCGACAATGGGTTCTTCTCGGCATCGCTCTTCTTCCCTCTCCTGTCGCTCATCTCCATCGTGAGCTCCTACGCCATGACCCATGTCATCTCCGGCGCATATGATTCCCTCATGGAGCAGAACGCTGTCACCCAGCAGCTAACGCTCACCCTCGATCACGTGCGTCGCTCCGCAGCAGTTTCCGAGCAGGTGCGCCGCGACAAGCACGAGATGAAAAACATACTCTTCTACCTGCAGTCGCTTGCCCGAGCGGAGCTCTACGACGAGCTCAAGGACTTCCTTGAGGTGGAGGTGAGCGAGCATTTTGCCAAACTCGAGGAGTTTAGGACCGGAAACGAGCTGCTTGACTACCTGCTCACGCAGAAGGCAGGCGAGGCACGTGAGGCGGGCATCAAGACCTGCTTCGACATCATTGTGCCCGCCGGGCTCTCCATTGAGGGACGCGACCTCTGTGGGCTTCTCTCCAACCTGCTCGACAACGCCATTGAGGCAAGCCGTACCGAGAAGGACCCGGAGATCCGCCTGTCCATGCGCGCTTCGCGCGGGTACCTCTCCATTACGGTCTCGAACCGCTGCTCAACGGATGTGATGAGAACGAACCCTCACCTTCGCACCACGAAGGGAAACGCCGCCGAGCACGGAATTGGCCTGCGGGTGGTGCGCTCAATAGCGCGCAAGTACGAGGGCTCCTTCTCGACGGAGATGGTTGACGGAAAGTTTGTTGCCACTGCGTTGCTGGGGCTGTAGAGCAAGCTGGGCGACGCGGAGGAAGTTCCTTCCGTTGCCGAGAATAGCTGGAGCCGGAGCAGCTTCGCGCCAAGGATGCCAAGAATGCGACGCCCCGCGCCCCTCACCTGATTCTCTGGTGAGAAATGCGGCCCGCTGTACCGGCTCGTGGGGGACGCCGAGAAAAGACGGGTGCTGTACGGGCGGGGCTATCCCCCCTCGGCAGTCAGCGAGAAAAGCCATGGACTGTACCCGCTCATCGGATCCCGCGCGGAGAAAAACTGCCCCCTGTACCGTCACGACGGGACCCATGCCGAGAAAAGCCGTCTGCTGTACCGTTTTTTCTCACTCACGCCGAGAAATGTAGCCCGCTGTACCGCCCCGGCACCTGCCGGTAGGCCGTCTCTGGTACAGGGGTCCGCATTTCTCGGCGTGAAGAGCGCCGGACCGGTACGGGAGGCCGCATTTCACGGCAGCCCGCGGCGGGAGGCGGTACAGAGGACCGCATTTCACGGCAGCCCGCGGCGGGAGGCGGTACAGAGGACCGCATTTCACGGCAGCCCGCGACGGGAGACGGTACAGAGGACCGCATTTCCCGGCGTCTCGCAGCGAGAGACGGTACAGCGGGTCGCATTTCTCGCCAGAGAACTCGGCCGCGGGGATACGGACAGCCCGCTTTTCTCGCCCTCATTAATAACATGTCGCACGCAAGCAGACAGCCGCTCGCCCACGGAAACGATACCGTTCGCGGGCGATTACCCGTCGGAAACACGGCCAGCGTAGAGTGTCCCCACTGAGCAAATGCGATGACAGGGCCAGTACGGGCCGCATCCGTCCCACAGCGAGCGGGCAGCGTGAGAACCCGCGCCGGACGGCCCCGAAGACTCCCTCGAGCAGCTCGCGAGAACCTCTACGCGCTCACCGGGCCAACCCCGCCAACGCGCCGAGAAGTACCGCGCGCCGGCGGCCACCGTAAAGGCTTCGAGGCCACGCCTCGCATTTCTCACACCGACAAGAGAAAGCGAGGGGGACGTGGAACTCAGAAGCGACATGATCAAGCGGGGGCTGGCGCGCGCGCCGCACCGGAGCCTCCTCAAGGCCGACGGCCTCACCGACGAGGAGCTCGACCGACCGCTCGTGGCCGTGGTCTCCGCCCAGAACGAGGTCATCCCGGGACACCTCCACCTCCAGCAGATCGCCGACGCCGTCAAGGCGGGTATCCGCATGGCGGGCGGCACCCCATTGCAGGTCAACACCATCGGCGTGTGCGACGGCATCGCGATGAACCACGAGGGCATGCACTACAGCCTCACCTCCCGCGAGGTTATCGCGGACTCCGTTGAGTGCGCGGTCCAGGGCCACCAGTTTGACGCGATGGTCCTCATCCCCTCCTGCGACAAGATCGTCCCCGGCATGCTCATCGCCGCGGCGCGCCTCGACATCCCGACCGTGCTCGTCTCCGGCGGCCCGATGCTCGCCGGTCGCGGGCGCGACGGCAGCCAGACCGACCTCAACTCTCTCTTCGACGCCGTGGGCCAGGTCACCGCCGGCACCATGACCGAGGAGGAGTGCCACTGGCTCGAGGGCACGGCCTGCCCCACCTGCGGCAGCTGCTCCGGCATGTTCACCGCAAACTCCATCTGCTGCCTCGCCGAGGCCCTCGGCATCGCCCTTCCCGGCAACGGCACCGTGCCCGCCGTCTACTCGGAGCGCATCCGCCTCGCCAAGCAGGCCGGCATGAAGGTCATGGAGCTTATCGAGAAGAACGTGACGGCCCGCCAGATCCTCTCGCCCGCCGCCATCCACAACGGCATGGTGCTCGACATGGCCTTCGGCGGCTCCACCAACACGATGCTGCACCTCACGGCCATCGCGCAGGCCGCCGGCTGCCCCGTCACGATGGACGACTGGGACCGCGCCAGCGCCGAGACGCCCAACATCGTGCGCATCGCTCCCGCCGGGCCTCTTCACATCCAGGACCTGAACGACGCGGGCGGCGTCTCCGCCATCAT
>CASEGE010000205.1 GCA_949287335.1 uncultured Olsenella sp. | reverse complement strand
AGGGGGTTCGAACCCCTGACCTCGTGACTGCCAGTCACGCGCTCTCCCAACTGAGCTATATCCCCATTTGGTGCGAAAGAAACTATACCAGAGTGAGCGCTCGCGTCAACAAGTTTTTTGAACGTCCTTTGGTTTATCCCGCCCGCGAGCCGGTCAGCGCAACCATCTTGGCAACCTTTCAAAACCGTCATCCAAACGTAAGCCAAGCTCATGGCAGCAAAGATGCCGACTCCCCGACAATCTTGCTGAGGAGGAAAAGCCATGAAGAGAATCTTGAGATTCATCGGTCGCGTTTTTGCCGCAGCGGCGGCGCTGCTCCTGATCGCCGCGCTTGCGATCACGTGGCGCGGCTACGCCCTTTATAGGGAGGCGCTTGACGAGACGCCCATCGAGCAGACCGTGGAGGGTCTTCGCAAGAGCGAGGGCTACGTCCCGATTGGCGAGCTGCCTCAGACCTATCTCAAGGGGGTCGTGGCAATAGAGGACCATCAGTTCTACGACCACGGCGGCATTGACCTCATTGCCATCTGCCGGGCGGCATGGCACGACCTCACGACCCTCTCGTTTGAGCAGGGCGGCTCGACGATAACCCAGCAGGTTGCCAAGAACATGTTCCTCTCGCAAGAGAAGGATCTTTCCCGAAAGGTTGCCGAGGTGTTTTTGGCCTTCGATCTCGAGTCGCTTTACGAGAAGGACGAGATCTTGGAGCTCTATGTGAACACCTCGTACTTTGGGGACGGCCTGACGGGAATAGGCGCGGCAACGCAGGGGTTGCTTCACAAGAAGCCTTTGGAGATGACCCCCTGCGAGTGTGCCCTCATGGCGGGGCTTCCCAACGCGCCAACCGTGCTCTCCTCTGACCCGGAGCTTGCCTGGGACAGAGCGCGCCTCGTGGCAGCGCAGATGGAGAAGTACGGTCTTGCAGCCTCGGCGGATGAGATATGCCCTTGAGCTGCGCGAGCTTCTCGTCAGACACATAATCGACGCATCCGGCAAATTTCTCGTGCCATTGCGCCAAAGTTCTGATAAGATGCTCTAGCGCACAAGCGCGGGCGATTGGCTCAGGGGTAGAGCACTTCCTTCACACGGAAGGGGTCGCTGGTTCGAATCCAGCATCGCCCACCAGCGGGGATATAGCTCAGTTGGGAGAGCGCGTGACTGGCAGTCACGAGGTCAGGGGTTCGAACCCCCTTATCTCCACCATGATTGATCGGGGCCGCCGGGTTTCTCGCCCGGCGGCCCTTTTCGAGTGCTATGGCTGGGCGCGCTTTCGCAGCTGACCCGGCCAAATCGGACGACTAACTCATTCTCAGCAACCAACGCACCCGCTCGGGGGGTGGCGTCCCAAACGTCCCCGCCCGCGACAAAAAACGGCGCCCCGGGCACTCAACCCAGGGCGCCGCATTATGTCTCAAGCCAGAAAGGGACAACTATCGGCCCGTGATCGCTCGGCGAAGCATCATCACGTAGGCCTCGGCTCCCTCGGGACGCAGGTGCGTGCCGTCGTCCCAGAAGTACTCGTCGTGACCGGCGCTCTCGGCGTACCAGTCAATGACCTCGACGTTGTCGTACTGCGCGGCCACGCTCTTGAAGAGCTCGTTGTTCATGTCCTGGAGCGCGAGGGGCACGCGCGTGGTGACGAGATAGACCTTCTTGTCCGGGCCGGCCGCGTCGATGAGCGCCTTGACCTGATCCTCGCGCGCCACGCCGTTGTTGCCCAGCGCAAAGACGACAACGTCTGCGCCGTGGCCGTCCGCCACGCACTGGTTGTAGACGTCAAGGCCCACGCTCAGCTGCCTGCCCACCGCGGAGTCCATCCAGCCGTTGGGGAAGACGCGCTGGAACTGCGTCTGCGCACCCAGAGAGACCGAGTCTCCCACGAGAAGGACGCTCGCGTCGGTGGCTCCGGTCTCGACGTCCACGTCGTAGTTGAGTCGGTTGATGGTGTCCAGGGCAGAGGCAAAGGCCGTGCCCGCGAGATAGGTGTTGGAGACGTCGTAGGCGTCCTGCTCGGGATTGAACTGTGCCATCTGGGACTCCGCTCCTTGCTGGTCTGTGGGGACGCCCGTCTGCTCGGCGCTGATGGGCGCAAGGGAGACAACGATTACGCCCACGAGCGCAAGCGCCTGGAGCGCGTGAGAGAGGCGGATGCCGCCATAGAGGCGCGGCCCGCCCTTTCCGCTCTCAAGCAGGCGATAGGAGAGCTCGGAGGCGAGGGCGATGACCGCAAACTCGAGCACCCAGCCCCACCAGGGGAGCTCAGTCGTTCTCGTTGCGGGGTTCATGATGAGCAGCAGCGGGTAGTGCCAGAGGTAGAGGGCAAAGCCGCGCTTGCCGGCAAGCGCGAGGGGCTTTGCGCCCAGGACCTTGGAGAGCATGCTCGTGGGACGCGAGACCACGCCAATGATGACCGCGCTGAGCAGCGCCGCCAGAAGCATGCCGCCTCGGTAGGCAAACTCGGAATAGCCGTTGAGCGTGAACATCATGACGACAAGACCGGCAATGGCGAGAAGGCCGGCGGCGTCGTACACCCAGTCCGCAAAGCGGTCCACGGCCTTCCCACGCCCACCCCTCGCGGGAACCGTGAAGCGCCAGCCGCGGCCGCGCGTCATGAGCGCGCAGAGGGCGCCCACGAGAAGCTCGGCGGCTCGGGTATCCGGCCCGTAGTAGATGCGGTTGGTGTCGCCCATGGGGTCGTAGAGGGCAATCATCGCAATCGTGGACGCTGCGATGAGCACCGCCACGATGCCTATGGCCGTGCGCCTCTTGCGGACGGCCTTGGAGAGGAGCAGCAAAAGAAGCGGCCACACAAGGTAGAACTGCATCGTGACGCCCACAAACCAAAGGTGCGTGAGCGGCGAGGGGAGTCCGGCGGCCGCAAAGTAGGAGACGTTTCGCACGATGAAGTAGATGTTCTCAAAGAACAGGAGTGCCGGTATTGCGTCTGACTTCACCTTGGGGAGAAGCGCCTGCGAGAAGAGCGCGCACAGCAGCGCCACCACGCCCACGAGCACGAGCATCGAGGGCAGCATGCGCGTCACGCGGCGCACTATGAAGCGAGGGTAGTCAAAGCTCACGCTGCGGGCGATTTCTCGCTCGATGGAGAGGGTGATCAGATAGCCCGTCAGCACGAAGAAGATCGTGACGCCAAAGTAGCCGCCGGGAAGCCAGGTGGCGTTTGCGTGATAGATGATGATGGCGAGAATCGCAAAGATGCGAAGTCCGTCCAGTGCCGCCACTTTTTTGGTCTGTGCCATGGAGATCTCTTTCTATGCCGCGCTCGCGGGCGCGGCCCGCGGGAGTTTCTTCTCGGCTCCATTCTATATGCAAGCCGCGACAAATGCCTTGCCACCTTAGCGCAAAGCGCGGCGTTCTTCTTCATGACACCTTTGGTTGAGTTGCGCGTGCCATGAGCCGCCTCAGCCGGTCCGTCCAGGGGAGCGCTTCGTGGTGGCTGAGTGAGCGAACCCCCATCTGCGGGGCGACCGCGCGCTTCTTGCCTATAATTGATGAGTTTGCATCGCCGGAAAAGGAGGCCGCCATGGCTCACGAGAACCCCGTTGAGCTCTTTGACATGCACATTGCCCACGTTGGCATCAATGCCAACACCCCCGAGGAGTCCGTCCGCGTCGCGGACCTCTTCTGCTCTCTTCTGGGCATCGAGCGCGGCGAGGAGCCCTTTCCGGTCTCTGCCTTTGCCGGCACGGTCGTTGAGGTCATGAACAACGGTGGTCGCGGCACCAAGGGCCACATCGGCCTTCACGTCAGCGACATCGACAAGGCCGTTGCCTGGTACGGGGCGCGTGGCATCGAGTTTGACGAGGGCTCGCGCACGCTCTGTCCCGATGGCTCCGGCCGCACCTACCTCATCTACTTCAAGGAGGAGATCGCCGGCTTTGCGATCCACCTCACCATTGCCGATTAAGTCGAGGAACGCCACGTGATAGCACTCGCAGACAAGATCACCAAGTCCTTTGGCGGTCGCACCCTCTACACCGCCGCGACCATGCAGCTCAACGCCGGAGAGCGCTGGGCGCTCGTGGGCCCCAACGGATCGGGCAAGACCACGCTGCTGCGCATCATCATGGGCGAGGAGAGCCCGGACGAGGGCACCGTGAGCTTTGCCAAGGACACCACCGTGGGCTACCTCGAGCAGGAGACCAAGCTCGCGGGCGAGAAGAGCGCGCTTGCCGAGGTCGTTGACTCCGCGCACGAGGTCAAGCAGGTCGAGCGCCAGGTGGCCGAGCTCGAGCGCAAGATCTCCGAGACCGCGCCCGGCCCCGAGCTCGACGCCCTGCTCGAGCGCTACGGGCACGCGCAGGACCGCTTCGAGCGCCTGGGCGGCTACGAGCTCGAGGCCCGCGCCCGACAGATCCTCGGTGGCCTGGGCTTTCCGGTTGAGGACTTCGACAAGCCCGCCCGCGAGTTCTCGGGCGGCTGGCAGATGCGCATCGCCCTCTCCAAGCTGCTGCTGCGCCACCCCGACCTGCTCCTGCTCGACGAGCCCACCAACCACCTCGACCTCGAGAGCGTCAAGTGGCTCGAGCAGTTCCTGGCGGGCTACGACGGCGCCGTCCTTCTCGTCAGCCACGACCGGGCGTTCATGGATGCCTGCGTCTCCCACGTTGCCGCCGTCGAGAACCGCCGCCTTGCCACCTACACGGGCAACTACAGCTCATACCTCAAGCAGCGCGAGGACAACCTCGAGCAGATGCGCGCCAAGCGCGCCGCCCAGGAGCGCGAGATCGCGCACATGCAGGTCTTTGTGGACAAGTTCCGCTACAAGCCCACCAAGGCCGCGCAGGCCCAGGAGCGCATGAAGAAGATCGAGCAGATCAAAAGCGAGCTCGTCATCCTGCCCGAGGGCACCAAGAAGGTGCACTTCTCGTTCCCTGAGCCCCCGCGCACGGGCGACGAGGTCATCAAGCTGGAGGGCGTCTCCAAGTCCTTTGTCGAGAACCACGTCTACTCCGGGGTCGACCTCGCGCTCTATCGCGGTGACCACGTGGTGCTCGTGGGCCCCAACGGCGCGGGCAAGTCGACGCTCATGAAGCTCATCAACGGCAAGCTCGCCCCCGACGCGGGCTCGGTCTCGCTCGGCAAGAACGTGACGCAGGCGTACTACGCCCAGCACCAGCTCGAGCAGCTGAATGAGGGCAACACCGTTCTCGGCGAGATGGACGAGGCGGCCCCCGGCTGGACCACCTCCGAGGAGCGCCGCCTGCTCGGGGCCTTCCTCTTCCACGGCGACGACGTCACCAAGCGCGTGAGCGTGCTCTCCGGCGGCGAGCGGGCCCGCCTGGCCCTTGCCAAGATGCTCGTGGCGCCCGACCCGCTGCTGCTCCTCGACGAGCCGACCAACCACCTCGACATCGACTCCGTGGACGTGCTCGAGCGCGCGCTCGT
>CASEGE010000204.1 GCA_949287335.1 uncultured Olsenella sp. | reverse complement strand
GAACACGTTACTGCACGTATCGGCAAGGGCCTTAGGGGTGAGGCCGGACCATGCCCGCTCAAGCGTATGGCATTGCGTCTCATGAGGCACGGTCTGGCAGCACGAGACCGCATTCCCTTCGCGCAAGAGACAGGAGCGCATTTCGAGCGAGACAAGCCTCTGATACGTACTAGACCGGCCGCTCTGCTCGGTTATCCCAGGGAGGTCCCCTCCCCTTCAGAAAATACGAACATCTGTTTGTATTTTCGACAGGTGTGTGCTAGTATGAATGGTCCATCAGGCCGGCGAGAGGAGCCCCGTGAGCGACGTACCCAAGGTGCCCAGGCGCATCGCCGCGGTCATTGTCAACTCCCTCAAGGGCGGCGTCGTCCCGCGCATAGGTCTGCCCTACATTACCGTCGGCCGCGAGCGCGAGATCCAGGCGCTGCTGCACGACCTCGAGCTCGTGGCGGACGGCGGCGCGAGCTTCCGCTTCCTCGTCGGCCGCTACGGCGCCGGCAAGAGCTTCCTGCTTCAGACCATTCGCACGCACGCCATGGGCAACGACTTCGTGGTGGCGGACGCCGACCTCTCCCCCGAGCGCCGGCTCCAGGGCGGTCAGGGCCAGGGGCTCGCCACCTACCGCGAGCTCGTCCGCAACCTCTCCACCAAGACGCGCCCCGAGGGCGGCGCGCTCCAGCTCGTGCTCGACCGCTGGGTCGCGGCGCTGCGCGAGCAGCCCGACGCCGAGACCGCCCTCGCAGACCAGCTCTCCCCCCTTCGCGAGCTCGTCTGCGGCTTCGACTTCACGCAGGTCCTGCGCCTCTACTGCTAGAGCCCGAAGAGCCCCGCCGCCGCGGCCATCTTGTCGGCAACCTTCACGCCAAAGGGACAGCGGCCCTCGCACGCGTGGCAGGCGATGCAATCCCCCGCATGGGCATCGAGCGCGCGATAGTGGTCGCGCACAGAATCGGGTACCTCGTTGTGCAGGGCGGCGAGGTCGTAGAACTTGTTGACCGTGGGGATGTCGATGCCCTTGGGGCGCGGCGCCCCGGCGAGCACGCTCGCATAGTCGCGCTCCTCGACAGAGGCGGTCTCGTAGGCAACGGCCTCGACCACGTGCGCGGGCGTGGAGAAGCCCACCATGATGCTCGCTACCGCCGGGCGCGTGAGCGCGTAGTGGATGCACTGCACGGGCGTGAGCGCCACGCCAAAGGGCGAGGTCGCCGCGTCGAGCAGACGGCCGCCGGCGTACCCCTTCATGACGGTGATGCCCGTGCCCGTCTCCTCGGCGCGCGCGTAGAGCTCGGCGCGGTCGGCGTTGATGCCGCCCTCCCCCACGCCCGTGTAGTCGCCAAAGAGGTCGTCGAGGTTCTCGGTCGCGGGCATCATGTCAAAGGCCGGGTTCACCGAGAAGAGCATCATCTCGATCTCGGGGTTCTCGGCAACGCGTCGCGCGACCTCGGTGTTGTGCGTGGAGAGACCGATGTGGCGGATGGTGCCCGCCGCGCGCAGCTCGCGCACGTAGCGCATGAAGGGGCTGTCGCCCAGAACGATCCGCTCGTACTCCTCAACCTTGTCCACGTAGTGGATCATGCCCAAGTCGACGTAGTCGGTGTGAAAGCGCTCGAGAAGATCCTCGAAGGCCGGCCTCACCAGGTCGAGGTCGCGCGTGCGCGTGTACTGCCCGTCCACCGTGACCGACCCCAGGTGCCCCTGGATGACCCAGCGCTCGCGGCTGTCGAGCTCCCGGAGCGCGTCACCCAGGTTGGAGCGGCGCGTGGCGTCGTTCATCCAGCAGTCGAGTATGTTGATGCCCGCCTCCTCCGCGGCGCGCACCACCGCAAGCGTCTCCTCGGGCGAGCGGTCCATCCATTCGCCGCCAAAGCCGATCTCACTGACCATAAGCCCCGTGCTGCCCAACGTCCGATACCTCATCACAGCCCCCTTCGGTTGGCTTCCTCACCATGATACGTTCGCCCGACGCCCCTACGTGGGCTGCGCGAGGGGTCGCTCCTGGGCACGATGAGCTACCTGCCCCCCATCATGTGCCAGCCGCGTGATCCGCGACCTCTTGGGGTGGGCGTAGGGCCCCTTCGAGAGGTTTGGGTTCGATATTTTGCTCTATCAGGAGTAGCGGATTTTGGCGCAAGCTTCTGACCAGCACCTTTACAATCTTGCCCAGACGATCCTCGCTCCAGATGAACCCAAACCGATTTCCGGTTTGGGTTCAATTATCACCGCTCGCCGAGATATCGATTGAGCAACTAAGCTGTGACCTGCGCAAATGCAAACGGGCACCGAGCCCGAGCCACAACGGTGAACCCAAACCTCAAGAGCGTCGCCTACCGCAACGACCGGGCGAGAAGGACGTCGACGAGGACAGCGCACGCGAGCGCCGGAACCGCCCCGAGCAGCCCGACGAGGCAGACGGCAAAGACGCTGAGCGCGCCACCCGCGAAGGCCGTGAACTGGAAGGATCCCACGGAGCGCACATGCCCGGGGTCGTCGAGGGCGGCGACAAGCACGAGCGCCACAAGCAGGGCCCAGGCGAGCAGGACCGCAGGCGCTGCGACGACCCCAAGCAGGTGGGCCATCGGGACCACGACGGCCGCAGACGCCGCCAGCGCCAGCACGAGCAGCGGCAGCGCGTCGAGCAGAAGCAAGGCCAGCGGCGCGGACGGCAGCAGCTGCCGGACGAGCCGGTTGGCGCAGTCCGCGCGAAACACGTGGGCGATCGGCAGCGGCTCGCGCTGGGCGAGCGCCACGCCGAAGAACCAGCAGAACAGAACGCCCGCGTTCGCACCCGTGGCGACGAGCAGGGCTCCCGCCGGGACGAGCGCGCCGCCCCACAGGAGAGCGCTGAGCGCCATCGACGGCTGCCGCGCCAGGCTCACGAGCGCATGGGAGACGTACGCCGCGCTCCCCCGCGCGAAGTGCCAGGTCCTTCTCGCCTGTCGACGGCGTCCGAGGCGACGTCGCCGACACGCCTCCTTGTAGGCGCCCGCATTGGCGAACGCAAGGAAGCTCAGGGACACGCGGGCAGCGTAGAGCTCGTTGTCATCTACGATAAAGGTCATGCTGGTCCTGGACGCAAGCACGAGGGAAAGCGCGATAAGGGCAACGCTGAGCGCGAGGGCGGGCACCATGAGGTACGCGCCAAGAAGAAAGACGAGCGTGACGATCGAGAGCAGCAGCGCGACGGCAAGTAGCACGGAGGTCGCGCCCGCCACAAGCGTCACGGCGCGACGGCGCCTCCGCGGCGCGGCACTTCTTGCCAGGCCGAGGGCGAGGGCAAGGAGGCGCACCATCACCATGACGGACGAGAGGAGCGGAGCCCAGGCCAGCGGAGAGGGCGCCCAGGTGAGCACGCCGAGCAGGTAGCCGAGAAGCGCCGACACCACCGCGGTCACCACGACGTTCCCGAAGAGCTGGACGGCGAGCAGCTCCTGCGGTCGCGCGACACGGGCGAGCCAGGCAATGTCTGGGGAGGTCAGGCGCAGCGGGGTCTCCCGCAGGCCATCGACGGTCCAGGCAACGAGGGCGCAGGACGGCGCGAGCATGAGCAGCAGCATCCCGAGCGAGCCCGCGATCGAGCCCATCTCGTCTCGCACGCTCTCGACGAGATCGACCACCTGCGCCCAGGAGAGCACGATGGCCACGGCAAAGATGATGACGAGGTAGAGCTGGTAGGTGCGCTCGAGAAAGCCGCGGTCCTCGTCGATGTCGGCGCCTGCCGCAAAGAGGAGAAAGCGCGCGTCGCTGCGCAGGTGACGCAGGCGAAGGCGCGTCAGGAGGCCAAGGTTGCCCGCCATGCTAGGACTCCTGGCTCAGGCCGCCGTCACGAAGCTCGAGGGAGACGTCCGGACTGAGGCCCGGCACGTCATGGTGGCAGCTCAGGAGCACCGCCGTTCCCTCGCGCGCCGCCGAGGCAAGCTCCTCGGAGAGCACGAGCGACGCCTCTCGGTCAAGCGGCCCATGCGGCTCGTCGAGCAGCAGCACGCGCGGGCGCAGCATGAGGGCCAGGACGAGCGCGAGCTTCTCGCGCATGCCGCGCGAGTACGCCGAGGGCAGGAGACGCTCGTGCCCGATGAGGCCAAAGCGCTCGAGCAGGTGCTCCGCGCGCGGTCGCGCCGCTTCCGCCCGGTTGGCAGCCAGCACGAGCTCGATGTGCTCGACGGCGGTGAGGTCGTCGTAGAAGCTGGGGACGTCGGGCACGAAGGCAAGGGTGCCGGGAGCAAGACGGGTGCGTCCCGTGAAGGGCTCGCCGGCGACCAGGACCTCGCCCGAGCCGGGCTCCAGCCAGCCCGCCAGGCAGCGGAAGAGCGTCGACTTGCCCGCACCGTTTGGTCCGGTCAGAAACGCAACCTGCCCCGACTCCAGCGAGAAGGACACGTCCTCCCACACCGGTATGTCACCGTAGCCAAAGCAGAGGTCGCGCACCTCGAGCGCCGCGTCAGCCATGTCGGACCTACGCGAAGTCAGAGATCTGCGCCTTGAGCTGCTCGATCGTTGCGGTGAGCTCGGCGGCCTGCGCACGCTTCTTCTCGATGACCTCAGGCGCCGCCTTGGCGACGAAGCCCTCGTTGGCGAGCGTGCGCTCCACGCCCGCGAGGTCCTTCTCGGCCTTAGCCAGCTCCTTGGAAAGGCGCGCGGACTCGGCGGCAAGGTCCACGAGGTCGCCCACGTGCACGAAGATCTCGAGCGAGCCGTCGGCCACGGAGACGCAGCCCTCGGGCTTCTGGGCGTCAGCGGCGGCGACAAACGCGCCCACGTGGCCCACAGAGCGCACGAAGCCCTCCTGGCCGACGAGAACCGCCGCGTCCTCGGCGCCGCAGCGCACGCAGACGTCGAGCTCGGCACGCGGCGAGAGGCGGTAACGGGCGCGCGTGGAGCGCACGCAGGAGATGACGCGCTTGGCGAGCTCGAAGTCCTTCTCGGCGCGCTCGTTCACAAACTCGGCAAAGCGCTCGGGCTCCGGCCAGGCGGCCACCATGAGGAACTCGGCGGAGTGGTCATCCAGGCCGCTCGCGGGCAGGGCGTCCCACACGCTCTCGGTCACGAACGGCATGACGGGGTGGAGCAGCCTCATGCAAGTATCCAGCACGAAGACGAGGTTGCGCTGGACCTGCAGGCGCTCCTCGGGTGCGCCGTCGAGCAGGCGGCTCTTGCAGAGCTCGATGTACCAGTCACAGACGTCACCCCAGAAGAAGCTCTGGATCTCGCGCGCGTAGTCGCCGAAGGCGTAGGTCTCCAGCTGCTCGGTGGCGTGCTCGACGGCGCGCGCCAGGCGCGACAGCATCCACGCGTCCTCGGGCGTCACGGCGGCCGGCGCGCCCGGCTCGTAGCCCTCGAGGTTCATCTGGACGAAACGACTCGCGTTCCAGATCTTGGTCACGAAGCCGCGCGCCTGCTCGGTGCGCGGGCTGTCGATGAGCTTGTGCGTCTTCTTGTCGATGTTGGCGTCGAACTTGACGTCCTGGTTGTTGGTGATGAGCGTGAGGAGGTTGTAGCGCATGGCGTCCGCGCCGTACTTCTCCATGAGCTCCATCGGGTCCACGCCGTTGCCCTTGGACTTGGACATGCGGCTGCCATCCTTGGCCAGAATCGTTGCGTAGATGTAGACGTCGTGGAAGGGCACCTCGCCCACGAAGTAGAGCGAGCTCATGATCATGCGCGCCACCCACAGGGCGATGATGTCGCGCGCGGTCACGAGGACCTTGGTGGGGTGGTGCTCGGCGAGCTCGGAGGTGTCGTCCGGCCAGCCCTGCGTGGCGAAGGTCCACAGCTGGCTCGAGAACCACGTGTCGAGCACGTCCTCGTCCTGACGGACGTGGTGACCGCCGCACTTGGGGCAGACGTCCGCGTCCTCCATGAGGGCGTCCTCCCAACCGCAGTCCTCGCAGTAGAAGACCGGGATGCGGTGGCCCCACCAGAGCTGGCGAGAAATGCACCAGTCCTTGAGGTTGTCCATCCAGGTGAGGTAGGTCTGGGTCCAGCGCTCGGGGTGGAACTTGACCTCGCCGTCGCGCACGACCTGCGTGGCGCGCTCCTTGAGCTTGTCCACGGCGACAAACCACTGCTCGGAGAGCCAGGGCTCGAGCGCGGTGTTGCAGCGGTAGCAGTGCATGACGGAGTGGTCGAGCTCCTCGACCTTCTCGAGGAGGCCGTGCTCCTCGAACCACGCCACCACGGCCTCGCGGCACTGGTCGCGGTTCATGCCGGAGAACTCGCCGTAGCCGTCAACCACGACGGCGTGCTCGTCGAAGATGTTGATCTGCTCGAGGTCGTGGGCCTGACCCATCGCGTAGTCGTTGGGGTCGTGCGCGGGCGTGACCTTGACGAAGCCCGTGCCAAAGCCGGCGTCCACGTGCCAGTCGGAGAAGATCGGGATCTCGCGGTCCACGATGGGCAGGCGCACCATCTTGCCCACGAGCTTGGCCTTCTCGGGGTCCTGCGGGGAGACGGCCACGCCCGTGTCGCCGAGCATCGTCTCGGGGCGCGTGGTTGCCACCGTGATGTGGTCGATGCCGTCGACGGGCTCCACGAGCGGGTACTGGAGGTACCACAGGTGGCCCTTCTCGTCCTGGTACTCGGCCTCGTCGTCGGAGATGGCGGTGCAGCAGCT
>CASEGE010000203.1 GCA_949287335.1 uncultured Olsenella sp. | reverse complement strand
GTCGCGGATGATGTCCACGCGGTCGAGCGTGGCCGTGTCCGAGTGCATGTAGTTCACGCGCACGCCCTCGTCGAGGAGGTGGTCGGTGAGGTCCTCGGCCATGCGCTTGGTGAGCGTGGTCACGAGCACGCGCTCCTTCTTCGCCACGCGCTCCTTGATCTCATCGATGAGGTCGTCGATCTGACCTGCGACGGGGCGCACGTCCACCTTGGGGTCCAGAAGGCCCGTGGGGCGGATGATCTGCTCGACCTGCTGCTGGGTGACGGACTCCTCATAGTCTCCCGGAGTTGCGGAGACGTAGATGAACTGGGGAACGCGCTGCTCGAACTCATCGAAGCGAAGCGGTCGGTTGTCGAGCGCCGAGGGAAGGCGAAACCCGTGGTCCACGAGCGTGACCTTGCGCGAGCGGTCCCCCTCGTACATGCCGCGAATCTGCGGCACCGTGACGTGAGACTCGTCAATGATGCAGAGCATGTCCTTGGGAAAGTAGTCAATGAGCGTGTAGGGCGGCTCGCCAGCCTTGCGACCGTCAAGGTGACGCGAGTAGTTCTCGATGCCGTTGCAGTAGCCCATGGTCTCGAGCATCTCGAGGTCGTAGCTCGTGCGCTGGGCGAGACGCTGCGCCTCGAGCAGCATGTCGGCCGCCTTGAGCTCCGCCACGCGCTGCTCGAGTTCCTCGTTTATGGTCTCGAGGGCATGCGTCACCTTGGGCCGCTCCGTGACGTAGTGCGAGGCCGGCCAGATGGGAATTGCCTCAAACTCCCGCACGATCTCGCCCGTGACGTTGTCCACCTCGGCGATGAGCTCCACCTCATCGCCAAAGAACGAGATGCGCAGGGGGTTCTCGGCATAGGGAGGGAACACGTCCACGGTGTCTCCCCTCACGCGGAAGGTGCCGCGGGAGAGATCGTAGTCGTTGCGGTCGTACTGGATGTCGATGAGGGCGCGGATGAGATCGTCGCGCTCCAGGGGCTCGTCCTTGCTCACGTTGGGAGCGAGCCCGGCATAGTCCTGGGGGCTTCCGATGCCGTAGATGCAGCTTACGGACGCGACCACGATGACGTCGCGCCGCGAGAGCAGGCTCGAGGTGGCCTGGTGGCGGAGCTTCTCCACCTCCTCGTTGATGGAGGCGTCCTTCTCGATATAGGTATCGGTCTGGGGAACGTAAGCCTCGGGCTGGTAGTAGTCATAGTAGGAGACGAAGTACACGACGGCGTTGTTGGGAAAGAGCTCGCGCATCTCGCTTGCCACCTGGGCGGCAAGCGTCTTGTTGGGCTCCATGATGAGCGTGGGGCGATTGAGCTTCTCGATGGTCTTTGCCATGGTAAACGTCTTACCCGAGCCCGTGACGCCCAGAAGCGTCTGGTAGCGCAGGCCGCGCTCCACGCCGTCGGCGAGCTTCTCTATGGCCTGCGGCTGGTCGCCGGCGGGCTCGTAGGGCGAGACGACGCTCAGGCGCTCGTCGCCACCCTCGCGGCCAAAGCGCACGAGCTCTCCGCCAAAACGCTCCTGTGGTGTTCCTGCCGGCATACGACCCTCCCCACTCCCCGTTCCTAAGAAGAGTGTAGCGCATTTTCTTTGACACAAACACTTGTTCTTATTTTTTCTTTGGTGTAGGCTCTGGAGCCAAACGACGCACGCTCCATCTACAATCGAGACAAGCTTCGAGGGGAGGGCGCATGGCAAGCGGCGAGAAGAACGACAGGGAGTACCATCTTCCCGCATGGTGGGGCACCGTCTCCATCATCTTGGGTGTGGCCTGCCTCATCGGCTGCGCGCTTCTCGTCCTTGCTGAGGGAGACTCCAGCGCGTCTGATCGAAGGACGGCCTCCCGCGGCATCATCGTTGGCGTGACCCTCATCTCCGTCGGACTGTTCAATGTGGTTGACCGCCGCAGAAGCAGGGTCTCAGCCCCTGCGGACGCAACGACGCCCCCGCCGCCCACGGCCGTTGCCCCCGAGCGGGCCGTGCCCGCGCGGCGCGGCACCGCGGACCTCGAGGGAATGCTCCAGCATAGCGAGGATGTGCTGGCAACCCTTCGCGACCTCGCCTTGCACGGTAAGGACGAGACAGGGCTCGTCGAGCTCGCAGAGCTTCTCTCCCGCTCCGGACTCCTTGAATGGGAGGACGCGCCAACCGTGCGGGCCAATCGCCTGCGCCGCAACGGGAGATGGTGGCTGTCGGCACCCGGGCGCGAGCTCAAAGACCGTGAGCTCGACCTCCTCGTGACCATTGAGGCCGCGCTCAACATTGGGGAGGACCTTGCCTCCCGCCCCGCCTCGGGTGAGCTTGACTCTCGTGTCGCGCGTGACCTCGAGGTTCACGCGCTCAGGCCCCTGCAGGGACACAACGGGAGGCTGGACGAGCTTCTTCTCACCGGAGGCGAGAAGGACGGTGAGTGGGCTGCTCGCGTGCGCCTGGCCAACAACTCGGAGAACCTCCCGGCGCCCTTTAGGGTTGAGCTTGACTATCAGGTCAACATTCGTTCCGGCGTGGCATGCCTCGAGGTTGTCGTCCCTCACCCGTCGTGCTTCTCCTTTGCCTCCCCCTCACCCGCGCGTCGGGCAGAGCTTGCCATTACCTACGCACTTGAGCTCTCGCTCGCGCTTGCGCAGCTTGCGTTTGACGCCTCGTCCAGAATCCGTCGCGTTGTCATCAACGGCCACGAGCGAGGCAGCTCGGGCGTTGTGCTCTCGCTCGACCTCTCGAGAGACTCCCTCGCATCTCTCATGGGGCCATGGAACTGCGAGGACCTTACCCGAAGGGAAGACGTTCGTCTTTGCAGGAGGGAGGACGGGTGGCTCGCCCCGGTTGAGCCCTTCGAGAGATATGACTCCAGGGCCCTTTGCCCCACGGAGCGCTTCCAAGAGGTCGAGCTCAACCACACGCCCTGCCCAGATGCGCTTAGAAGGGCATGTGGCTCGAGGCTTGTCAGTGACCTGGGAATCATGGAGAAGGCCGGGCGTGCCCACGCGTGGAACCAGACCGTCGGGGAGCTCGGCTACACAACCCAGGATGCCGTGTCCAGCCTCATGGCGCTTCGCGACGCCTCCGATGACGTCACCGTTGTCGAGGCGTGCGAGCGAGCGTGCCGCGCGCTCGTCGAGGGCACCGTCGACGTTTCGGACCGCCGCGCCCTTGCGGCGCTATTTGTGGACGGAGGCTCGCTGGGCAACGCAACGAGAAGGGCTCGCCACGTCTTTGATGGGGAGCCCACGCCATCACAGCTCGAGGATGCCCTTCAAGATCTTGAGGAAGTCCTTTCCCCCATCACCGAGATGGGGATCTACCTCGATGACGAGAAATGCGTCTACCGATACTTCAACTCCGTCGCAGAGCGCATCGCATACAACAGGGAGGCCGATGACGGAAAGCGTGCCGTGCGCCTCGTGCCAGACGAGTACTATACCGCCCACTCCCTCTCGGCGCGCATCCTCTCGATGCTCGGGAGAAACGACGAGGCCCTCGCCCATGCCGACGAGCTCATGCGGATAGCGCCCGTAACTCCTGACGCCGTTCTCGGAAAGGTTCGCTGCCTCGAGGAGCAATCGCGCATCTTCGAGTCGGCCGACCTTCTCAAGGAAGCCATCGGCTTCTCGTCAACCGCGCGAGACATGTCCATCTGCTTCTACCGACTCGCATACATGGAGTGGAAGCTCGGGAGAAACGACCTTGCCATAGCCTGTTACCAACGCTCCATCTCACTTCACCCGGAGATGGCGGCAAATGCGCAAAGTGAGCTCAACGACCTTCTCGCCGCCAACGAGGACCTTGAGCCGCTTCGGGAGAGCGAGGTTGTGCCCGCGCTTGAGGCGGGAGGGCTGCCCACCGGCGACCTCGACCGCATTCGCTCGATGACCGAGGAGGCGCTCATTGCCTGCACCGACGCCGAGCTCTTCAACGTTGCGCGCCCACTCGCGAGCGTCCTCATAGAGATAGACCGGGACGACGCCCTCATTGATGTGCGACGCTCGCTTATGCGCCCGTGATTCCCTCTGGGTAGCAGCGCTTGTACCACTCGTAGGCATTCTGAACGCGCCCGAGGTAGGTGCGTGTCTCGGCATACTCGATTCCCTCTGGGATGCCCCCGCCGTCAGAGATCCATCCCTGCACCGTGCCGATTCCGGCGTTATAGGCCGCCACGATCTCCTCTGTCGAGGAGAGATGCCGCTGGAGATACCCGAGGTAGGCACACCCGTACTCGATGTTCACCTCAGGCTCGAAGAGGCGCTCCGGAGGATAGTCGGAGGCACTCACCACACCAAGGGCATTGAGGCTGCGCGCGGTATCGGGCATCACCTGCATGAGGCCCTCGGCCCCAGCCGCGGAGACCGCGTCCTCGTCCCATCCAGACTCGCAGCGAATCACGGCACAAGCGAGGAGCGGGTCCACGCCATGCCTCTCGGACGCCGCAAGGATCGTCTCCGCATGATTGACGGGATAGAGGAACTGCCTCGCGAGCGTCGTTGGCGCGGCGGCAAAGACCGCGCACGCCGCCGCCGTCAGCACGAGCGCGACAAAGGGCAGCACACGTGACCAGTGCAGAAAGCGAACCTTGCCCCTACGCCTGGGCAACGCCCCCACCCTTCCGGGAGACCTTCTTCCACCCCTGCTCCACGCGCATGGCCCACCAGTCCTTGACCTCCTGCTCGAGCACGTCAGCGGTGTGGATGTTGTTGAACACGTGGCTGCTGTGCGCCTTGATGTAGGCCTCTGTCGGCTGCTGGTCCACGCGCCTGTTGAAGTCACGGGGCTCGATCCCTCGCTGGGCGGCGCGGGCACGTCGCGCGGGAAGCGGGCACACCACGCCGATGATCTCGTCGGCCATGTCAAACGACCCGCGCATGCGGTCGAGCAGGGGAATCTCGATGACCACGATCTTCTCGGGGGCATCGGGGTTCTCCGCACGCTCGGCGCGCTCCTGATCCTCGAGCTCTGCCATGCGGTCACGAAGCATCTTGTCAATGAGCGGCAGCTCGATCTCCTCGAGCGTGACGGTGCGCTCCGTTGATGCGAAGGCACGCTGGGCAAGCAGCTCGCGCTTCACGCTGCCCGCTGGGTTGATGATGTCATCGCCAAACTCGGCCTTGATCTGGGGAAGGATGGGCGAGTTCGCACCAAGCGCCTCACGGGAGAAGTCGTCGAGGTCGATGAGGGTGGCCCCGCACTCCTCGAGCGTCTTTGCTATGGTCGACTTTCCGGAGGCAATCCCCCCGGCCAGATAGATAACGTGCATCCTACGATCCTCTCTACTAACGGCAGACCCTATCATCGCACATGATGCCGCGAGTGGACGCGCGGACATACCTTCCCCGCTCAGACCTACTCGCTAGAACTTGCTCCCGGGGTAAGCTGGTCCGCCTCGGCGTAGAGGCTCTGGACGTACCTTCATCCGCGAGTTCTTGCGAAGCAAGCTGTCTGAGCGGGGAAGGTACGTCCCGAGCCCACCCCTACACGCGGCGAACCTGCCCGTCACGAACTTCCCACATTGTGGGGTCAGAGAAGAAGCCCCTCTCGCTGGAATCGTGAGTGGTCCAGAGGACGGTCTTTCCCGCAAGGAGCGGAAGGATGAAATCCATGACCAGGCACACGGTCTTCTCGTCCATGCCCTTGAGGGGCTCGTCAAAGAAGAGCACGTCCGCATCGGCGAGCGCGGCCCTCAGGATCGCCACGCGCCTGCGCTGGCCCCCCGAGAGCTCGCGAACCGGACGCGCGTCCACGGGAAGACCCACGGCCTCGAGCGCCGCTCGCTCGCGGGCGAGAAACGCCTCGAGCTCCCGCCCGCGAAGACGCCCGTGCGGAAGCCTGATGTTGGCCGTTGCGGTGAGATTCTCGCAGAGCCGGTCCTCCTGGAAGGTCATCGCGAGACGGGCGTTGGAGGGACGCAGCACCTCTCCTCCGTCGAGACGCTCCAAACCAGCCAGAACACGCAGCAACGTGGTCTTACCGGCACCAGAGGGCCCCATGAGCACGTTGGTGCGACCAACGTCAAACTCCGCGCTCGCCCCCGAGAGCACGACGAGCGAGCCATAGCGCTTCTCGGCACCCACGATTCCAAGACTCACGCTCATGGCCGCGCCTCCCAACGGGCGAGGCCCGCATCGAGGACGCGGTTGAAAAGGGCCTCGAGCGCAACGGAGACGATCACGATCGCGACGGTCCAGGCAAAGAGGTCAGGGGTGTCGAGATACACCTTGGCATCGTAGAGGTGCTCGCCAATGGTAAAGTCCGGAAGTCCTATCACCTCGGCGGCGATGCCGGCCTTCCAGGAGAGGCCGAGGGCGAGCGAGAGGGCCGCGCGAAAGTAGGGCAGCACCTGCGAGAAGTAGATGAGGCGAACGCGCTCGAGCGGCGCCACGCCAAAGACGTCCGCCATCTCGAGAAGCTTTGGGTCGGTCTGCTCGATGCCCTCGAGAACGTTGGTGTAGACGATAGGAAACGCCATGACCCAGGCTATGACGATGGAGAGGTGGCTCGACGAGACCCAGAGCAGCACCAAGATCACAAACGAGGCAACGGGAACCGCCTTGAGCGTCCCCACGAGCGGGGCGAGAAGCTCCCGCATGACCTTGAGCCTGCTTGCCGCCGCCGCAAGCAGCACTCCCAAAACTATGCCCGAGGCAAAGCCGAGCGCGATCCTCGCGAGCGAGAGGCCCACGGAGGCCCAGAACTCCCCCGTCAGGGCGAGCTCGGCCAACCGAGCGAGCACCTCGATAGGACCGACAAGGATGATGCGCGCGTCAATGGCCCAGGCAGCAAGCTGCCACACGAGCAGCCAGAAGCAGACCGAGAGCAGGCGGACGCACCACGTACGGATGCGCCCGCCCACATCAGAGCTTTTCTCGTCGACCCTATGCACCGTAGTAGAAGTCGTCACCGGGGACGGACCCGCCCACGGCCTCGGCGTTCTGCTCAGCAAGGACGTCGAGGTAGCCGGAGAGCTTCTCCTTCATCTCGTCGCCCGTGATGCAGACGATGTTGCACTCGGGAATGGCGCGCTGGGCAACCGCGGCGGGAACGATGTCGTAGGAGCCCACGAGCTCCGCGGCGTCCGAGACGTTATCGTTCACGAAGTCAACGGACTCGACGTAGTGGGCGATGAAGGCGTCCACGGCGCCGGGGTTTGCGTCGGCAAACTCGGAGCGCACGATGGCAACTCCCGTGATCATCGAGCTCTGCTCGTCACCCGTCTGGACGGCGTCCCACTCCTCCGTGAGGTCGAGGGCAACGCGGATCTTGTCATTTTGGGTCTGAGCGGTGGTCACGAACGGCTGCGGCAGCATTGCCACGGCATCCCCCTCGGAGGTTGCCAGCGCCTGGACGCACTCGGAGTGCTCGCTCTTCCACTCGATCTGGACGTCGGTGCCCACGACAAGACCGTTCTTCTCGAGAACGTACGCAAGGCCGTATTCGGGCGTGGAGCCCTTGCCGGACGCGTAGATGGTCTTGCCCTTGAGGTCAGCGACGCTGTGGACGCTGTCACCGAGCTCGCAGATGTAGAGGACTCCGAGGGTGTTGATGGCAATGACGCGCACGCCCTTCTCGGTCTTGTTGTAGAGGACGGAGGCGAGGTTTGCCGGCACCGCGGCAATGTCCGTCTCGCCCTTGGCGATGAGCGGCGTGACCTCATCCGGGGACGCGACGATCTGGAACGAGTAGTCATTGTCAGCGAGGTTGCCGGCATCGACCTCGCTCATGAAGCGCACGAGACCCATGGCCGTGGGGCCCTTGAGCGCGGTGGTGCGAACGGCGACAGGTCCGGACTGCTCCGGCTGCTGGTCCTCTGCAGGCTGCTCGGCGGGCTCGTTAGGCTCCTCGCCATTGGTGCCCGTGCACGCCGCCAGGGCGAGCGCCGAGGCGCCGGCGCCCGCAACCTCAAGAAAACGCCTTCTGCTGATCATGAAAAAACCTCCCCGAATGTTGCTCAGATGAAACAACGATAGCACGGGGAGGCTCTCTTGGTCTTTATCTCTTTGTGAACGGCGCTAGGACTTGACCTCAAACTTGGTCTTGCACCTCGGGCAGGTGACGCGAAGCTTGCCCTTTCCGCGCGGGACGCGGACCTTTTGGTGGCACGAGGTGCACTTCACATGCTTGTACGTGCGAAACTCCGTCCACGCGGCCCTGGGGTTCTGCACCCAGGGACGTGCCGGGCCGAGCGCCTTGAGAAACGCCTCGTTCTCCCGCGAGCGGCTCCCCAGGTTCTTGGACTGGATGCGAAACATCGAGTACACGATAAGGACGAGGGCGGTCCAGCCGAGCCAGCTCGTGCGCACGAAGAGGTTCACCACCACGATGACGACGGCGAGGTTGGTGCAAAAGACCGCGAGGTCATCCGGTCCCTGCCTCCCCCGCATCCACTCGACTACCTTCCTCTGCCAGTCCCCTGCCGCCATGCGCTGTCCTTCCCCTCAAGATTTGACGTTGAAACTCTACCCGATTTGCGTCCTCCCAGACGTGCGCGGGCGCCAATCTGCCAAAAGCCATCATGAGATGGAGGGGCGCGGTGCCACGACCCCACCACTTCGGAACATCATCGCTTCCGCTCGCTCGCACTGGGTCCGAGCCGCCCAATAACCTACGCGCGGCCCTCCCCCATGAGGAAGGCGCGGGCGAGAAGCTCGGTCTCCACGAGGGCATCCACGTGACAGCGCTCGCGTCCATGCGAGTTCATGCACGCCATGCCAAAGGCGCCCGCGGCGACGTTGTTGCCGTGGAGCGCAGCCGCGTTGGCGTCCGTGGAGTAATGGAAGCAGACCTGCGAGTTCCAGCGTCCGGGCGTGCAGGCGGACTCGGCGCAGGCCAGGAGGGTGTTCGTGAGCTCCCAGTCGTAGGGGCCCTTCGCATCCGAGCAGATGACGCCCACGGAGTGCTCGTCGGAGCTGGCATAGTCCGGGCCAATGAGCGTGATGTCAAGGGCAACGTACTCGTCAACCTCCTCAGGGACCCAGGAGCCCCCGCGACCGATCTCCTCGTAGATGGGAAACGCAAAGAGCGTGTCGAACGCGGGCTTCTCGCCCGTATCGGCAAGCCAGCGCAGCACGTCGAGAAGAACGGCGACCGCAGCCTTGTCATCGATGTGGCGAGAGATCACGTAGCCGTTCTCAAAGAGCTCGAAGTGGGGGTCGATGCCCACTACGGCGCCCTCGGTGACGCCCAGGGCGCGGGCATCCTCGGCATTTCTCACATCCGCAACCAGGCTCACGGCCATGGTGTCCTCGGTGCGCTCGCGCGAGCGCGCGTCATCAAAGACGTGGGTGGAATGGTGGTCGCAGATGACCTGGCCCGCCACGGTCCGACCGTCGCGACAGTGCACGAGGCAGGTCTCACCCTCGATGCTGTGGTAGTTGATGCCGCCGAGCTGGCGCACGCGGAGGGTGCCGTCGGGGTTGATGCCGCGCACGACGAGGCCGATGGTATCCATGTGAGCGCCCAGGCACACGGTCTTCTCGGCACTTCTGCCGGGAACGCGCACATACGCCGTGGCGTTGTTGTCCACGGTCATCTCGTAGCCCATCTCGGCGAGCGTCTCTCGCAGCCACTCGTGCGCCTCGGGGTAGTAGCCAACGGGGCTCTCGACCTCGACGCACGCGCGCAGGGTATCGATCAAGTAGTCCATATCGATGTCGTGGTTCATGGGCTCTCCTCCTCAAGCTCGAAGGGAGGGCGAGAAGGTCCGTCGCGAGTTCCGCAGCCGCGCCCTGCGCGGCGAGGACTGTCTGAGCGCCGGGCCTTCTCGCCCTCCCCACCGGGTACAGGAAGGGGCCGCCCCTCAGGACGGCCCCAGCAAGGCAAGATGAAGCGAGAGGAACTACTCCTCGGTGGCCTCGACCTCGGTCTCGACCTCAGCCTCAACCTCGGCCTCAGGCTCCTCGGCCGGCTTGTCGCCCTCGGGGAGCGGCTTGACCTCGACCTCGGTGCCCAGGGTCTCGGCGGCGGCCTTCATGGACAGGGAGATGCGACGACGGTCGAGGTCGATCTCCATGACCTTCACCTGGACGGTGTCGCCGACGGTGCACACCTGAGACGGCTGGTCGACGTGCTGCTTGGCCATCTCGGAGATGTGAACGAGGCCCTCGACACCCTCACCAAGGTCGACGAACGCACCAAAGGTGACGAGCTTGGTGACGGTGCCCTCGACGATGGCGTCAACGGGGTACTTCTTGACGAGGGAGCGCCAAGGATCCTCGGTGGTCTGCTTGAGACCGAGGGAGATGCGCTCGCGGTTGAGGTCGACGTCGAGAACCTGGACCTCGACCTCCTGGCCGACCTTGACGACCTCGGAGGGGTGGTTGACGTGGTTCCAGGAGAGCTCGGAGATGTGCACGAGGCCGTCGATGCCGCCGAGGTCGACGAAGGCGCCGAAGTCGACGATCGAGGAGACG
>CASEGE010000202.1 GCA_949287335.1 uncultured Olsenella sp. | reverse complement strand
TCGCCGACGCCCTCCTCAGCAAATTGGGGACGTGTTATTTGTAGCAGCAAAAAGGGGACGTGTTATTTCTCTCAGAGTTTTTGGGACAGGTTTGTGAGGTGGACGGAATAGCCTCCGCTGCGCCTCGACTCGGCTGGACTTGGCCGCGGAAAAACCTGTCCCAAAAACTCTGCACGAAATAACACGTCCCAAAAATGCAGATACTTGCAGATCGCGTCGAGTGTGCAGGAATCGAGAAAAACGCTCTTCTCGCACACGGTTTTTCTCGATATATGCACGCTCGGCGAAGGAGTGAGAGCAGAAGCAACCGCTACGGAAAGGAAGCCTCATGGGCGAGCTCATCATAGGCTGTCATCTCTCCACGTCAAACGGCTACGCCGCCATGGCCGCGGACGCCGTCTCGATCAACGCCACCACGTTCGCGTTCTTCACGCGCAACCCGCGTGGCGGCAACGCGCGCGAGCTTGACGAGAAGGACCTCGCCTCGTTTCTCGACACGCTCGAGGAGCACGGCATCGGCCCGCTCGTGGCGCACGCGCCCTACACGTACAACCTCTGCTCCGCCAAGCCGGAGACCGTCGAGTTCGCGCGGCGCGCGATGCGCGAGGACCTGGAGCGCATGGAGCGCATGCCCGGCCACCTCTACAACTTCCACCCCGGCGCGCACGTCAAGCAGGGCGCGGACGAGGGAATACGCCTCATCTGCGAGGGCCTGAACGAGGTGCTGGAGCCCGGCCAGGCCACGACGGTGCTCCTGGAGACCATGGCGGGCAAGGGCACCGAGGTCGGGCGCTCCTTCGAGGAGCTGGCGCGCATCATCGACGGCGTTGCCCACGACGAGCTCCTCGGCGTGTGCCTGGACACCTGCCACGTTGCCGACGCTGGCTACGACATCGTCCACGACCTCGACGGCGTGCTCGACGAGTTCGACCGCGTGATCGGGTTGGACCGCCTGCGTGCCCTGCACCTCAACGACTCCAAGAACCCGCTCGGCTCACACAAGGACCGCCACGAGAAGATCGGCGCGGGCGCGCTCGGCCTCGAGACCTTCCGCGCCGTGGTCACCAACCCGCGCCTCTCGGGCCTGCCCATGGTCCTCGAGACCCCGCAGACCGGCCTTGACGGCTGGGCAACCGAGATCGCGCTGCTGAGGTCTTTTTCTGACGCTCACCGGTCGTAGGACGGACGCTATCTAGCCGGCAAAGAGAAGGTCATCATCGCGGTTGTATGCGACGCTGTTCTCGTACATGTACTCTGGGGCAACGTCGACGGCTCCGTCCGCCCACGAGACAAACCCATGCTCCACATGGGGGGCGTCGAATACCGTCGGGTCCTTCAGCACATCAAAGGCACCGCCCTTGAGCTGTGTGGCGTCGAACAGCTTAAGCTCTCCAGTCGAGAAGAGCAGAATCATCATGCCGCCAGAAAGCGGCGTTGCCTCGACAACCTTCACGTCCTTGCCCGGGTTTCCCACGTAGCAGATGTCGTCTTCGATATACATGTGGCGCTCCCTACATTGGGGGAATCTTGTCAAAGTGTTCACCCTGAACAGCGCGATTCCAAGCCGCGTAGACTTCCTCCTCATGGAGGGCAAGCCACCCGACGACGATCTTCATCTCCCACTTTCACCAAATTCTACCATCGAAAACAATGTTCAGTCTGCTCGAGACCCCGCAGGTCGGCCTCGACGGCTGGGCGACAGAGATCGCGCTGCTGAGGTCCCTCTCGACGGAGGCGCGCGCCTAGCAACTGCTATGCTGTGCCTCAGCAAACTGTTCAGCTACTGGGGGGCACATGGACTACATCGCCACAGACGACGGACCAACCGCAAGGGACGCCCTCCCACGCCTCATGCCGCTCATGAACGCCGCCTACGAGCCGGGTAACGCCGAGGCCTTTGTGACCTCCCTCGATGAGGGCCCGCTCGCCACGGTGGCGCGCGCCGAGCTCGCGTACTTCTCTGGCCGCCCCGAGGGGGCCGTCGCTGCCGCCGCGCCCCTGCTCAAGAGCGCCGATCCCGGGGCCAGGCTCTCGGCCTGCCTCATCTGCGCCTACGCCAACCTCGCTCTGGGCCGCATCCAGGACGCCCGCTACGCCCTCTCCGAGGCCCGCGGCGCGCTCGCGGCCCACGCCGGCAAGCCCCCTGCCGAGCTCGCCGCCGTCGAGGCCTTCATCGCCTCCACCGCGAGCGTCCTTCTCCACCTCCCGATCCCTGACGACGTCCCGCCCGCGGCCAACGTGCTCCCGCTCCTGCCGTCCGGGCTCCGGCTCTTCTCCTGCTACGTGCGGGCCCATCAGCTCTACCTCAACGGCGCGTACGAGACGAGCCTGGGAGTCGTGCTCGGCGCTTTCTCCATGATCGACAGGACCTACCCCATCCCCGCCATCTACCTGCACCTCGTTGCCGTCATGGACCTCATGAGCCTGCGACGGAAGGACGAGGCCCGCTCGCATCTCCTCGCCGCGTGGGACCTCGCGCGCCCGGACGGCCTCATCCAGCCCTTCGGCGAGCACCACGGGCTTCTCGGCGGCATGCTCGAGGCCGCGATCAAGCCCGCGTGGCCGGAGGACTTCAAGCGCATGATCGACATCACCTACCGCTTCTCCGCCGGGTGGCGCCGCGTCCACAACCCGCAGACGGCAGACGACGTCGCGGACAACCTCACCACCACCGAGTTCGCGGTCTGCATGCTTGCCGCGCGCGACTGGACCAACACGGAGATCGCCGAGCACATGGGCTTCTCGGTGAACCGCGTGAAGGAGTGCCTGTCCAACGCGTTTCGCAAGCTCGGGGTGACGAGTCGCAAGGACCTCGCTCGGTTCATGCTGGCGTAGCGGCCCCTGCGACTCCGCGCACCGACGGCCGAGAGCCCTCGCGCCAAATCCCCTCCCTCCCCAAATTGACCCGGCTTTCGGGTAGGGGAGAGGGTCGTCGCCTCCTCAACAATGGGTTCATGACCCGCTGTGCGGGCGGAGCGCCCGCGGGACGGAGGTGCGAAATGCCGAGAAGAACGATCTGGTCGGTGCTCGCCGCGGCACTGCTGTGCCTGGTGATGCTGCCCGTCACGGCGCTGGCTGCGGGAGAGCACGACAGCCACAGCAACGGCTGGACAGAGTTTACGGCTGGCACCACCACCCTATCCGGCGGTAGCTACTACCTGTCCCGCGATGTAGAGTACACCGGCACTGAGTCCATCACCGTCAGCGGCGAGGTGATCCTCTGTCTCAACGGCCAGGAGCTGGATCTGAAGGGGCAACACATTTCCGTGGGCAGCGGCGCAAGTCTTACCCTGTGCGACTGCTCCACCGGCGGCGTTCTCACCGGCGGTTCTGGCAGTCACGGCGGCGGGGTGTATGTGGCCGGCGGCGGTACCTTCACTTTGACCGGCGGAAACATCACCGGCAACACCGCCGCCGCCGGCGGCGGAGTGTATGTGGACAAAGACGGCACCTTCACTATGGCGGGCGGCAGTATCAACAACAACAAGGCCATCTTAGGTGGAGGGGGAGGGGTGATTGTTAGGGAAGGCACCTTCACCCTTTCCGGCGGCTCCATCACCGGCAACGCCACTGACAGCGCGAAGAACGGTTACGGCGGCGGGGTGTGTCTATACGGCACCTTTTATCTGTCCGGTGATCCCATCATTCAAGACAATACGAAGGACAATACCGCTGACAACCTGTATTTAGGATGGCAAACAATCAACATCGCCGGGCCGCTGGGCGAAAGCGCGCATATTGGCGTTAACGCAGAAAATGTCCCCCGCAGCTTCATCAGCGGGTGGAGCGACAATATGGCGGGCGAAAACCCGGCAGACTACTTCTCCTCCGACGGTGACGCTTGGGGCATTGGTCTGAACGCCGCCGGGGATGTGGTGCTGGGCAACCTGTGCACCATCATCACCCAGCCCGCAGATAAATCTGTGATCGAGGGCGAAACCGCCACCTTTACCGTGAACGCCACCGGCAACGAGCCGTTGTCCTATCAGTGGCAGCAAAATATGAATGGTTCCGGTTGGACGGATATTACAGGCGAAATCAACGCCACCTATACCACAGGGAAAACCACAATGGACATGAACGGCACTCAATACCGTTGTGTCGTGAGCAACAGTGCAGGCAGTGTCATAAGCGACCCCGCGACCCTCACAGTCGCGCACGTCCACAATCCCGCCACCGCATGGTCGAGCGACGAGAGCGGGCACTGGCACTCCTGCGAGAACGGCTGCGGCACCAGGTTGGACGCCGCCGCGCATGAGCCCGAGACCACGGGCGAGAAGGACGCCACCTGCACCAAGGAGGGCTACACGGGCGACACGGTCTGCTCCGTCTGCGGCTACGTGATAGCGAAGGGCGCTACCATCCCCGCAACTGACCATACATGGGGCGCCTGGGGCGTGACAGAGCCCGCAACGTGCACCGAGGACGGGCTCGAGACCCGCGCCTGCGCGGCGTGCGGCGAGACCGAGAACCAGACCGTGCCCGCGTCCGGCCACAGCTTCACGAGCTACGTCCCCAACGACGACGCAACCTGCACCGAGGACGGCACCGAGACGGCCGCCTGCGACAACGGCTGCGGCGCCACCGACACGCGCACCGACGAGGGCTCGGCCCTCGGCCACGCCTGGGGCGAGCCCGCGTGGTCCTGGTCCGACGACGGCTCCTCCGCCACGGCTACCTTCACCTGCGAGAACGACTCCAAGCACGTGCAGAAGCCCGAGGTCACGGTGAGCTCCGAGGTTCTTCTCGCCCCCACGTGCACCGAGGCGGGCACGACGCGCTACACGGCAACCGTTGAGCTCGGGGGGCAGACGTACACCTCGACAAAGGACGTCGCCGACATCCCCGCGACCGACCACGGCTTCACGAGCTACGTCTCCAACGGCGACGCCACCTGCACCGAGGACGGCACCGAGACGGCCGCCTGCGACAACGGCTGCGGCGCCACCGACACGCGCACCGACGAGGGCTCGGCTCTCGGCCACGAGCTCGAGCGCGTCGACGAGATTACCGCCACCTGCACGGAGCCCGGCACGCGCGAGCACTGGGAGTGCGCGCGCTGCGGCGCCCTGTTCGCCGACGAGGACGGCAAGAAGCCGGCCAATGCCGAAGAGCTCGCGATTCCCGCGACCGGCCACAGCCCCGCTACGACTTGGTCGAGTGACGAGAGCGGCCACTGGCACTCCTGCGAGAACGGCTGCGGCACCAGGTTGGACGCCGCCGCGCACGAGCCCGAGACCACGGGCGAGAAGGACGCCACCTGCACCGACGAGGGCTACACGGGCGACATGACCTGTGCCACCTGCGGCTACGTCATCGCCAAGGGCGAGAAGGTCCCCGCAACCGGTCACTCGTGGGACGCGTGGGACGTGACCGAGCCCGCCACGTGCACCGAGGACGGCCTCGAGACGCGCGCCTGCGAGGCGTGCGGCGAGGAGGAGAGCCGCTCCGTGCCCGCGCTCGGCCACGACTGGGGCGAGCCCGAGTGGAGCTGGTCCGAGGACGGCACGAGCTTCGTCGCCACCTTCGCCTGCGCCCACGACGCCTCACACGTGACCGAGCTCATGGCCAAGCCCGCCTCGGAGGTCGTCTCCGAGCCCACCTGCACCGAGCCCGGCGTGACCCGCTACTA
>CASEGE010000201.1 GCA_949287335.1 uncultured Olsenella sp. | reverse complement strand
GGTGACTGATGATGGAACGACGGCGGCCGGCGCGCCCGACAGCGGCCCCGGCATGGGACTCGCCTCGATGGGGGAGCGCGTGCGGGTGCTCGGCGGGGCGTTTCACGCTGGCCCCGGCGCACACGGCGGCTGGACCGTCTTCGCAAGCGTGCCGCGTGGGCGTGAGGCCGAGGCCCGCGGTGCTCGAGGCGATTCCGGCGTTACTACATGCTGCGGAATGTAGCAACGCCAGCCGGACCTCCGATTTGACCAATCCGGGTCCTGTTGATACATGGTTTTGGATGTACTAACGCGCGGAGAGGGGAAGCACATGAGGGTGGTCATCGCAGACGATGATGCCGTTGTGGTGGAGTCGCTCCGGATTGTGCTGGACGCGCAACCGGACATCGAGGTCGTGGGCTGCGGGACTGACGGGGCCGACGCCGTGCGCTTGGCGGCTGACTCTGCGCCTGACATCGTTCTTCTCGACATCCAGATGCCCGGCATGGACGGCCTGAGCGCTGCCGAGAGAATCCTTGCCGCGCCGGTGCCGCCGCGCGTGGTCTTTCTCACTACCTTCTCCGACGACGAGTACATCGTGCGAGCCCTGGCGCTGGGGGCTGCAGGCTACCTCATCAAGCAGGACGTGGCGGGGGTGGCCCCGGCGCTGCGCGCGGTGATGGCGGGGCGCAGCGTGCTGGAGGGCGAGGTGCTGGAGCGGGCGGTCGCCCTGGGAGCGGGTGTGCCGGTGGCCGAGAAGCCCGACCTCACGACGGTCTTCCCCCAGCTCACGGACCGCGAGCGCGAGGTTGTTGCGCTCATTGCCGATGGCCTCGATAATCGTGAGGTGGCTGCGGCGGCCTACATGGGCGAGGGCACCGTCCGCAACCACATCAGCTCGATCCTGGCCAAGCTGGGCCTGCGCAACCGCACCCAGATCGCCGTGGCTTACTGGAGGGCGCTCAGATGACAGGCGGTAAGAACTCTTGGAAGCTCAAGCTCGCGTGCGTGTGGGGCGGCGAGCTCGTCTCGGTGCTCACGAGCTCCATCCTGCAGATGGGCTTCGTCTGGCACATCACGCTGACGACGAACTCGGCGAGCATGCTCTCGCTGGCGTCGCTCGCGGGCTTCCTGCCGCTCGCGCTCTTCGGCACCTTCGCGGGGGCAATCGTCGACCGCCTGCCGCTCAGGACCACGCTGATTGGGGCCGACCTCTTCATCGCGGCGGTGAGCGCCGTCGTGGCGGCGGTGTCGCTTACGGGCACGCTTCCCGTGTGGGTGGTCATGGTCGCACTCTTCGTGCGAGCCATCGGCAGCGCCTTCCACACCCCGGCCTTCCAGGCGCTCACGCCGCACCTGGCACCGGCCGAGCACCTCACGCGCCTCGCGGGCGTGACGCAGGCCGTCCAGTCCGGCGGCTACATCCTCGGTACGGCCGTCGCGGCGGTGATCTACCCGCTCTGGGGCCTCACAGCTATGATTGCGCTGGACGTTGTTGGCGCGCTCTTCGCCACGGTGGCGGTTCTGGCGGCACGGCTTGACGTAGGCGGCGCTGCCCAGGGCGCGCCAGCGGGCGAGAAGGACCTTGGCCTCGCCGCCCAGGCCAGTGCCCTCGCGGCCGAGACCGCCGATGGCTATCGCGTCCTGCGTGGCTACCGCGGACTCTTCGCGCTTCTGTGGTGCGGCTTCGTCTTCACGCTGGTCTTCTCGCCCATCTCGGCGCTCTTCCCGCTCATGACGCTCGACCACTTCGGCGGCACCACGGGTGACGCCGCCGCGGCGGAGATCGTGTTCTCGGTGGGCATGATCGTGGGCTCCGCGCTGCTCGCCGCGTGGGGCGGGTTCAGGAATCGCGCGCTCACGGTCTGCTTTGCCACGGCGCTCTACGGCTTTGCGACGCTGGTTGCGGGTTGCGCGGGGCCGAGCGCCGGCGGCATGCAGCTCTTCTTTGTGATGAGCTTCCTCATGGGCCTGAGCTCGCCGTTCTACTCCGGACCGCAGACCGCCCTCGTGCAGGAGAAGGTCCCGCCCGAGTACCTGGGCCGCGTCTTTGGCCTCTACGGCGCCATCATGTCCTGGGCGATGCCGCTGGGGCTGGCGTTCTCGTCGCTCTTCGCGGACGCGGTGGGCGCGCCGGCGTGGTTCGTGGGCGCCGGAGCCGCGATGGTTCTTCTCGCAATTGTTACCTGGTCAATCCCCGCCATCCGCCACATCGAGGAGTGATCCAAAAGGGGACAGTCCCCTTTTGGATCACTCCTGGTTGTGCTCCCAGGCCTCGTTCACAATCCTCAGCGTGAGCTCGTCGCGGCTGCCACCGTAGTACTTGTCCAGCACGGCGCCAAAGACGGGGTCCACGTCCGTGAGCTCAAAGAGCGTCATTGACGAGCGAACCTTGAGCGCATCGATGTCTCCCAGCACGGCAACGGGGTCGCTCCCCGGCAGGGCGAGAAGCGCATGCGAAATCTCGAGTAGACGTGCCCTGAGCAGGGGATGGTTTACATATGCGTCAAGCTCTGCTCGGCTGGCGATGCCGTAACGCGCCGCCATGGGGCTGCGCCCGAGCCCGCGCACCTGCGGAAAGACAAACCAGATCCAGTGGCTCCGCTTTCGGCCAGCGCGAATCTCTGCGAGTGCCTGCTCGTAGACTCCACCGTCCTGCGCGCGGACAAAGCGCTCGATGTCAATGTTCGCGATCATTTCTCTCCGAAAAAAGCGTCGACTTCAGCGTGTGAGTGGAAGGTGACCAGCCGACAACCACTCGGGCGGGTATCCAGAAGCTCAAGCAGCTGGGGCCGCTGCTCAACGGCAAAGCGACGGATGTAGCTGGCGAATTCCGGGTCGAGCTCGCGCTCGGTCCAGGGCAGGTCCTCACGCGGCCTCCCAATGCGTGAAGCGGCGCCGGCAAGGCAGGCGTCGGTTGGCAGGTCGAGGAAGAACACGGTGTCCGCCCGCAAAAGACGCTGTTCAAGCGTTCGCAGGTAGTTGCCGTCGATAATCCATCGCTCGCGTGCCAGCTCGGCATCGAGGTGGCAGTCAAATTCTGAGCGCGTCACGTTCGTGCCGTCGGGCTTGTGCCAGATCATGTCGAGATACACAATTGGCAGGCCAAGCCGGTCGTGAAGCTTGCGGGCAAACGTGCTCTTGCCGGCGCCGGGACAGCCGACGACGAGGGCTCGGGTGATCTTGCGTTCGGCGCTCACGGCAGCTCCTTAACATCCTTCTCGCGTATTGTCAGATAATAGACCCTTCAAGCCGAGAAGAACGGGAGACCGCATGTCCTACTGCGACTGGGACACGACCGACGAGCTCTGCCTGCGCTACCACGACGAGGAATGGGGCGTGCCCCTGCACGACGACCGCGGGCAGTTTGAGTTTCTCTCGCTTGAGGTCATGCAGTGCGGGCTCAACTGGACCATGATGCTGCACAAACGCGAGGTGTTCCGCGCGTGCTTCGCGGGCTTCGACTATGACGTCGTGGTGGCGTTTGGCCCGGACGACGTTGAGCGCATCCTGGAGACGCCGGGGATGATCCGCTCGCGGCGCAAGGTCGAGGCCATCATCAACAACGCTCGCTGCTTTCAGCGCGTGCGCGAGGAGTTTGGCAGCTTCGACTCCTATCTCTGGGGCTTCTCGGACGGCAAGACGATTCTCTACAACAAGCACGCCGACGGGTGGATCCCCGTGAGCAACGGCCTCTCGGCGCGCGTGTCGGCCGATCTGCGAAAACGCGGCTTCAAGTACTTAGGGCCCACGACGGTCTACTCGCACCTGCAGGCCTGCGGCATCATCAATGACCACGGTCGCGACTGCCCGCGCTACGCGGTGGTGAACGCCCTTAGCCCCACAGTCGAAAAGCGCCGCTACCTCGAAAAAGACATCCATCACTACGAGTGATTCAAAAGGGGACTGACCCCTTTTGAATCACGAGGCGCGCTGTGTCTCAAATTGGGATAACTAGAACATTATTCTAGCGAACAATTGTTCTTATCTGTGCTATACTCTCCACAAGGTACGAGAGAGGCAAGAGCGGTACGGAGGCCCCCAATGGTACGTGCCGGCGGGTGATCAGAGGCAACGGGGACTGGTCACACTTGTCTGTCTCGGGTGGGTTGGTACGCCCACCTTCCGGCACCCGCAAAGTCCGGAGCTCATATTCAGCGCAGGTTAATTTGCCGTGAGTGAGACGGGGGCACAGCTATGGCCAAGAAGTCCATCAAGCAGTTTGACGAGAAGAACGACGAGCAGGTTTACGTGTCCGTTCGCGAGACGCTGGAGTCAGCGCGCGGCAAGGTGGAGCGCGCCGTCAACAGTGCCATGGTCGAGGCGTACTGGGAGATTGGGCGCCAGATCGTGGAGGCGACGGGGGAGCGCGCGGAGTATGGGAAGCATCTGGTCCAGTACCTGGCAGAGAGGCTGACTGCGGAGTACGGGAATCAGTGCGGTGAGCGTAATCTCCGGTATATGGCACAGTTCTATCGTGCGTTTCCAATTGTGAACGCGCTGCGTTCACAATTGAGCTGGACGCACTATCGCAGGCTGATGCGTATCCCTGATCAGGAACAGCGCGAGTTCTACATGAACGCTGCGGCAGATGGGCGCTGGACTTCTCGCCAGCTCGACCATCAGATCGCAACGTTCTATCGTGAGCGCCTGCTCTCCTCGCAGGGCGAGAAGCGTGAGCTCATCCGCTCTGAGATTCAGCGTTCCGAGCCCGTGACGGCTGCGGATGACTTCATCAAGGACCCGTACGTCCTGGACTTCCTAGACTTGGGCGGTCGTACGGACTTTGACGAGCACCAGCTCGAGCAGGCGCTCATGACGCGGTTGCAGGAGTTCATGCTTGAGCTGGGACGTGGATTTGCCTTCGTCGGCCGCCAGTACCGGATTGACGGCGAGCAAGCGAGCTACTACGTCGACCTTGTCTTCTACAACATCAAGCTAAAGTGCTACGTGCTCATCGAGCTCAAGACGCGTCCGCTCAACGCCAAGGACGTGGGACAGATGGACTTCTACGTCCGGCTGTTTAACGAGAAGTACGCGGGCACTGACGATAACCCAACTATTGGCCTCATTCTCTGCTCGAGCTCCGATCGGACAGTGGCGAAGTACTCCGCGCTCGCCGACGGCAGGGGACTCTTCGCGTCGAGCTACGTCACGTGCCTGCCCACCGAGGAGGAGCTGACCGACGCCCTCGAGCCCACGCGTCGCGTAATTGCTGAGGCCCGGGCGGAGCGAGAGGAGGAGCGATTCGTTCATTTGGAAACCAATGTTTCCTTCTGACTCTAAACGATCAAAGGAGATGAGGAATGCTATGGGTAAACTAATAGGAAGGAGACTGAGGGAGTTGGTTCAGGTGATGTGGAGCTACGTGCAACTTTCCGATGAGACGCAGATTGCCTACTCCGACCTTCGCGAGGATGGCACGCTCGAGGTTGCCGTAGAGAGGCCCGTCGACATGGGCTTTAATTCCGCACGATGCCTGTTGCCGACTCATAGGTGGTTTGATGTAATAGGTTTTCGGATGAAGAGCTGGCAGAACTCGACTCTTTTGTCCGGAACAATGCGCCGCTAATCTTTGAGCTGGCAGAGCGTCGTGCGGCGGGGCGGGCGATTGCCTAATGCCGAAAATCCTGACGTTTGGGCAATATGTCTTGTTCTTCTGGATTGCCGAGAATGGCGAGCCCGTTCACGTTCATGTT
Organism: uncultured Olsenella sp.; assembly: GCA_949287335.1. Taxonomy (GTDB): domain Bacteria; phylum Actinomycetota; class Coriobacteriia; order Coriobacteriales; family Atopobiaceae; genus Thermophilibacter. The sequence continues at coordinate 2,672 of CASEGE010000201.1, read as the reverse complement.
GCTGTCAGGAGGCCAAGCGAAGGCTCGACCAAGTTTTGGCTTACTAGAGATGGGGGTTGCATTCTGGCGAGCAACGGAAGCGAGATTTCCGAGAAGGATCTTCGCGACATTGCAAAGCTGATTACGTTCAACCACGGCTATATCTGCAATCGTTGGCGTGAGGTCTTTGGAGAAGCTGACGTCACGTTCTATAGGTAGGGCAACTGTGAACTCAACGCGTTTACAGTATTGATTCGGCACACGCCGTATGCCGAATCCTTGACCTGCACTTTCTTGACACAGCGTGTCAAGAAAGTGCACACAGCGGGTGCACAATTCGAGGCGCGCTGCGTCTCGAATTGACGGAGCGCTAAAGATTAACCACGCAGACGTCGTGGCCGTGCTCGCGTAGTAGCGCAATCAGGTCCTCTGTGGCGAGAAGGACGGTCGCGGTGTTGTCGCACGGATGCACGGTTACGCGACCGGCGTCGACGAGCTCCTGATCGATTACGACCTCCACGCGCCGCTCGGCGTCGTTCAGCGCGCCGAGCGGCGTGACGGAGCCGGGCTCGAGGCTGAGCATCGAGCGCAGGTCCTTCTCGCTGGCAAACGAGAGGCGGCGAGAGCCCAGGCGCCCCTGGATCTCCCGCAGTGAGACGTCCTTCTTGTCCGGAAGGCAGATGAGGTAGTACGCGCGGTGCTTGTCGTCCCGCAAAAAGAGGTTTTTGGCGCCAAGTTCCTGATGAGGGATGCCCGCGGCATGCGCCTGCTCCACGGTGAAGACCGCCTCGTGCTCGTAGAGCTCGTAGGCAATCCTCGCCTGGTCAAGCAACGCTATTGTCTCGGCTTTGCCGTACATGGCACCCAAAATGATTCAAAAGGGGTCTGTCCCCTTTTGAATCATCGCTCCAGCTTCTTGATGACGGCGATCGCGGGGTCGACCTCGGCGGCAAAGGCGTCGAAGTTGTCGTAGGCGCCGACGATGCTGCCGTAGTGGGTGGGCACCACGGTGGCAGGCCGCAACGCGTTCACAAACGCAGCGGCCTGATGCGGGTCACAGGTATACGTGCCGCCGATGGGCACGAGCGCGACGTCGCAGCTCACGATCTCGTTGTCAGCGTTCTGATCAGTGTCTCCAGAGACGTAGTAGCGCGTGGGCTCGCCGTCGAGCGTCACCACATAGCCGAGCCAGCCGTTCTCGCGCGGGTGCATGCCCAGGCGCTCGGGCTCCACGTTGTATGCGGGTACGGCCTCCACGCAAAGCCCCGGCAGCTCGAGCTTCTCGCCAGCGGCCATGAGGTGTACAGCCGCCGCGTTCAGCCCCGCGACCTCGCCGGCCATGGTTGCAGGTGCCACGACCACGGTCTTCTCGCCTGCCACACGCGCGTAGTCCTCAGGCGAGAGGTGGTCGTAGTGGGCGTGCGTGATGAGCACGTAGTCCGCGTCGTGCGCGGCCTCGGCGTCGGTAAGCGCAAAGGGGTCGAAGTAGACGACGGTGCCACGCGTCCCCTCAAGACGGATGGCGCTCTGCGTAAACACGCGGACGTTCTCGAGGCTGACGCTCATGACGACCCCTTTCGGTGTAAGGTGAACACAACAATTCTAGTGCCCGGACAGGAGGCCATCATGCGTGAAGCCATCGATGTTAACGAGTACGCCCCAACCATCCTGCGCGAGCTGCCCAAGGGCGTGCTGCTCACCACCAAGGCGGACGGCAAGGTCAACACCATGACCATTGGCTGGGGAGCGCTTGGCATCGAGTGGAGCACGTCCGTCTTCATTGCCTACGTGCGCGACAGCCGCCATACCCATGGTCTCATTGAAAAGACGGGAGAGTTCACGGTGAACGTGCCCCTGCGCACGGGAGACGCGGACTACGACAAGCGCGTCAAGGCGATTCTGGCCACCTGTGGGACCAAGAGCGGTCGTGATATGGACAAGGTCGCGGAGCTGGGCCTCACGCTCGTGGAGGGCGAGAAGGTCGACGTTCCCGCCATCAAGGAGCTGCCGCTCACGCTGGAGTGCCGCGTCATCTACAAGCGCGAGCAGAACGTGTCCCTCCTGCCGGAGGCCCTGCGTGAGAAGTACTACGCCGCGGACGGCCTTCACAGCGAGTACTACGGAGAGATTGTGAGCGCGTACCTGCTCGGATAGTCGTTTGGGCTCGTCCTCTGGCCGTGTTGGCCGAGCTCCCATCAACGAAAAAGGGTGCATTGCCTGCAGTTATCTGCTCACAATTGCGAGAATAACTGCAAGTAATGCACCCAATGACGTGGCACGCAATGTGGCGCGGCGATTTGGCTGGCGCGATGGGTCGCTGACGACAAGCCGGCGACAAGCGCCTCGCGCGCCGAGATTGTCGCGCGCCCTACTTCTTGCCGAAGATACCGCTCAGGCCACCGGCGATGTCGCCGAGCGGGCTGTTCTCGAGCATGCCGCCCAGGTTGCCGGCGATGGCGCCGAGGTCAAGGCCACCGAGGTCGAGCTTGGAGAGGTCGAGGCTGCCGTCGGCGATGCCGCTCTTCACGCCGTCAACGATCTGGGAGAGGTCACCCTCGCCGAGCTCGAGGCCGGTGATCTCCTCGATGGTGCCCTTGGGGTCGGAGACGAGACCCTGAAGCTTCTCGGGGGCGTCCGCAAGAGCGGCGGAGACCTGAGCGATGATTGCCTGAACGTCCATGTGCATCCTTTCG
>CASEGE010000200.1 GCA_949287335.1 uncultured Olsenella sp. | reverse complement strand
TCCATCACCGCTGGCGTCCTCTTCGTCATCGCCGCGTTCTTCTCGCCGCTCATCGGCATCGTGAACGCTGCCACCACCTGCGGCGCGCTTGTCTTTGTTGGCTTCCTCATGATGAGCGACGTCGTGGACATTGACTGGTCCGACCTTCTCGAGGGCCTGCCCGCGTTCCTCATCATCGCCGGCGTTCCCTTCACCTACTCGATCTCCAACGGCATCGGCTTTGGCTTCATCGCCTACGTGATCGTTGCCGCCGTCACCGGTCAGATCAAGAAGGTCAAGCCGCTCATGTGGGTTGCCTTCATCGCGTTTGTCGTCTACTTCCTGGTTGTCTAACAGGGTAGCAAAACTGGCCCGGGTCCTACGCCCGGGCCTTTTCTTGTACGCAGACACTGAAAGGAGCGTGCGTCCATGAGTGCTCATGAGCGTGAGGTCATTGGTGTCGATGACCGCGTCTCCGTAGGACGTGCCATTCCCCTTGGCATTCAGCACATGATGAGCATGTTTGGCTCGACGGTTCTTGTCCCCGTTCTCACGGGGCTAGATCCCAATGTTGCCATTATGTGCTCGGGCATTGGCACGATTTGCTACCTGCTCGTCACCGGCAACAAGATCCCGAGCTATCTCGGCAGCTCGTTTGCCTTCATCAGCCCCATCCTTGCCGTCGGCGCCACGAAGGGCCTTGATGCCGCCATGTCCGGCGTCATCGTCGCGGGCCTCGTGTTTCTCGCCGTGGCGGGAATCATCAAGCTCGTGGGGACCGGTTGGCTCGACCGCCTGCTCCCGCCCGTTCTCGTTGCCTCCGTCATGGTGGTCATTGGCGTAGGACTCTCCGCCACTGCCGCAGACATGGCCTTCATGACCGACCTTGCAGACGGAACGACGGTGTTCTTTGGCGAGGGCGCCGCCGTCGCAGCGGTTACACTCGCCGCGGCCGTCATCTTCTCCGGCATGAGTGGCATAGTGGGCACCGTGCCCGTGCTTCTTGCCATCATCGTGGGCTACCTGCTCTCGCTTGCCCTGGATCTTGTTGACTTTGCGCCCGTAGCCGAAGCGGCATGGATTGGCCTCCCGCACGTCAGCATGCCCCGCTTTGACCTTGGGGCCATCGCCCTCGTGGCGCCTGTTGCCGTTGTCGTTGTCATCGAGCACATCGGACACCTGCTTGCCGTGGGCGAGATCGTGGGCAAGGACTATCGTGAGATGCTTCCGCGCTCGCTTGCGGGAGATGGCATCTCCACGACCATCTCCGGCTTCCTTGGCGGTCCTCCCACCACCACCTATGCCGAGAACATCGGCGTCATGAGCGTCACGCGCGTCTATTCCACGCAGATCTTCTGGTATGCGGCTGGATTTGCCCTGGTTGTTGGCGGCTTTTGCCCCAAGCTTGCTGCGCTCATCCAGTCCATCCCAAGTCCCGTCATGGGCGGCGTGAGCCTTCTGCTCTTTGGTCTTATCGCCTCCAACGGTCTGCGCATGCTCGTTTCCAATCGCGTTGACTTTGACGTCAACCGCAACCTCATGATTGCCTCGGTCGTCATCATCCTCGGCGTTGGAATGGAGACCTCCGGCATTTCCATCCCCATCGGCGACTACACGCTTCCCGGCATGGCCACGTCAACGCTCGTGGGCATCCTCATGAACCTCGTGCTCCCGAGGCCCAAGCAAGACGCGTAGCCCCTGATATAGCTTGCTCCTCGAGACGGCAGCCTAAATGCAGGCTGCCGTCTCTCATTTATGGGTAGAATGGGGGAGAGCAGCAATGCGCCCCAGACCACGGAAGGGGAGAGATGTCTGACAGCACCAGCAAGAAGGACCTTGTCATCATCGGTGGAGGGCCGGCGGGCCTCTCTGCCACCATCTACGCGCAGAGATCTCTGCTTGATGCGGTCACGCTCGAGCGTGAGGCGCTTGGCGGGCAGGTCATCCTCACGAGCGAGATTGACAATTATCCCGGAATGCCGCACACAGACGGCTTCTCGCTGACCGATGCCATGCACAATCAGGCGCTTGACCTTGGCGCTCACATTGAGATGGACGTTGTTGAGTCCATCGAGCGCCTTGACGGGAGCGAGGGCTTCATCGTCCGTGCGATGGGTTCGACATACGCATCGAAGACCGTCATCCTTGCGGCCGGCGCTCAGCCCCGCAAGGCAGGGTTTGAGGGCGAGGACCGCTTCTCGGGGCGCGGGGTCTCGTATTGCGCCACCTGCGACGGCATGTTCTATAGAGGCAAACAGGTGTTCGTTATTGGTGGGGGAAACTCAGCCGCAGAGGAGGCGCTCTTTCTGACACGCTTTGCCAGCAAGGTTGTCCTCATCGTCAGGAAAGACCACCTGCGAGCCCAGGCGGCCATTGCTGAGGAACTTGAGCGCAACGAGAAGGTTGAGATCAGATACCTCACGAGCGTGACTGCGGTAGACGGCGAAGAGCTCCTCGGCTCGATCACGCTACGCAACAACGAGACGGGCGAGCTGCACACCGAGAGCTATCCCGAGGGATCGTTTGGCGTGTTTGTCTTTGTTGGTCGAAACCCCGAGACGCAGCTCGTACAAGGTCTTGTGGAGACGGACGAGAACGGTTACGTTTTGACCAATGACCGCATGGAAACCTCCACGCCCGGGCTTTACGTTGCGGGAGACGCCCGCTCTAAGCCTTTGAGGCAGATCATAACGGCCGCCTCAGACGGCGCCATAGCGGCAACGAGCGCCGCATCGTACCTTGGAAGGCCTCTGGAGGGCTAAGAGAGCCAAAGCGTCAGTCCTCTGAGGCTTTCACGGGCCCGCCAAGACAGTGCTACTCAAGCCGATACCTCATAACCCTCAAAATCTAGCCGATTCAGGACCAAAACTGACGGGTTATGAGGTATCGGTCAATTAACTCGAGTCGACGTTCAGAGGATGATGGGGCCATCGTCCTAAACATAACGTGCACGAGACAAGGTATAAGAGTTAAATAACCTGCGCCCCCTCTAGATGATTGTGAATCCGTGATAATATATCTTATGTAAAGTAGAGAAATACACGGAAAAGAGCCCGTCATACAGGCCTGTCCCCTCGCTCATGGACAACGCGCGGCTCGCACATGAGTCCTAGTTTGAGACGCGCATCGTCTGCGGCACGCTCGCCTGTGATGAACAGAAGCTCGTCCATGGCCATGAGGCGCGTGTCGCCCGTCGGAATCAGCTCCTCTCCGGCACGCTCGACAATCACGAGGCGCAACCCATCGGGCCACGGCACCTCCCGTACGCAAAGCCCCTCAAGGCGGCTCCCCGAGCCCACACGAACCGAGCCAAGGTCTTTGCTGCCGGATGGGACGCCCTGAGACGTTGCGTCTTCATCGGCGTTCTCAGCACGCAGGAACGGCTGGATCAAGTGCTCGTAAAAGGCGTCGGTATCGGTGAGGTTTGCCGTCACGTAGGCAAAAATCGAGACCATGGTCACAGAGAGCAAGGCATCCAGCGACCCGGTGAGCTCAAAAACGAGCACCACGGCCGTGACGGGCGCCCTCACAACCCCCGAGAACAATCCCGCAACGCCAAGTGCCACAAAGTTCAAGAAGAACGTTTGTTCTATACCAAAAAGCGGTGCGCACACAAGGCACCAAAGGCCGCCCAAGAGGCCGCCCATGACAACCAGCGGGTAGAGCGTCCCGCCCGGCGCACCAGACCCAAAGCAGATCGAGGTGAAGACGTACTTCCCCACCAGAAGCGCCAAAACGGTCCCTAGGGTCATCCCCTCGGGAGAAAGAAGGAGCTCAAGTATCGCCTCGCCTCCGCACATGAGCTCGGGCCAGACAAACGCCGCCACACCGGCAAGCGCAAAAGGAATGGCAAGGCGGGCATAGGGGACGTGACGGGTAATATGCGAGAAGGCGTTTTGCACAGCGAACATTCCCCTGTTATGCAGGGCACCCACAAGGCCGCAGGCAATGCCAAGGACGACAACCAGCGGGTAGGTCGCATGGGGAAGATTTCCGGAAAGGGCCAGGCTAAGAACGGGCTCAAGGCCAACGACCTGGGCAACAAGGAGGTCGGATACCACAGCGGAGCACATCACGGAGATGATGAGCGGAGCGGAAAACTGCTTGTGAATCTCCTCGAGAGCAAAGAGCACGCCGGTAAAGGGCGCATGAAACGCCGCGGACATTCCCGCAGCGGCGCCACAGGTTATGAGAAGGCGTTCCTCTCCCCTCTTACGATGCAAAAATCTCGAGACGGCCTTGCCTGACATGCCGCCGAGCTGGACCGAAGGACCCTCGCGGCCCATGGAAAGGCCCGCAAAGGCAAGAAGCGTCCCCTCGGCAAACTTGGCGGGGAGGATTCGTGCCCACGGGGCATCGAGCGCGCCCTCAACCTCGGCGTCTATCTGCGGGATTCCGGAGCCTGACGTACCTGGCTCCCATATAAGCAGCCGGCACACCACCACAAGCAGAACGGCGAGAACCGCAAACCAGCCGGCTATGAGCAGGGGGCTGGAAGCGGCAAACGAGGTGACGGTGCGGAGGAGCTCCTCCGCACCGCTGAGCGCGAGTCGATACAGCGTGACGACGGCCCCGCCAAAAAGTCCGACGAGAGCGCCCTCTGCAACAAGGCTAACCTGAAAGCGCCGAGAGAAGCGCCTGCGCACGATGCCCTGAGAAGCTCGCTGCCCTTCTCGGTTCATCATCCACCAAAGCCTCCGCCGATGCAGCTGTACACGGTGGCGTAGCAGACGTACTGCCCGGGAAGCGGCGCATGAATCATCTGGTTGCCGCCGGCATAGATGGCCACGTGACCCGTGGTGACGATGATGACGTCACCAGGAACGAGAACGCTCTGATAGTTGGAGAGGTTGCAGTCTTTCCAGTTACCACGGCTCTTGATGGAGTTCATGATAGAGAGGACCGGGGCCTGATAGGCGGGATAGCTGTAGCCGCAGAGGTGATAGGCCGTGGAGACAACGCCGCAGCAGTCATAGCCCTCGGCGCCGGGACCGTAGTTGACGCCCGTCCACCACTGCTTGTAGGGCTTTCCGATGAGCGTTGCGGCAGCGGAGACGATCTCGGGATGCGAGACGCCCGGCGTCACCGTTCCCGTGCTCGTGTCGGGCTCAGGTTCCGGTTCAGGTTCAGGCTCGGGTTCCGGTTCGGGCTCCGGTTCAGGCTCGGGTTCAGGAGTGGGCTCAGGCTCGGGGTCGGGTTCCGGCTCTGGTTCCGGCTCGGGCGTGGGGTCGCTCTGCTGCGGCTCGTCAACGTCGGTGTCCGGAGCGTCATCGGACTCGGAGCTCCCCTGAGACGAGTCTCCCCCATTGCCGGCAGCCTCGGAGTCCTGGATGGTGGTCACGGCGTTAGCAAGGCCAGAGGTCTGCGCGCCCGCGGAGGGCTCGCGCTCCTCCGCCTGACGAGCGGCCTCCTCAGCCGCCTCCTCCGCGAGGCGCTGCTGAACCTCGCTGTCAAGCGAGGCGTAGTAGCTCTGCGCAGCCGCAACCTCGCTCTGATAGGCGTCAAAGCTCGACTGGGTCTCCTCGATCTTTGCCTCTTGGTCACCCTGCTGGGCAAGCAGCGAGTCATGCTGCTGGGTGAGCTGGGCCGAGAGGGCGTTGACCTGCGCGATGGTTGCCGCATCAACCTCGTTGAGCTTGTCGAGGTAGTACACGCGGCTCACAAGCTCCTCAACGCTCGTCGAGCCGAGAAGCACCTCGAGCGTGGAGGCGGCACCTGCCTTGTAGGACACGCTCATGCGCCCCGAGAGAATGGCCTTTGCCTCGTCGAGCTGCGACTGAGTCTGCTTGATCTGCTCCTCGGTGCTGTAGATGTCGGAGCGCGTCACCTCAAGCGCCTCGGTCTGGGAGGCAAGCTCGTTTTGATACGAGGCGAGGGTGTCGCCCATGGACGCGAGCTGACGGCGGGCCTCCTCGAGCTGGGCCTGCAGCTCCTCGGTCGTAGGGTCAGCGCTGGCCGCGCGGGGAACGAGGCCAAGGCCTAGAAGGGCAACGGCCGCCGACGCGAAGAGCGACCTTCTGGAAATACAGGTATCGGGCATGGGCGCCATACCTCCTAGTAGTAAGATCCGCCGCCGATGAACGAGTAGACGGGAGCCTCGACCACGCCAACGGCCGGGTTGGCGGCGTGAACCATCCTACCGTTGCCAACGTAGATGCCCACGTGACCATAGGACGGGAAGACGAGGTCGCCAACCTGAAGCTGGCTCATGTCGGTCTTCCAGTCACCGGAGGCCTGCAGCGAGGAGATCATGGCGCCTGTGGTGCGGCCGCGCGCGTAGCCGTAGCTGTAGCAGACGAGGCCCGAGCAGTCAAAGGTGTTGGGACCCGCGGTGCCGTACACGTACGGCTTGCCAATCTGGGCGTAGGCGGTAGCAAGGCCCTGCCCAGAGGGGACGGAGCTGTTGGAGCCACCGTTGTCCTCGGGCTCCTGCTCGGCAGGTGGCTCGGGCTCCGGTTCAGGCTCAGGTTCCGGCTCGGGCTCCGGCGTGGGCTCAGGCTCGGGCTCGGGGTCCGTCTCGGGCTCCTGGACAGGCGCCTCGGAGTCGTTCCCCTCGTCCTGAGAGGGGGGCTCGGTGCTCTCGCCCGCGTTGCCGCCGCTCTCACCAACCAGGCTCTCCTGCTCCTTGCTCTGCTCGACGGCCTCAATCGCGGTCTCAAGCTCCTGGCTCGCCTGAGCGGCAAGCTCTGCCTGGACCTGGGCGTCAAGGGAGTCGTACAGCTCCTCGGCCGCGGCAACGCGCGACTGGTAGTCGCTCACCTGGGACTGCAGGTCCGAGACAAGCTGCTGCTGGGTTGCCTGCTGCTGCTCGAGCTCGGTGAGCTCGCGGTCAAGCTGCTCGGCGAGCTCGACCACCTGAGAGATGTTGGAAGCCTGCTGCTCGGAAACCTTATCGAGATAGTAGATGCGGCTCGCGAGCTCCTCGGCGCTCGTGGAGCCAAGGATAAAGCCAAGAAGTCCCTCGGAGCCCCCCTTGTAGGCGTCCCGCATGTTCTGGGCGAGAAGCGCGCGCAGCTCCTCGAGCTGGGCGCTCGTCTGCTCGATGCTCGCCTGCTTCTCGGAGATGGCGTAGTCGGTATCCTCAAGCTCGGTCGTCGCGGAGGCAAGCTGCTCCTGGCGGCCAGAGAGCTCGCTGCCAAGCGCCTCGAGCTCGGCCGAGACCGACGCAAGCTCGGAGGCGGGATCCGCATACGCAAAATGAGCCGGGAGGACGGCCACCGCCGTCGGCCCGGCAACGAGCAGGGCAACGAGCCCCGCGGAAACAACTCTATGTCTCAACGTCATGAACGCTGTCCTTTCAAAAGCCTCGTATCGTATTTTAAGCTGCGTTTGTCGGCTCGGCGACACGTTCATACGAAGGTCATGATACCAAGAAGAGCTTGGCGCAACAGCGAGAAGGGCAACGGCTGACTCCCCTACCCAACCTTGACGAGGGTGAAGACCTCCTGCGGGTACTTCTCGCCAATGATGGAGCGCGGGTTGAGGAATGCGAGCTCGAGAATGAAGGCAAAGCCCTCGACCTGGGCGCCCGACTGCTCGACGAGCTGGGCGGAGGCGATGGCCGTCCCGCCCGTGGCAACAAGGTCGTCGATGATGAGAACCTTATCAGAGGGCTCGAGGGCGTCGCGGTGAATCTGGAGCTCATCGGTCCCGTACTCAAGGGAGTAGGTCTGCGAGAAGACCTCGCGCGGGAGCTTGCCGGGCTTGCGCGCGGGAACGAAGCCGCAGCCAAGGCGATAGGCGACCGGAGCGCCCACGAGAAAGCCGCGCGCCTCGGCGCCCACGACCTTCGTGATGCCACTGTCGGCAAAGTGGTCGGCTATGGCGTCGATGACGGCGTGCAGTGCCTCGGCATCATCGAAGAGCGGAGTGATGTCCTTGAAGACAACGCCGGGCTCGGGATAGTCGGGAATGTCGACGATTCGGCTCTCAAAATCGAAATCGTTCAAAATCTCACACCTTCTTCTCGCTGCCGGGGCGCTCGTCGTCCTCGGCCTCTGCAAACGGTTCTTTCACACGACGCGTGATCAGCTCGCACCTAACGGCGTTGGTGAGGCTCAGCATGCGCGAGAAGGCCTGGTCAAAGCGCTGCCGCGCCGCCTCGGTGTCCTCGATCTCAACCCCGCCGCCCTTGCGGGCAAACACCACGAGCGCCTGCTCGAACATCGCGGACTCGCGGTTTGCGGCAATGACGTACTGCCTCAGGTTCTTGGGGCCAATGCCAAAGTGGCGCAGCTCGTCGCAGAGGCGAATGAGCGGGAAGTCGCGCCCGTCCACGAGGTCGCGCCCATGGGGCGACCTCATGAGCTCGATGACGCCGGCCTCGGAGAGCTGGCGCACGAAGCTCACGCTCGCACCCACGAGATCGGGCATCTTGTCGATGGGGTGGAGCTTCTTGGCGATCTCCTCGTCGTCAACGGGGAGCACGACCGCCTCCGGACTCTCGGCCTCCGCCGGAGCCTGGCCCTGATCGGCCCGATCGAGCTGCTCCTTGATGACGGAAAGCGGCAGGAAGCGATTCTTCTGCAGGTAGAGGATGGTCTCAAGACGCCGGACGTCACGCTGCGAGTAGAGGCGGTATCCGCTTGGCGTGCGAGAGGGGTTGAGAAGCCCCTCGTCCTGGAGGTAGCGAACCTTGGAGATGGAGAGGTCGGGATACTGCTGCTGCAGCTTCTTGACGACCTTTCCGATGGTCAGGTAACCGGCGTCGGCCATGGCGGCTAACCCTCGGCGTCAATCCTGCGGGGACGCACGTTGGTGTGAAACACCATGCGGAAGGTGCCGATCTGAATGGTCGAGCCGTCCTTGAGCCCCGCGCGAGAGGCGATGGCGCCATCGACCCAGGTGCCGTTGAGGGAGCCAAGGTCCTCGATGGTGGCAACCCCGGCGGAGATGTTGGAGAGGTTCATACGGGCGTGCTGGCGCGAGACCGTCATGTCGTTGAGGAACACGCTGTTCTTGGGATCGCGGCCAAGCGTGATCTCGGGCGCGTCAAGCTCGAAGGTCTCGCCGATCTGCGGCCCCTTGACGATGGTGAGCGTGGGATGGGCCGGCCTCGAGGACCCCATCAGGTCGGGAACCGTGGCGTCGGCGGCGGGCATCCTAAAAATCTCGGTGGCACCGGTATTGGTGTTGGGCATGCTTACTCCCCTCTTTGGTCAACTCACTATGATAGCGCGCATCACCTGCACGCGACGCAATCCATCTCAATTAGGGCGCCGAGCGGTAGCTCGTTCACGCCCACCACGGCACGCGCCGGGGCCGGCGTGGTGAACCTTCTCTCGTAGACCTCGTTCATGGCGGCCATGTCCTTGAGGCTGGAAAGGTAGACGGTTGTCTGGGCAACGTCGGCAAGCGTGCAGTCCACCTCGGCGAGAAGTGCCTCGATGATGTCTATGACCCGCTCGGTCTGCTCGGTAATGCCCCCGGGCACGAGCTTGCGGCTGTTCTCCTTTGAGATGGGAAGCTGCCCGGAGGCAAACACGAGCCTGCCCGCCGTCGTGCCCTGCGAGTAGGGGCCAAACGCTTCCGGGGCCTCGGGGGCGTTGATCGAGTACTTCACGGCGCTCCTCTTTTCTCGAATCTAACCGTCAATCAAAGGTTAAGGTTGAGCGTTCATCAGAGACCTCGCCCCGATGAAATCCAGTTCCGGACGAAGGACCCCCCAAGCCCTGAGCTCACCCAACGTGAGCGGGACGAGGTCTTGGGAGGAAACGGCGTCGCCCCAGGGAAGGGCACCCAGGAAAAGCTCCCTCACGGCAACGTGGCCAACCGGGGCAACCTCGGTGAACGAGAGGAGGCTGCGCCAGAGAACCCTGGCGTAGGCGGGAGGCACCAGGAGCACGTAGGACTCTGGCAGGGACCCCACCTGAGGAAGGTGGCAGACAAGGGCGGGGATGGCGTCAAGCCTCACCGAGGCAACGGCTCCGGGCACGGGAAGCTGCGCCGGCGACTCCAGGTAGTCGAGAAGGACGGAACGGGCCGACCCCCCGGCTAAGAGAAGCGGGACGAGCATGTCGGCGGCGGGCTCAACGGACGCATCCGCAAAGGGCGCCTCACCGTCCTGCTCGATGCCTCGGACAAACCCAAGCCAGCCCGAGAGCACCTCCCCGCGCAGGCCAAAGTCGAGAAGCGCGCACTCGGAGTCGCCCGTCCTCATGACAAGCGGGACCGAGACGAGCGCGCCGTCACCCGTGAGCACGCACTCAAAGGCCGCGGAGCCAACCTGAGGGTCGGGGCCGCAGGTCGCGGCATGAAGAAGGCTCGAGGAAGACGCACCGCTCACGAGCTCGTACGCAAGACCCGTGAGGTCGCAGAGCACGGCACCCTCGCCCGCGGCCTCCCCGAGGGGCGCCTCCGAGGGATAGGAGCGCACGGCGCACAGGCCGTGGCAGCCGTCCTCAAACTCCGCCCCAAGGAGCACGTGCTCGTCATAGAGAGCCCCGGACCTCACCGCACTCACAGCGCACCGTCCTTCTCGACGCGCGAGGAGCGGATGATGCGGACACCCTCTGCGGTATAGACGATGGCGGTGATGAGCGAGCAGACAACGCCGGCGTAGACGAAGAGAATGCCCACGGCGGAGGGCTGCGCGTTGAGGCCGGGAAGCCATGGGACGTCAATGAGACCCAGGCCCGAGATCTCGGGGAGGCCGAGGAGCAGATCGCAGAAGCCAAACATCAGAAGAGCCGTGGCAGCCTTGCCAACATAGGCAACGTCAACGGGGCGCCTGCGGTAGTGCTGGAGGATGAGGCCGCCCGCCGCGAGGTAGAGGTCCCTGCCAATGACGAAGACGGGCACCCACACGGGCAGCTCGCCCACGATGAGCAGGCCGAGAACGCCCGTGAAGAGAAGGACTCGGTCCATGATGGGGTCCATGATCTTGCCGAGCCAGCTCACCGTCTGCGTGCGACGTGCGATCTGGCCGTCCAGGAAGTCCGTCGTGGCGGCCACCACGTAGCAGACGAGGGCTGCCACGCGATTGGTGCCGGTGGCAAAGAGGAAGAGAAAGACGATGGTGAGCGCAAGGCGGCAGAAGGTGATCACGTTGGCGACCGTGAGCACCTGCGTCGAGGGGTTCCCGGAGGTACCCACGGGAACATCGGAGCGGCCCTGCGCCTGGCGCTCGGCGGCGTCGGCATCGGCGATGCTCTTGATGAGCGACTTGGTACGCTCTGTTCTCTCGGACACGTCAGGCCTCTCGGATCGGTTGTACTACCCTCACCAAAGTACCCAGTTTAGCGTAAATTAAGCCGCTCGCCCCGTCTCCCCACACAATGCGCGGCGGGCGACACGTATGGTCGTCCGCCGCGCAAACGCACGAATATCAGGACCTAGCGCGTGATGGCGCGCACGCGGCGAATCCCCGTGAGGCCACGCAGCGCGTCCAGGAGCGCGTCCGTCACGTCTCCGGTCACCTCGAGCAGCGTATAGGCGTTGCTGCCGCGGCTCACGTTGGTCATGTTCTCGATGTTGAGCGAGCTCTCGGCAACCATCTGCGAGATTTGCCCGATCACGCCCTGCACGTTCTCGTGGAAGAGCGCGAGGCGCGTTCCCTCGACGAGCGGGCCCAGGTCAACGCGGCCGTAGTTCACCGAGTTCACGATGTTGCCGTTCTCGAGGTAGTCCCTGATCTGGTTGGCGGCCATAACGGCGCAGTTGTCCTCCGCCTCCCCCGTCGAGGCGCCCAGGTGGGGCAGCACGATGGCGTTTTTCATGTTCGCGCTCGCCGGGTTGGCGAAGTCGGTCACATAGCGCGCGATATGACCGTCGTCGAGCGCCTCCGCGAGCGCCTGCTCGTCCACGAGGGCGTCGCGCGCAAAGTTGAGCAGCACGGCGCCGCGCTTCATCTGGGAGATCGCCTCGGCGGAGATCATGCCGCGCGTGGCATCCGTGGCAGGAACGTGGAGCGTCACGAAGTCGCAGGCTGAGAGCAGCTGACCGAGCTCGGTCGCGTGCTCGATCCTTCGGTCGAGACCCCAGGCGGCGTTGATGGAGAGGTACGGGTCGTAGCCCATGACCTCGGCGCCAAGGGCGATGAGGGCGTCCGCGACCTGCGCGCCGATGGCCCCCAGGCCGATGATGCCCACGCGCTTGCCGGCAAGCTCGCAGCCGGCAAAGCGCTTCTTGGCCTTCTCGGCGCGCTTGGCGATCTGGGGGTCGTCGCTCGCCTCGTGCACCCACTCCGCGCCGCCGATGACGTCTCGGCAGGCAAGCAGCATGCCACAGATGACGAGCTCCTTGACGGCATTGGCGTTGGCGCCAGGGGTGTTGAAGACCACCACGCCCTGCTGGGCGCAGCGCTCGACGGGAATGTTGTTCACGCCCGCGCCAGCGCGCGCGATGGCGAGAAGCCCCTCGGGCATCTCCATCTCGTTGAGGTTGGCGCTCCTGACAAGCCACGCGTTTGCCTGGGCGGGATCGTCCACGAAGTCATAGCCGGCACGCGCGAGCGCGTCCGTGCCCACCGTGGAGATGTTGTTCATGCAGTGAATCGCGTACATCGCTACCCCCTACGCGCGGTGCGCGAGCTCGAAGTCCTTCATGAAGCTGACGAGCGCCTCCACGCCCTCACGCGGCATGGCGTTGTAGATGGAGGCGCGCATGCCGCCCACCGAGCGGTGACCCTTGAGGTTGACGAGCCCGGCCTTCGCGGCCTCGGAGACAAACGCGGCGTCAAGGTCCTTGTCGCCCGTGACAAAGGGCACGTTCATGAGAGAGCGGCAGGACGGGTCAACGGTGGACGAGAAGAGCTTTGACTCGTCGAGGAAGTCGTAGAGCACCTGGGCCTTCTCGGAGTTTCTCTCCCCCATCGCCTGGAGGCCGCCCATCTTCTCGATCCACTCGAAAACGAGGCCGCACACGTAGATGCCCCAGCAGTTGGGCGTGTTGTAGAGCGAGCCGGCGTCCGCCTGCGTCTTGAGGCGAAGCATCGTGGGCACGCCGGGGAGGTCCTCCGGGATGAGGTCCTCGCGCACGATCACGATCTGCACGCCGGCGGGGCCCACGTTCTTCTGCACGCCGGCGTGGATGAGACCGTAGCGCGTGACGTCGACGGGCTCGGAGAGGAACATCGAGCTCTGGTCCGCCACGAGCACGTGACCCTTGGTATTGGGGAGCTCGGGGAACTTTGTGCCGTAGATCGTGTTGTTCTCGCAGATGTAGAGGTAGCTCGCGTCCTCGCGGATGGGCAGGTCGGAGCAGTCTGGGATGTAGGAGAAGTTCTTGTCGGCAGAGGAGGCAACGGCCTGTGCGTCGCCGAGGATCTGCGCCTCCTGGAAGGCCTTCTTGGCCCAGTTTCCGGTGATGACGTAGTCCGCCTTGCCGTTGGTGGCCAGGTTCATGAAGACCACGGAGAAGAGCAGCGAGTCGCCGCCCTGGGTGAAGATGACCTTGTAGTTCTCGGGAATGCCCATGAGGGAGCGCAGGCGCGCCTCGGCGCCCTCGATGATGCCGCGGAACGTGGAAGATCGGTGGCTCATCTCCATGACGCTCATGCCGCAGCCGGCATAGTCGAGCATCTCGTCCGCGCACTTCTCGAGGACCTCCTCGGGAAGAACGGCGGGGCCTGCGGAGAAGTTGTACACGCGTGCCATGTCGTCCCCCTGTGTATCGATGCGAACCGTGGGTCTCATCATAGGTTTGAGGGATGAGGGTGGGACGAGGCCGCTACACGGCGTTTGCGAGCCTGAAACGCGCACGACACACACCTGACAGTTGGGGACGGAGGCGCTCTGTCAGGTCTTGCGCGAAGCTGACAGAACGCCTCTGTCCCCATTTGTCAGATTTCTCTTGCACAACGTTTCATTGGGTGCTATATTTCTTTCTCGCACGACGGGTGGTGGCGCAGTTTGGTAGCGCACTTGACTGGGGGTCAAGGGGTCGCTGGTTCGAATCCAGTCCACCCGACCAGAACTTACGAGGTCAGGGCTAAGGCTCTGACCTTTTTTCATGACAAATGGGGACGGAGGCGTTTTGTCAGGTCCGCTCAAAACCTGACAGAGCGCCTCCGTCCCCATTTGTCAGATTGATTAGTAGTATGAGCCGCCGCCGTAGAAGCTGTACATGTACTCCACGACGATCTTGCCGCTCGTGCTCGAAGCCTCGATGTAGCGACGGTTGCCAACGTAGATGCCCACGTGTCCGGCGCTGGTGAAGGCGAGGTCGCCCACCTTGAGCTTGTTGATGTCGGTGGTCCAGTCCCCCGTCGCCTTAAGCGAGCGGATAATCTCGCTCGTCATGCGCCCGCGCGCGCTGCCGTAGCAATAGGCGATGAACCCCGAGCAGTCAAAGGCGCTCGGGCCGGAGGCTCCGTACTCGTAGGGCTTGCCGAGCTGGGCGTAGGCAGTGACAAGGCCAGCGGGCAGGCCGTTCCACGCGGAGCTCTCGTACTTCCAGCCGCTTCTCACAAGCGAGTCCTTCTCGCTCGTTGCCATGGTGTAGTGATGCGTGCCCGTCTGTGCGTGCGGGTTGTAGAGGCGGTGAAGCGAAGTGCCGTAGCTTGACGAGAAGGAATACCAGGCGATCCTCTCGCCCCTCCATCCATTCTTCTCCAGGGCGTCGTACTCGGACTTGCTTATGGTGTAGTGATGGTCCCCGCCGCTCGTATACGGGTTATACAGACGGTACACGGGCGCGTAACTGGACTTGTTGGCCTCCGTTACCTTGGGGGCAAGCCAACCCGTGCCCTCTGCGGTCCAACCGGACTTGGTGAGCGAGTTGCGCTCGCTAGAGTTTGCGGTATAGAAGTGCTCGCCCGTGTAACGGTTATAGAGGCGATACATCGGCTGAACCGAATTGGGGTCGTACTGCGCGGGAAGCGCGCGTGCAACCGTCGGGGTGACAAAGCACGCAGCGAGCGCCAGCGCCGCCGCGGCACACCCAATAACCGATCTTCTCAAGAAAAGCTCCTCTCGTCTGACCAAAAAGGAATGATAGCCAAACGAGAGGAGCAGGCATCAAGTAATGATTCAGGAAGCCAAATGTTGTGCCGTCATCGTAGCGGGCGAACGCCCTATGCGCACGCGCGGGCGTGCGACCCGAGGCCTTCGTCCTTCTCGCCCACGATCTCCACGACACCCGTGGCCCCCTCGATGTCACGGATGACCTCGCCGACGGCGGGCAGCGTGATGCGGCTCCCCTCGAGTGGGTTCTTGACGCTGTCGATCGGCGTCGTGACCTCGGCCAGGACGTGCGACCGCTCAAACGCGAGGTCGCAGTCGACCATCTGGCAGTTCACGAGGCGCAGGCCCTCGCAGTAGCAGAGCGGCTGCGTGCCCTCGATGAGGCAGTTCTCAAAGGTGACGTTCCCGCTGTACCAGCCGAGGTACTCGCCGCGCACGCGCGAGTTGCGGACGACGACGTTTCTCGCGTGCCAGAAGGCGTCCTTGGTGTCGAAGACGCAGTTCTCGAAGACGGCGTCCTCGATGTACTGGAACGAGTACTTGCCCGAGAAGCGCACGTCGCGGAAGCGCAGACCGGTCGCGCGCATCATAAAGTACTCGCTCTGGGCGGTGCAGCGCTCCATCGTAATGCCGCGCGTGGACCAGCCGAACTCCGGGGAGACGATGTCGCAGTTGCGCATCCGCACGTTGCCGCACTCGCGCAGCGCCTTGATGCCGTGGAGCTGGCTGTCCTCGATCGTGACGTCCTTGCTGTACCAGAGCGCGGCGCGACAGAGCTCGGTCATCTCGACGTTGCGCAGGACGAGCCCGTGGTCATGCCAGAACGGGTAGCGCAGGTTCATGAAGGCGCCCTCGACCGTGACGTCATCGCACTCCTTGAAGGCGCTCTCGCCGTCGGCGGGCCCATCGAAGCAGCAGTTGCGCACGACGAGGCCGCGCACGCCGTACAGGGCGCGCTCCTCATCAAAGGTCTGGTTCTCTATGAGCATATCTATCCTCTCTCGTCACGAGAGATTTTAGCGACGCCACGTCAATAATGCAAAGCCTCAAAACGAGGTCTGTCAAAAAGGGACGTGTTATTTCGCTCAGAGAGAAAGGGACAGGTTTGGTCGAGTCGCAAAACACGAGCCACCAAACCTGTCCCAAAATCTCTGAGCGAAATAACACGTCCCGAAATTACAGAGCATCCTCGAGGGCGGAGACGGTCGCGAGCTCGGAACCGTAGCACTTCTCGCAGTGCTCGAGCGCACCCTCCTGGGTGCCGCAGAGGAAGGTCATCGTGGCGTCGGTCACCACGACGGAGGCATAACCCAGGAAGTAGGCGTCGGCCAAGGTGTGCAGGACACAGATGTTGGTGTCCGCGCCCACGGCAATCACGGTCTTGACGCCCAGCTCGCGCAGGGTGAGGTCAAGGTCGGTCTGGAAGAAGCCCGAGTAGCGGCGCTT
This sequence comes from uncultured Olsenella sp., assembly GCA_949287335.1. Lineage (GTDB taxonomy): Bacteria > Actinomycetota > Coriobacteriia > Coriobacteriales > Atopobiaceae > Thermophilibacter. The sequence continues at coordinate 11,516 of CASEGE010000200.1, read as the reverse complement.
GGGGACGATAATGTCGCCCTCCCCCACCTCGATCTCCGGGAAGATACGCGTCTCGCCGGCCACGCCGTGCTCGCCCCACAGCTCGAGCTCGCGGTCGAGCCCGCGGATATGCGCGTCGTTGCAGAAGATCACCGGGACACCGGCGGCGTGGCAGGCCGCCACGGAGCGCGCGACGGCGCAGCGATACGCGGCAGTGGCGGCGTCGGGATCATAGAGCGAGTCGTCGCCCACGGCCTCGATCGCATCGATGACGAGAAGCGCGCAGGTGTTCTTGTCAAGTTTCATGGAATCCCCTTTCGGCTCGGTGGTAGCCTGAGCATAGCGGATTGGAGGGACCATGGAGCGTTCGTTCTTCGAGCGGGCACACGACGTCGTGCGACAGATTCCGGAGGGTCGCGTCGCAAGCTACGGACAGGTGGCCCGCCTCATGGGCGCGTCCCGCTGCGCGCGCCAGGTGGGCTTTGCCATGCACGCGAGCCCGGGGGTCGCAGGCGGCGTGCCGTGCCACCGCGTCGTGTTCGCGGACGGCTCGCTCGCGCCCGGCTTCGCGTTCGGCGGCCCCGGGGAGCAGCGCCGGATGCTGGAGGCCGAGGGCGTGGGCTTCCTCGCGGACGGACGCGTCGATATGGAGAGTTTTGTCTGGGAGGTCTAGGTACGGCAAACCGGGTACAAGGGCGCTAGTCATCGAAGGAGGCACCATGTCTTACGCAATCATCTGCAGCTCGAAGACCGGCAACACCAAAAGGCTCGCGCAGCGCGCACGCGAGGTCCTGGGCGAGAAGAACGAGGTCGCGGTCGAGGCGGCCGACGTCGTGCTCCTCGGCTCCTGGACCGACAAGGGCAGGCTCGACCCCGCACTCGAGCCTGCGCTTCCCGAGCTCGCCGGCAAGCGCGTCTTCCTCTTCGGCACCTGCGGGTTTGGCGGCAGCCAGGCCTACTACGACCGCGTGCTCGACCGCTTTGCCTCCGCGCTGCCCGAGGACGCCCAGGTCGTAGGCCGCTACATGTGCCAGGGTCAGATGCCGCTCTCCGTGCGCGAGCGCTACGTCAAGATGGCCGAGCAGGACCCGGCGCGCTTCGCCCCCATGATCGAGAACTTCGATCGCGCGGTCGGCCACCCGGACGAGAAGGACCTCGACGGGCTCGCGGCGGCACTGCGCGAGGCGGGCCTGGCCGAATAAGTCGGACGGAGACGTCAGCGCATTTTGCCGCACGCTAACAACTCGCAGGTCGTGCGCGCCTCTCGCCAAACATCCCGGGCCGGGCAGGCCGACGGACTCATTTCCGCAAGTGAGTCAGCAAAAATCAGCAGCAGGGACTCATTTGCGCAAGTGAGTCCAAATCAGTGCCGAGGGGCCCAAAAAGCGTGCAAATCCCAACTCATTTCCGCAAGTGAGTGACAGACCCGACTCACTTGCGGAAATGAGTCGATGGTGAGAAGCGCGACGGAGAGAAGGTCGTCAGCGAGAAGCACGCTGGCGAGAAGAGCATCGGCCCGGAAGCCAGACCTTGACACGAATAACAATCGGGGTCGAGCGACCATCGCGGTCACCCGGCCCCGAAGCTTGTAGGGCTGGAATGAGGCTACGACCGCCTTCGGGCGAGGGCAAGCCCCGCTCCCGCGGCAATCGCTCCAAGAAGCGCAAGAGGAAGCGAGAAGAGCGCGCTGGCGTCACCAGTTTCCGGAACCGTAGGCTTGGAGTCCTCCAGCTCGGGCTTCGACGGCGCCGGCTCGGGCCTCACCGGCTCCTCAGGCTCTCCGGAGCCTGTCTCCTCAGCACCGCAGACGGTACAGACGCCGTCCTCGAAGTCGTGGCCGGTCGCGGGCACTACCTCGCCCTTGGCGATGACATAGCCGCAGACCGAGCACACCGTGTCGCCCGTATAGCCGTCCTCGGTGCAGGTGGCGTCCTTCGCGCCCACGACCTCGGGCTCGTGCTCGGCGAGCTCGAACCTCTCCCCGCAGGCGCAGAGCAGCCAGTGGCCACCCTCGTCAGAGTGCCAGCCGCTGCCGTCCGCCGAGTGCTCGGGCAGCCTGCCCAGCACGGTGTCGGCCAGGGAGATCTCCTTGGTCGCGTCGGCGTCAGCGAAGTACCGGTCGCAGCCCTCGCAGTGCCAGTAGGCGACGCTGCCCTCCTCCAGGTGGGTGGCCGCCACCGCCTCATGCTCGGTCAGCGCCTCGTGGCTGTTCGGGTCGAGCTCGCCGTACAGCTGCCCGCACAGGGCACACGTGGCCAGGGTCGCGCAGGTGACGGTGCCGCCGGAGCAGGCCTCGGTCTGACGCTCGCCGCAGACGGCGCAGACGCGCGTGTGGGTGCCGTCCTGGTTGGGCTCATATGCGCCGTACGCGTGCGGCTCAAAGACGGCCCTGACGGTGACGTCGCCGGCCGGCATGGCAAACGAGTCCCCGTCCAGCGCGACCTCGCCGGACACGACCTCCCAGCCCGCGAAGTGATAGCCGTCAGCCGGCTCGGCGGTCAGGGTTACCGTCTGCCCCATCGTGGCGGAGGCCAGGGAGGACGACGCCGTGCCCTGTCCGTCGGTCTCCACGGTCACGGAGAACGCGACCAGGTCGTAGTAGGCCCTCATGACCACGAGGTCGCTCGCCGACGTGACGCCCTCGAGCGTCCCCGTGGCAACGGTTCCCTCGGCTCCCGCGTTATACGCGTAGCCCGGGTACTCCTTGGGCCGGGCCGCGACGGTCGTGCCGATCTCGCCCACGAGGAACTCGCGCTCGGCCAGGTCGTAGCCGCCATCGGCGTTCTGTGTGTAGTGCTCCACGAAGTAACCGACCCACGTGGGCTCGACCTCGGAGGCGACCTTGCGCACCGTCAGCGCGGCGACGCCGCTCTCGGCGCGGTCGCCGTCGTTTGAGATGACGCAGCGGTACCGCCAGCCGTTCATGTCCATCACGGCGACGGGGGTGGTGTAGCTGCCATCGGTCGCCCCGGCGACGTCCGCCCACGTGGAGCCGCCGTCCATGCTGACCTGCCACTGGTAGGACGCGACGTTGCTGCCCGCGGCCGCAACGGAGAAGGTCGCGGTCTCGCCCTCCTTTACGGTCGCGTCCTGGGGCTGGGTCGTGACGGAGATCCTCTCGTAGCCGCAGACGGCGCACGTGCCGTCCTCGCCGTAGCTGCACGGCTGGTCCAGCAGCTGCTGGTCGCAGCCGTCGTGCCCGCAGGCGCCGGAATGGGTGCCGTCCAGGTTGCTCGTCCAAGCGTAGTCGTGCGCGCCCAGCGCCGGGGTCACGGTAAAGCCGCACACGGTGCAGGTGACGGCCGTGGTGCAGTCGCCGTCGTCCTCGGCGGGCGCGTGGGCGGCCTCCAGGAACCTCTCGCCGCAGGCGTCGCACACCTTCCAGTGGCCGCCCTCGTCGCTCTGCCAGGCGCCCGTGCTCTCGTGTTGTTCGAAGACCGCCTTCACGGTCACGTCGGAGGCGGGCATGGCGAAGGCGCCGTCCGCGATTGCGACGTCACCGGACACGACCTCCCAGCCCGCGAAGTGGTAGCCATCCGCCGGCTCGGCGGTCAGGGTGACCTCGTCGCTCATCGTCGCCGCGGTCACCGATGCGGACGCGGTGCCGTCGCCGTCGGTCTCCACGGTCACGGCATAGGGCGTCTTCGTCCACTTGGCGTAGAGTGTCGTCGCCCCGCCGACGGTGCTGGCGTCGAAGTCCCATGCCTGGGTCAGGGTCTCGTCGGAGTACCAGCCGCCAAAGGTGTAACCGGTCTTGGCGAGCTCTGCGGGTGCGGTCACCTTGCCGCCCTCCGCCACGACCTGAGGCTCAACGGTGCCGCCGCCATCGGTCACAAAGCCTACCGAGAAGAACGTGAGGCTCGCTTCCGCCTGCGCGCCGTCGGCGTAGTTGCCGGAGCCGTTGGCACTGACCTTGACGGCGTAGGTTCCGGGCTCGGTGATGGAGAACTCGTGGCTCGTCTCGGTCACGACGACCGGCTCGCCGTGTGCCTCTCCGTCCTTGTAGAGCTGGACGGTGTAGCCGCTGGCGTTCTGCTCCTCGTCCCAGAAGGCCGCTGCCGTGCCGGGGGCGTCGCTCGTGAGCTTGAGGCTCTGCGGCGCGGCGAGCTCGGCCCTGTTGATCGAGAAGGACACCGCCTTGCTGGTGGCCGAGGTGTGGGTGGCCGTCTCCGCCACGGTGGCGGTAACGGTGTAGGTGCCCGCGTCCGTCGGGGCCTCGCTGCTGGGGCCGTAGCTGGTGTCGCCCGTCCCCTCGTAGCTGTAGGTCACCTCTGCACCGGTGTTGGTGGTGCTGGTCACGGAGGGCTGGACCCTCTCGCCGTAGGTCACGTCGCTGCAGGCGATCACGATGCTGCCCGGGGCCCTGCCTACAGTGACGGGGACGCTGGTCACGCTGCCGGTATGGTAATCATCCTCGGCTGTGACAGTAACCGTAATCGACTGCCCCACGTCCTCCGCAGTCAGCATGTAGGTGTCGCTGGTGGCTTCATCAATAGGCTGGTCACCTCGGTACCACTGATAGGTCACCTCTTCATCGTCCTGCTTGGTATAGTTCGCCGTTACGGTTTCCCCATACACGAAGTTGCCGCTGAGGGTAGGACGATTCTTGAGCGTCGCCGGTTCGAGGGTGACGGTCAGCTCCTTCTCCGCAGGCTCCAATTCGCCGCTGCCACCATAGGAGACTGTGAGGGGCAGGTCCTCCCCGATGGGGAGCTTCTTCTCCTTGGTGTCATAGGTTAGCGTGAAAGAGCCGTCGGCCTGCGCGGCCGCCGTGGCGAGCATGACGGCCTCACCCTCAGCATTCGTATAGGTCAGGGTGGCGGTGTTCTCCGCCAGAGCGTTCGTGGCGATGTCCCCACTCCGCTCCGGGGTGAAGGTCACCGTGATGGTGTCGCCGTACTGGAACGCGCCCTCCGCGATGCCTGTGTTGCCGCTGACGGTCAGGTTTCCCAGCTCGGCTTCCGACCTGGAGATGGTGATGACAAAGGCTGTGCCACTGAAAACGGAATTCGTTCCCTCGCCGATGGTGGCGGTTACTCTGAAAGTTGCCTCCTGTGGAGTAGCGGCCGTGGGGGTACCGCTGATTATTCCGTCGGTGCTCAAAGTCAGTCCGGCAGGCAGAGACGAGCCCTCCATGAGAGACCACGACACGGTCGTGCCTTCGGCTGCGACGGCTTCCAGCTGTGCAGAATATGCGACTCCCACATATGCGTTGGGCAGGCTTAGCGTAGTGATTTTCGGCTTCGTATAAAGCGCGCCGCTGGTGATAGGTTGCGATGGTTTAAAGTAATCATTTTCTTTATAGCGTACGAACAAAACATAGGGCGTACCTGGAGACAACTGGTCGATGGTGGCGCTATATACTATGCTGCCGTCAATCTTATTGACAGTGATTCATTCACTGGTCGGTGTATTGGCGGTCAGTCCTTTTGCATAGGAAATTTCGACCCCGGCATTATTTTCGGACATGTACGAGAAGAAGTTCACCGAAAGGCTGTTCTCAGTGCTGCTTATCAGGCTGATCTCGCCCTCCGGCTTGTCCTGCTCTCCCTTGTCCACGGTCACGGTGACGGCTTCGCTGGCAGGGGCCCCGCCAACATCCGCATTGTGGCGGACCTGGTAATTCCCGGCCGCAAGGTCGGTGACTTCCGTGCCGCCGCACTCCGTCCATGCTTCCGCAGTGCTCAGTTTGTACTCCATGTCGGTGGTCACGCCGGTGATCTTGTTAGGACCGCCCTGCACGCCCGTGGGCTTGGCATGGGCCGTCCAGACCGTCACGGTGGCGATTTCAGACGCCTCGGCAGTTTCGGTTTCCTTCACGCGCACGTGGTAGGTGTACTGTGTTGCCGCCGTCAAGCTGGTGAACACATTCGGGTTTTGGATGCTTTGCCAGTCGCCGTCGCCCATCTTATACTCCCAGGCGGTGTCATACGGCAGGGTGACAGTGGTGTCCGTCACAGTAGCCGCCCCTACTTCTGGAGCGTCCGCCGCACTGCTCTTGGTGGTGCCTTCGATGCTGGCCTCGGCGCTGGCAAATTGACTCTCAGTTGCCGGGTAGCGGGCGTAGATGGTGTATGTCGTTTGAGGAGTCAAGTCAATGAAAGTATGGTCTGTTTCATTTTGTCCTAGCGTTACCCAAACTCCCTCGTTGCCCAGCCGGCACTGAACGCCCTTACCGACATAAAACGAGAGACTTACATCTGTCCAGTCCTGCAGCAGGAGACCTTCAGGGGCTTCGGGCCGGGGCGGGGCGGTTACAGAAGTCGTGGTTGGAGAACTGGCGAAAGAGGTAGCTGTTGCTCCTTTGCGGAAGTAATAGGTTTTCTCTGCGGTGCCATTCCATCCCATATCCGACAGTGCGGCACCACTTGGGACGTCTTGCCAGTTTTGATCAGATTGTGATAGAGCATATTCCAGAGTTGTTTCAGTTACATCAGGAGTAAAACTAAGTTTCTCTTCGGAGTAGTTTATCGTTGGAGCAACAGGTGCCACAGGGCGGGCGGGGATGGTGATCTCTCTTCTGTCTGGCGCGGTCTCCCCTTCTGCTGCCGGGGCCTGAAGATACAGGTTTCGCTCGTTGTTCTGGATGTAATTCGTGAGGCTGGCGGTTTTATTCTCTCCGCTGCTGGTTAAGATCGCTTCCCCACTAGTTTCCGCCTCATAGAGCGAGAAGCCGTCGGCAATGGTGATCGTCTCTTCCTCATAGTCAATGATGTAACTCTCAACCACGGTCAGATTGGCGCTGCCGGTGTTGGGGGCGAGGCTGTCGCCGCTTTCATTGCCCTCGGGGGCATAGCCGCCGAAATCGGCGGTGAACTTATATGCTCCAGGGCCATCAAAGCCTTTGTCCTGACCTATGGTCACGTCCACCGATGCGGTGTAGGCACCATCGACGAACGTAACAGTCCCAGTGTCCATCCTTATTCCAGTAGTATCATTCGCATCACCAAGATAGAAAACCACCTTGCCGGTATCAGCGCTCAGCGCATTGGCCGCGGTCTCCGCCTTCTCCATGGTGGCCGTGATGGTGACGGTCGAGCCGTAGGGCACGGAGGTGACAGACTTCCCATTCTGGCTGAAGCTCACCGTCACCGTGCTGGGGTAGGCGGGCTGATTGCCGTTGACAGTGCCGTTGTTTGTGAACGTGCCCCCCTGCACCAGAATCGTGCCGTTGTTGGTCAGGGTCATGCCCTCCGGCACGGTCAGGCTGGTGCCTTCGGGAATGACCACCGTGGTCCCCGCCGGGATGGTGATGTCAAAGGGAAGTTCCAGGTCGCCGTAGACGGTGTAGTTGCCGTCGTTGGTGGGCTTGATGCCGGAACCGTCTGAACCTTTGCCGCCGCCAACAGCAGCGCCAGAGCCGCCGCCAATTTCGAGGTTCCCGTTACTGTTGACCGAAGTCAAAATGATGACTGTACTGCAGTTTCCGCCATTCCCGTTGTCAGAGGCTCCGCCGCCGATGTCAACAGGAGCATTGCCTGTTTTAGAAGTTCCGCCATGTACTGTGATGGTGCCTCCTAAAATAATGACATTCCCGCAGGCTTCACCAGCGCCACTTGAAGACCCCATTCCACCGATTCCGACAGCTGCCGCGTAATCACCAGACGCTCCTTCGACTGTCAAAGATCCTTCACCTTTTATTGTGAGGGTCGAACCTTCTGGGACGTGAATCCCCGGACCAGGCAAGCCAGTAGTAGAAGTTCCGCCTTTGATCACATTGGAGCTACCGCTTTGAAGCGTAATATTCAGGGTCACACCACTGGCCAGGTCAATTCCGCTGTATCCATCGTTAGTAACTGCATCTACGGGCGTTATATTTACGCCGTTTAAGGTAATATTCGCATTTCCGTTTACTACAATGCGGTCAGAAGTCGGTGCCGTTGCACCGCTGGCCATGGAGATAGTGATGTCCGCGCCATCGTTTACCGTGAGGACGCCGTTGGCGTAGGAGCAGCCTGCACTGTCGCCCGACACCTCAAATGCCCCAACCGTAGCTCTCGCATCTCCCACCCGCTCGTCAGCCGCGGCAAAGACCTCCGCCAAAGCCGGCGTTGGGAAGAGGGAGAGCGTCATGGCGCCGCAGAGCAGCAGGCTGGCGATTCGCTTCGTTGCCTTCATGTTGTCGTGTCCTTTCTAAAGATCCCGGTGGTCGGGCATGCAGAGCGGGCGCGTCACGCGCACGGGAGTCCCGTGAGCGTGACGCGCCCTAGAGGCGGCGATATTGGGTTGTGGACGATTAGGGCCGAGCGCGCCCTGCCGACCCCTCTTTGTGTTGAGAGAGGGCAAGAGGGTTCTTCTCGCTAGTTTTGAGGCTTTTGAGCTGGATGTGTGCGGGCTTAGAGGGCCTGTCCCGAGACTACGAGGGCAGCGAGGAGGAAGAGGTGCGACCCCCCCCCCTCACAGATTTCTCGATCGCGTCTTCGCGCGCGTGGTTCGCTCTCATGCGCGGGCTCCCGCCTTGGGGTCTGACCCCTCCCAGAATCTCTACTGTTCGATTCTCTCAGACGGAGGGCTTGTCGCGCAACGACTTATGACCAAACGGTTACCTGGGAGCTCGATTCCGAGAGCCCGGCTCGGAATAACGCACGTCCCGTCCTGCCTACGGTACGCGGCTTCGCCCGTCCCGGTGAGTACGACTGGTCCAGGCTTCTTAGATGATGGCGGCGCTAGCAGCGTCTTACGATAATCCGAATCGTTCCGCTATGAAAAACCGAATATCGATGCTGGGAAAATCCGAATGTGGCGGCGCCATTAATACGAAGCCAGGGATTATCTAAATCCTGTCTGTCAATTCTGTACGGCAATTTGAACAGGGTTTTGTCAACTCTGCAGGACAAATTGAACGCAATTTTGTCAATTCTGCAAATCGCCACGCCGTCAAACTTTCGACAGGCTTGCCATCCTCGTAAGAGGCCTGAATGGCCGTCGAACTGCACCCCCTCGATATGAAAATGGCGGGGTACTCATCCCCGCCTTTGGGTGGACCAGGACCTTTCGGTCAGCCCAGAATATAGATTTTTTATAGCACACGCGTAGCCGCCTGTCTAGGTCAGTTTGCCCGTTCCGATTCAGGTGCCGGAGTGATCCAAAAGGGGTCTGTCCCCTTTTGGATCACTCGATGCCGAGGCGGTCGGAGAGCTCGAGCCACTCGTCCTCGAGGGCCTCGCGCTCGGCGAGGCACGCGTCCAGCGCCTCCTGCGCGGCCATGAGGGCGGCGTAGTCGCTCGCGTCCACGGCGGCCATCTCCGCGCGCAGGCGGTCGGGCTCCCCCGCCGTCTTCTCCAGCTTGCGGCTCACCGCGTCGAAGCGCTTCTTGAGCTCACGACGCTCCTGGTTGGAAAGCCCGGTTTCGGCGGGCCGAGAAGGACCGTCCTCTTGCGCAGCAGTCTCTGCCTGCGGCTCACCGCTCTTCTCGCCAAGCAGACGGAGGTACTCGTCAACGCCGCCGGGGACGTGGCGCACATGGCCGTCGATGAGGGCGAACTGGTCGTCGGTCACGCGCTCCATGAGGTAGCGGTCGTGGGAGACCACGAGGAGCGTGCCCGGCCAGCTGTCGAGCAGGTCCTCCATCACGGCGAGCATGTCCGTGTCGAGGTCGTTGCCCGGCTCGTCGAGCACGAGCACGTTGGGCTCCTCCAGGATGACGCAGAGAAGCGCCAGGCGGCGGCGCTGCCCTCCGGAGAGGTCCTTGATGAAGTTGGTGAGCTCGCGCTGCTCAAAGCCCAGGCGCTCGATGAGCTGCGTGGGGCTCTGCATCTTGCCGCCCACGAGGTAGCTCCGCTTGTAGCGGCCCAGCACCTCGAGCACGCGCCAGTCGTCCTTCTCGCCCAGCGCGTCCAAGTGCTGGCTCATGAAGCCAAAGCGCACCGAGGCGCCGATCCTCACGGTACCGGACGTGGGCGAAAGCGCGCCCGTCATGAGGGCGAGCAGCGTCGACTTGCCCGCGCCGTTGGCGCCGAGGATGCCGTAGCGGTCGCCGGGGCCGATGAGCCAGTCCACGCCGTCGATCACGCGCGGGCCACCGGGGTAGGCAAAGCTCACGTCCTTCATCTCGATGACCTGCTTGCCCAGGCGGCTCACGGCGAGGCGCTTGAGCTCGAGCGGGTTTCTGAGCGGCGGGTCGTTGGCGATGATGGCGCGAGCCGCCTCGATGCGGAACTTCGGCTTGCTCGTACGCGCCTTGGCGCCGTGGGCGAGCCAGTTGAGCTCCTTGCGCAGCGTGTTCTGGCGGCGCTCCTCCATGACGGCTGCCTGGCGCTCGCGCTCCACGCGCTGCTGGATGTAGGCGGAATAGCCGCCCTCGAAGGGCTCGATGCGACGGTCGTGGACCTCCCACATGTGCACGCAGACCTCGTCGAGGAACCAGCGGTCGTGCGTGACCACGAGGAGCGCGCCCTCCCCCGCCGGCCAGCGACGGCGCAGGTGCTCAGCCAGCCACTCGATCGCGGCGAGGTCAAGGTGGTTGGTCGGCTCGTCCATGAGGATGACGTCCCACGTGTGGCAGAGCACGCGGCAGAGGTCCACGCGGCGGCGCTGGCCTCCGGAGAGCTCGCCCACGAGGCCGTCGAGGTCAAGGTCTCCCACAAGCTCGTCCAGGATTGCGCGGATGCGGGCGTCCGAGGCCCAGGTGTACTCCGGCACGTCGCCAAAGATCGCGCGGCGCACGGGATCGCCGTCCGCGAGCTGGTCGGCCTGCCCGAGGTAGCCCACGGCGATGTTGCGCCGCCACGTCACCGTGCCCGCGTCCGGCTCCAGCACGTGGCCCACGATCTCGAGCAGCGTGGACTTGCCGTCCCCGTTGCGGCCGACGATGCCGATGCGCTCGCCCTCGTTGATGCCTATGGTCTGGTCCTCCAGCACGCGCTTGCCGGGCCACTCGTGGCCCACGTGCTCGAGACCGATGAGGATTCCCATGTCACTTGCCCCTTCGTAGCGGTAACGCTCCCATTATAGGGAGCGACCGCGAGAGGGCGCGCGGTCGTTCTCGCCGTGGGCCTGGCTGACCGAGGGCCTGGCGAGAAGAACCTCGGGCGCCAGGACATGCGCGGGCCCGGACGATCGTGGCGATCGCCCGGGCCGTGGTTGTGACGAAAGATGATGCGTCGGCCTACCCGCGGCGCCTCGCGAGGGCGCCCACGCCGAGGGCGGCTGCCCCTAGGACGCCAAGAGCAACCGAGAAGGACGCGGTGGCGTCGCCCGTCTCGGGCACGGTGGGCTCGGGGTCGGAGGGCTCCGGCGTCTGCTCGGGGTCCTTCGGCTCCTCGGGCGCGACGTAGCCCTCCTCCTTGGCGCCGCAGACCGTGCAGGTCCCGTTCTCGAAGTCGTGGCCGAGCGCGGGAACGTTGGCCGCGGTGGACTCCGCGGCGTACGTGACGCCGTCGAGCTCGACCTCGGCGTAGTAGCGGGTCACGCCGGGCTCGGTGCAGGTGGGCTCGGAGACGACCTCCGAGGCGGGCTTGGCCATGAGCTCGGTCACGTGTGAGGCGTCGTGGGCGCAGGCGAAGGTGGCGACGAAGCTCGTGCCGTCCTCGGACCAG
>CASEGE010000199.1 GCA_949287335.1 uncultured Olsenella sp. | reverse complement strand
CAGGAGGAGGGCAAGACCGTCGTCCTCACCGACATCCAGGGCCTCGAGGACTTCCTCGGCGACATGGACTTCAAGGTGACCGGCACCACCAAGGGCATCACCGCCATGCAGATGGACAACAAGGCAACCGGCCTCACGCCCGAGATCCTGCGCTCCGCCCTCATGCAGGCGCACGAGGGCCGCATGTTCATCCTCGACGCCATGCTCGACGCCGTGCCCGCCCCGCGCGCCGAGACCAAGGAGTCCGCGCCGCAGATCATCTCCCTCACCATCCCCACGGACAAGATCCGCGACGTCATCGGCTCCGGCGGCAAGGTCATCCGCGGCATTCAGGAGGACACCGGCGCCACCATCGACATCCAGGAGGACGGTACCGTCTTCATCGCGGGCGTCGGCGGTGCCGGCACCGCTGCCGCCGAGCGCATCAAGGCCATCGTCAAGGTTCCCGAGGTGGGCGAGGAGTACACCGGTCGTGTCGTGGGCATCCAGCCCTTCGGCGCCTTTGTCGAGCTCCTGCCCGGCAAGGACGGTCTGCTCCACATCTCCCGCGTGGCGCAGGGTCGCGTTGACAAGGTCGAGGATGTCCTCAACATCGGCGACGAGGTCAAGGTCCGCGTCCTCGAGGTCGACGAGAAGGGCAAGATCAGCCTCGACCGCATCGACAAGCCCGAGGCCCCGGCCGGCTCCGGCAACGGCCGCTCCCACGAGGGTGACGACCGTCCCCGTCGCGAGCACCGCGGGCCGCGTCGTCGTCCCGGCGACGAGGGCGGCGAGAAGCGTCAGCCGCGTCGTCACCACGGGGCGTAGGCTCGTTCTCTGACGCAGCTTAGGCGGCCCGGGGCGTTCCTTCAGGAAGTGCGCTACGCGAAACTTCCCTACGGAACGCCCCGGGCCGCTCCGTCTGTCGACGAGGCTTCTTACGTTGAGGGCTTGGCTGCATGGTTTTTCGGCTGGTGCACCAGTAGGGTAGAGTCGCTGCCGAGAAATGCTGCGGGGTGTACCAGGTCAGCCTGACCCCTGCGTTGAAATAATGTCCTCTGTACCGAGCTGTTGGCTCACGTGCCGAGAAAACCGACCCTCTGTACCGAGATGTGGGCTCACGTGCCGAAAAAACCAGCCCCCTGTACCACTCAGGGTCTTTGGAATGGTACACTCCTCCGTCTTTCTCGGCAGATACTCCGATAAGACGGTACAGAGGACCGTTTTTCTCGACGGCAAGGTCACCGCGGCGGTACAGAGGGCTGGTTTTCTCGACGGCAAGGTCACCGCGGCGGTACAGAGGGCTGGTTTTCTCGACGGCAAGGTCACCGCGGCGGTACAGCCCACCGCATTTCTCGGCAGATGACTCAGTGCCCCGGTACACGAGGCGCGATTTCATGGCTCAGACCTAGCCCGTATGCCGCATGCAGCGCAGGGCTGTAGCTCCCGTGGAACCATCGTGGAACATCTCAGTCACACACGCTTCTCGACTACAATTGACGGGTATGCGAATTGGCACGGCCGCTGGCCGTCTGATATACCTGACCACCTGCACCACGAAAGGATCCACCCAGGAATGCCAAAGAAGGACATAGCACTTAAGGTCATCCCGCTCGGCGGCCTTGACGGCATCGGCAAGAACATGACCGCCTTCGAGTACGGCGATGACATGGTGCTCGTTGACGCTGGCCTGATGTTCCCCGACGAGGGGCAGCCCGGCATCGACCTCATCCTGCCCGACTATACCTACCTCCTCGAGAACGAGGAGAAGCTCCGCGGCATCATCATCACGCACGGCCACGAGGACCACACGGGCGCGCTCCCGTACCTCCTGCAGGACCTCACGCGCAAGGTGCCCATCTACTCGAGCAAGCTTACCCTCGGCATCATCCAGGGCAAGTTTGACGAGCACAACATCAAGAACCCCAAGACGCGCGAGGTGAGCGACGGCTCGACCATCACGCTCGGCGCCTTCACCATCACCTTCTTCTCGATGACGCACTCCATTCCCGCGGCGTTTGGCGTCTTCATCCAGACTCCCGCCGGCACCGTCATGCACACCGGCGACTTCAAGTTTGACCAGACGCCCATCGACGGGCGCAGGCCCAACTTCCAAGCCATCAACAAGTTTGGCTCGCAGGGTGTTGACCTGCTCCTCTCCGATTCCACCAACGCCACGCGCCCCGGCTTCACGCCCTCCGAGGCCGCCGTTGGCCGCGACATCCGCCACGTCATCAAGAACGCGCCCGGCCGCGTCTTTGTGGCTGCGTTCTCGAGCCACATCCACCGCCTCCAGCAGATCTGCGACGCCTCCGTGGCCGTGGGCCGTAAGGTCGTGGTGACGGGTCGCTCCATGATCACCAACACCAAGGTCGCGCGTGACCTTGGCTACCTCAACATCGACGAGGAGAACATCATCGACGCCTATGACGTCGACCGCATCCCCGACGACAAGATCGTGGTGCTGTGCACCGGAAGCCAGGGCGAGCCGCTCTCGGCCCTCGCGCGCATGGCAACCGGCGAGCACAAGTCGCTCTCCATCCATGAGACCGACACGGTGATCATCTCCGCCACGCCCATCCCGGGCAACGAGAAGAGCGTGCAGTCGATCATCAACTCGCTCTCCAAGATTGGCTGCGAGATCTACGACAAGAGCAAGGGCCTCGTGCACGTCTCCGGTCACGCGAGCCAGGAGGAGCTCAAGCTCATGCTCGCCATGGCAAAGCCCCGCTACTTCATGCCCGTCCACGGCGAGGCACAGCACCTGCGCGCCCACGCCGAGCTTGCGCAGCAGATGGGCGTCTCCGCCAGACACATCTTCGTCCTGGACAACGGTGACTCGCTCGAGCTCGTCAAGCACAAGGTCCGCCGCGGCCGCGCCGTTGAGTCCGGCGTCGTCTACGTTGACGGCGGAACCGTGACCGAGGCCAACCCCACGGTCCTGCGCGATCGCCAGAAGCTCGGTCAGGACGGCGTGGTAACCTGTACCGTCGTGATCTCCAAGCGCACCTGCGGCGTCGGTGCCGTGGAGATCTCCGGGCGCGGCCTCTCGTCCTCGACCGACGACTTCCTCTTCGGCGACGCCCAGGAGATCGTGCGCGCACAGGTGGAGAAGCTCACCAGCTCCGACGGCGTGAACATCGACGCGCTGAGGAGGGGCGTGAGAAACGCGCTCTCCAACCAGCTCTGGAACAGGACCCACACGCGGCCCATGATCATACCGGTGGTGATGGAGGTCTAAATGCCGGCCAAACGCACTTCAAACGCAGCAAAGGGCCGCGCGGGCGCAAAGAGTGGTTCTAACGGGGGGCGCAGGGGCGCGGCCTCGACGCGTCTCGTGGGAACGGTGCAGGGGGACATCCTCGGCATCGTCATCGCGGTTGGCGCCGTCGCGCTTCTCGCCACGCTGCTCTTTCCCAGCACCGCAGTCGTGTCCAGCATGCTCCACGACTTCCTCGCACTCTCCTTTGGGGCGGCGGCGCCGCTTGTGCCAGTTGCCATCTTCGTGTTTGCGCTGACCTTCTTCTTTGACGTGGAGGAGCCCATCTCCGGGCGCATCGCGCTCGGCCTTGCGCTCATCGTGCTCGCAATCCTCTCCATGCTCTCGCTCAACCTCGCGGGCGCCGGGGCGGACCCGGCCTCCGTCTTTGGTGAGGCCGCGGCCGAGAGCTCCGGCGGCTACGTGGGCGGCGCCCTCGCGTTCTGCCTGCTTGAGCTCGTGGGCCCCGTCGTTGGCAACGTCATCCTCGTCGGCGTGATCGTGGCGGGCGTCGTGGTGTGCGGCTTTTCCGTCTCCGGCGCGGTCACCAAGGCGCGCCAGCGCCTGCGCGAGGCGGCCGATGCCCATGAGACGCGCCTTCGCGAGCGTCGCGAGCAGGCCATCATAGACGCGGCCTCAGATCTTGACGAGGTTCCCCAGGCCAAGCCCCAGAGCAAGGCCAAGGCGCAGGCGTCGCTCTTCGACGAGGGCGGGGCAGGGGAGACCACCTTCATCGGCAACCGCAAGACGACCGTCCTCAAGCGCGCGCCCAAGCGTCGCGGGGCCGCGCTTCTCGACCCCGACCAGGCCCCGACCACCCTGCTCGAGCCCGACAAGACCATCGTGGCCGCGCCTAAGGCCGCAGAGCCCGAGAAGGACGCCGGAAAGGGCGGGGTCCCGGGCTTTCTCGAGGCCGCGCGTCCCGGGCGCGCGAAGGCTGCCAAGGCCACAAAGAAGGCTGACAAGGCCGAGAAGGGCGCGCGCCCCGCGACTCCCGCAACGATCACGCGCCCCGGTGACGCCGACGAGTCCTACCAGCTCCCGCCCCTCTCCATCCTTCGCGAGAACCCTGACGCGAGCGGCTCCTATGGAAACGAGACCGAGCTCTCCGCCACGGCGGCAAAGCTCCAGGGCACGCTCGAGGAGTTTGGCCTGAGCTCGCGCGTCGAGGGCTGGATCGCGGGCCCCTCGGTCACCACGTTCAAGATCTCGATGGGAGAGGGCGAGCGCGTCAACAAGATCGTGAACCTCGAGGACGACATCGCGCTCTCGCTCGCCGCCAAGTCCGTGCGCATCTTCGCACCCATCCCGGGCACCTCGCTCGTGGGCATCGAGATTCCCAACGAGAAGCCCCAGCCGGTCTTCCTCTCCGACGTCTTGCCCTATGCCACGGGCGGCCCGCTCGACTGCGCCTTCGGGCGCGACTCCGAGGGCAACCCCATCGTGGTCGACCTTGCCGGCCTCCCGCACCTGCTCGTCGCCGGTACCACGGGCTCGGGCAAGTCGGTGCTTCTCAACGCCATCATCATGTCCATGCTCATGCGCGCCACGCCCGAACAGGTGCGCCTCATCATGGTTGACCCCAAGCGCGTTGAGTTCACGGGCTATGCGGGACTGCCGCACCTCTACGTGCCGGTGGTCACCGAGCCGCGCCAGGCGGCAAGCGCCCTTCAGTGGGGCGTCACCGAGATGGAGCGCCGCCTCAAGGTCTTCGAGCACTACAAGGTTCGCGACATCAAGACCTTCAACAAAAACGTGGATGGCGACAAGTACGCCGACATGGAGAACCCTCCCAAGCACATGCCGTACTTCGTCATCGTGATCGACGAGCTCGCCGACCTCATGATGGTGGCGGGCAAGGACGTGGAGTCCTCCATCGTGCGCATCGCGCAGCTCGGCCGTGCCGCCGGCATCCACCTCATCGTGGCCACGCAGCGACCCTCGGCAGACGTTGTCACCGGCCTCATCCGAGCCAACATCGACAACCGCGTGGCGCTCTCCGTTGACAACTCGCTCAACTCGCGCATCATCCTCGACCAGAAGGGCGCCGAGCAGCTCCTCGGCAAGGGAGACATGCTCGTGAAGCTCCGTGGCAAGAAGCCCCGCCGCGCCCAGGGCTGCTGGGTCTCCGATGATGAGATTGAGCAGACGGTCAAATTCGTCCGCGAACAGGTCACGGCGGACTACCATGAGGACATCCTCACCGCCGTTGTCCCCACCGCCCCCGGCTCCGGTGAGCCCGGTGCGCCCAAGGACGACGACCCGCTCATCTGGGAGGCCGCGCGAATCGTCGTGGAGTCGCAGCTCGGCTCCACCTCGAGCCTTCAGCGCGCCCTCTCCGTTGGCTACGCTCGCGCGGGAAGGATCATGGATATGCTCGAGGCGAAGGGCGTCGTCGGCCCCGCCAACGGATCCAAGCCCCGAGAGGTCCTTCTGGACAAGGACGCCCTCGAGGACCTGAAGGTACAGGACGCCGCCTATAGGGAGGTCGAGTAGCGTGCCACGTCCACAGTTCAGCGAGGTGCTTGTTGCGCGCCGACATGAGCTTGGCCTTTCCATACGGCAGGCCTCTCAGATCCTTCGCCTGCGAGAGGATGTGCTCGTCGCCTTTGAGGAGGGTGACTACGAGCACCTTCCCCAGAGCGGCTATGCCCAGGGCATGCTCTCCAGCTACGCGCGCTACCTCGGCCTCAACGCGCGAGAGATCGTCGACCTCTTCCAGGAGGACCTCTATCAGTACCGTCATGGCACCTCGTCCCACGAGCTTCGCCGCAGGACGCGCGACACGCAGGCCGGACGCGGCGTAGCCGGATACGAGCTTCCCAACGAGGCCGGCTCCCGGCCAAAGGCCTACGTCGAGTACCGTCCGCTGCTTCCTACCTCCGGCGGGCCCGCAGGTGACATGGGCGCCTTTGCCACAACGGCACCGGCGCGCCCGCGCACCTCCGTCCCCCTGGCAAGCGCCCCGACAGCCGACGCGCGCTCGCGCTACGCCTCAACCTACGGGTCCGGCACGTCCGGTCGCCCTGAGGGCGCCCATCCCTACAACACCGACCCCTCCTCGGAGCGGCCCTCCGCCAGCACGGCGCGACGGAGGTCCCAGACCGCGAGAAGGCGCAGGCAAGATGACTCCGGGAGCCGCCTTTTGAACGAGGGCCAGCGCTCGTATGCGCAGGGGCGCGACGATGCGCGCGAGAACATGCCCACGGGCAGGCTCTACCGCAGGGACGACGTGAGCACGCGCCGCGTCCGCCCGAGCGAGTACACCGATGACCTGCGCCTCGACGGTCACGCCAGCCCGTACTCGCCCGCGTCCACCATCTCCGGGAGGCGCTCCTCCAGAAACATCGCGAGCGTCGAGCGCCCCAACGTTCGTCGCAGGCAGGGCGGTCGCGCCGTCGGCGGCGGTCGCAGGCCTCCGCGCAAGGGCGGCGCCATGGGCGTGGTCTCTCAGTTCCTCTCAGATCCAAGGCGCGCGCTCTTTGCGCTCATCGTCCTTCTCGCCGTGGTCCTCACGGCCATCCTCGTCTTCTCCGTGAGCTCGTGCGTCAGCGGAAAGACGCAGGCCCCCTCGACGGGGCAGCTCGTCCCCGTGGGGACCACCGGCCAGCAGGGCAGTGCCACGACCGATGACGACGAGGACGCAACCGTTGGCGACGAGCCGAGCCAAGACGCTGACCCCGTCGAGATGCCCACCGAGGAAGACACGACCGGCGACGATGCCACCGACACAAGCGAGGGCGACGCGAGCGATCCCGCTGAGGATGGCGAGAACGACGGCGAGGCCGCTGCCAACGACGAGGACGAGGCCCCCAAGGAGACCCTCGTCAAGGTTGCCGTCAGCCGTGGCGAGGTTGTGTGGGTCGAGATCACGAGCGACGGCGTGAGCGAGGTGGCCCAGGGCATAACGGGGCCGTGGGAGCAGACCTACAACGTTCACGACTCCATCACCGTTCAGGTGGACAACCCCGATGCCGTCACCGTCACCGAGAACGGCGAGCGCAGGGACTTCTCCTCAAGGGCGGGTGGCCTTGGCTCGGTCACCATCGAGGGGACGCCGCTTCCCGAGACGCAGGATGAGACCCAGACGGGCGAGCAGGGCGACGGCTCCGCCGACACGACCGACACGACCGGTCAATAGACGCAACGCAGGGGCGCCCCTGCCGAAAGGAGAGACATGGCCAAGGAATCAAGCTTCGACGTGGTTTCCGTCGTTGACATGCAGGAGGTCGACAACGCCTACCAGCAGGCCGCCCGCGAGCTCACGCAGCGCTACGACCTCAAGGGGACGGGCGCGACCCTCGAGCTCTCCAAGAAGGACGGCTCCTTCAAGATCGAGGCGCCCTCGGAGTTTGTGGCAAGCCAGGTGCGCGACGTCCTTGCCACCAAGCTCACGAGGCGCGGCATTGACCTCACCGCCGTCCGCTGGGCAGACCCCCAGGCGGCAACGGGCATGTCCGTTCGACAGGCCGGCACCATCGTCCAGGGCATCGATGCCGACACCGCCAAGAAGATCTCCAAGGACATTCGCGATCTCAAGGTCAAGGCAAAGGCCACGATCGAGGGGGACAAGCTGCGAGTGAGCTCCGCCTCCAAGGACGTGCTCCAGTCCGTCATCGCCGCACTCAAGGAGCGTGACTACGGTCAGCCCCTGCAGTTCGTGAACTATCGCTAGCAAGGGGGCAGGGGTGCAGTTTCTCATCGTCACGCTCGGGTGCGCAAAGAACGAGGTCGACTCCGACCGCATGAGGGCACAACTCCTCGCGGCTGGCTTCACCGAGACGCTCGAGGCCTCCGAGGCAGATATCGCCCTCGTGAACACGTGCTCTTTTCTCGCCTCTGCGACGGAGGAGTCCGTCGAGGCAACGCTCGAGCTTGCCGAGCAGCGCAGCGAGGGCGTGCGGGCATGCCCCATCGTGATGTGCGGCTGCGTCCCCTCGCGCTACGGTGACGCGCTCGTCGAGGAGCTCCCGGAGGTCGCCGCCTTTGTCCGCGCGGAGGACGAGGACGGCATCGTCGATGTTGTCTGCGAGGTTCTCGGCGTGACCGCGCCGGCGGCCTCAGAGGGCGAGTCCATGCTGCGCACCGTGGAGGGCACCAGCGCCTTTGTGAAGATCTCCGAGGGGTGCGACCGCTTCTGCACCTTCTGCGCCATTCCCTACATTCGCGGGCGCTACCACTCCCGCCCCGCAGACGAGATCGTCTCCGAGGTCTCGTCCCTCATGGAGGGCGGCGTGCGGGAGATTGTCCTCATCGGCCAGGACACGGGGGTCTGGGGCTGCGACCTGGGCGAGGGAGACACCTTGGCTGCCCTTCTTCGCAGGGTGGCGGACGTCATTCGTCCCTATCATGGCTGGGTCCGCGTGCTCTACCTCCAGCCCGAGGGCATGACCGACGAGCTCATCGCCACCATACGAGACGTGGACGAGGTCCTGCCCTACATTGACATCCCCATCCAGCACTGCTCCGCGCGAGTGCTCAAGTCCATGGGGCGTAGCGGCTCTCCCGAGGAGCTTCGCGCGCTCTTTGCGCGCCTGCGCTCGGAGATTCCCGGGATGGTTCTGCGCACCACGGGCATGGCGGGCTTTCCCGGCGAGACGGACGAGGAGGCCGAGGAGCTCTACGACTTCATCGCCGAGCAGGAGTTTGACTACTGCTCCGTCTTTGCCTACTCGCAGGAGGAGGGCACCCGCGCCGCCGCGATGCCCGATCAGATAGACGAGTCCGTCAAGCTCGAGCGCACGCAGCGCCTCATCGACCTCACCGAGCAGCTGGGCTTTGCGGCCACGGCATCCCACGTCGGCGAGCGCGTGCGCGTCATCGTGGACGGCGTCGAGGAGACCGAGGAGGGTCCCGAGCTCATCGGCCACGCGTGGTTCCAGGCGCCGGACTCCGACGGGGCCGTCCACATCGGTTGGGGAGAGGCCACGGTGGGCGACATCGTGACCGTCGACCTCGTCGACTCCTTCTGCTACGAGCTTGTTGGCGAGATCGTGGAGGAGGCTCGCTAAGATGTCACCCGAGAAGAGCGTGTGGACCCCGGCAAATGTGGTCACGTGCGTGAGGATTGCCTTTATCCCCGTCTTCATGGTCGTTGCGCTTGCCGCCGAGGTGAGCGCCAACGCACCATTTGCCGTGGCTGCGTTCCTGATCTACCTCACGCTCTCGCTCACGGACAAGGTCGACGGCTATCTGGCCCGCTCGCGTAACGAGATAACCGACTTCGGCAAGTTCCTCGACCCCATTGCCGACAAGCTCCTGGTCTTCTCGGCCCTGCTGCTTCTCTTAAATGATGGGTACGTTACCGTCTGGATGGTCTTCATCATCCTTGTAAGGGAGTTTCTCGTGAGCGCGCTTCGCATGGTAGCGGCGTCAAGCGGTGAGGTCATCGCGGCCGACGGCCTCGGGAAGGCCAAGACCGCAGTCACGATGGTCTCGCTCTGCGGCTACTACCTCTCCTTCGCGCTCGCCGCGATCAGGTTCAACGACGGCGGTCTGATCGCACTTCTCTCATGGGCCCTGATGGTTGCCGCCGTCGTTCTCACCGTGGTGTCGGGGGCGCAGTACTTCTGGAACGCGCGTCACGTCGTCTTCAAGTAGGAGGTCAGGTGATCGAGAAGCTCGTCCTCCCGTCAGATGACGGGACGCTCTACGACCTCTGCGCAGAGCTCGTTGCCCTGGCAGGGGAGCGGGGCGTGACACTGGGATGCGCCGAGTCCTGCACGGGCGGGCTCGTCTCGGGTTCGCTCACCGCCGTGAGCGGCTCGTCGGCAGTTGTCCGTGGCGGCGTGGTGAGCTATGCCATCCCCGTCAAGCGCGAGGTCCTCGGGGTTTCCCCCGTCATTCTCGATGACCCGCGCCTGGGTGCCGTCTCCAGTGAGTGCGCCTCGCAGATGGCCGAGGGCGCCCGTCGCGTCCTCAACTGCGACGTTGCCGTCTCGGTGACCGGCATTGCCGGCCCGGGTGGGGAGGAGCCGGGCAAGCCCGTCGGCACGGTTTGGTTTGGCCTGGCCACATCCCAGGAAACGCGCACCTCCCTGAGTCATTTTGACGGAGACCGCGCCCACGTCCGCTATCAGGCGGTTCTTCGAGCCCTCGAGCTTCTTCGTGAAGGCGTGATGGAGACTGGCGCGCGCCCGTAGCGGGCTCCGGCTCTTCTTACCGCAGCGCGCCAGTGCCGTGACGTGCGGGGATGCCACCCCTCTTGTGACTTTTCGCCATTTCGCGAAGAGAGCGGTCAGCCAACCGACAGCCATCGGTAAGCTCGCGCTGATATGTTCTCATCATCGGTATTGACTTAGAACGGTTGTTCGGATACCATCACGATGACGTAACAACACGAGGGAGCAAGCATGGCCAAGAGCAAGACGCTAACCAAAGAGATTCATCCTCGCACAACGGGCGAGGAGCGCGAGAAGGTCCTCGAGGCAACCACCGCGGAGATTGAGAAGAGGTTTGGCAAGGGCGCCATCATGCGCTTCGGCGACGACGGCCCCAGCTTTGAGGTGGAGGCAATCCCCACGGGCTCCATCGCCCTGGACAATGCCCTTGGGATCGGCGGCGTTCCGCGCGGGCGCATCGTGGAGATCTACGGGCCCGAGTCCTCCGGCAAGACCACGCTCTCCCTTGAGATTCTTGCCGAGGCGCAGGCCATGGGTGGCGTTGTTGCCTTCATTGACGCCGAGCACGCCCTTGACCCCGGTTATGCCGCGCGCATTGGCGTCGACATCGACGAGGTGCTCATCTCCCAACCGGACACCGGTGAGCAGGCGCTTGAGATCTGCGACATGCTCGTTCGCTCGGGCGCCATCGACGTTGTGGTCGTTGACTCCGTGGCTGCCCTTACGCCTCGCGCTGAGATCGAGGGAGAGATCGGAGACTCGACGGTTGGCCTTCAGGCCCGCCTCATGAGCCAGGCGCTTCGCAAGCTCGCGGGCTCGCTCTCCAAGTCAAACACCACCTGCATCTTCATCAACCAGCTGCGCGAGAAGATTGGCGTCATGTTTGGCAACCCCGAGACCACGCCCGGTGGCCGTGCCCTCAAGTTCTTTGCCTCGGTGCGCATGGACATCCGTCGCGTGGACACCATCAAGGTAAACGGGGACTCCGTGGGCAACCGCGTGCGCGTCAAGGTGGTCAAGAACAAGGTTGCCCCTCCCTTCAAGCAGTGCGAGTTCGACATCATGTATGGTCAGGGCATCTCCAAGGAGGGCTCTATCCTCGACATGGCCGTCGAGTACGGCGTTGTGAGCAAGTCCGGCTCTTGGTTCACCTATGGGCAGGAGCGCCTGGGGCAGGGCAGGGAGGCCGCCAAGGAGTTCTTGGCCACCAACCCCGACCTCATGGAGGAGATTGACCACAAGGTTCGCGTGGCATGCGGACTTGAGCTTGGCGACGAGCGCGTGGGAGAGCCCGTTGAGATGACCACTGGGGACCTTGAACAGTGAGCGCTGAGGGATTTTCCTGGAGCGTGGAGCTTCCCCCTCGGCAGGCGCGCCCATCGCGGGCGCGCCTTCTCGCCTCGAGCCCAACTCATGGGAACGAGGAGATCGTGGTGCCCGTCTCGGTGGGGAGGCGCCTTGAAAAAGAGCTTGATGGTGACGCCACTCCCTCCTCAAGAAACGAGCTCCTGTTCCTTGTGAAGGAGGTGTCCCGCCGCTGCGGCCGTGCCAAGGTCGAGGATCTTCTTAGCAGAAGGGACTACTCGTCAAGCGAGCTTGCAGAGCGCCTGCGACGAGATGGCTACTCTGACGTGCTTGTCGAGGAACTCGTGACGCGTGCCCTCGAGTGCGGCCTTGTGAACGATGCGCGCTACGGAGCCGCCTTCGCGCGCTCCAAGGTTGCGTGCGGGTGGGGGAGAGTGAAGATCGAGCGAGAGCTCGAGAGGCGGGGCGTTCCCGTCTCCAGTGTGGAGGGGTGGCCAGAGGAGTTCTTCTCGGAGGACGAGGAACGCGAGCGCGCCCGGTTGCTCGCCTCGCGAAGAAGGGTCACCGGAAAGAACGATTATGAGAAGACCGTGAGGTTTCTCGTGGGAAGAGGGTATGGGTACGCCTTGTCCTCAGAGGTTGCGCGCGATATTTTGCGTGGTGAAGACTAGACCATCTACCTGAGGCGCATTTGACAACGCGGGTGCCTGAACGGTAGGATGAACATGCTATTGGAGCGCATTCTCACGCTGGTCTGTCAGCGGATGTCCATATGTTAGGTCCGAATCGTTAGCTGTCGCATAGGCTATTCTCCGACATAGGCGCCACGACTGCATCTCCGATGGCGGGTTCCGCAGTGCCAGTCACTGCGGTCTCCAGAACACGCTGAACAACAACGCAGTATTCGAGGAGCAGCCATGGAGTTTATTATTGCGGGAGTCGTTGGCCTAGCGGTCGGCGCCAT
This sequence comes from uncultured Olsenella sp., assembly GCA_949287335.1. Classification (GTDB taxonomy): domain Bacteria; phylum Actinomycetota; class Coriobacteriia; order Coriobacteriales; family Atopobiaceae; genus Thermophilibacter. The sequence continues at coordinate 8,163 of CASEGE010000199.1, read as the reverse complement.
CATCGTCTACTTCTACCTTGCGGGACAGAGCGACTCTAAGCTCAAGAGCGCTGAGGCGCAGCTCGAGAGCGCGCGTGGCGAGGCGGAGCGCATTGCCTCCGAGGCGCGTCGCCAGGCCGAGAGCGCCAAGAAGGAGGCCATCCTCGAGGCCAAGGAGCAAATTCTCCAGCTGAAGCAGAACTCCGAGGCCGAGGAGAAGAAGCGCAAGGGCGAGCTCCAGAACCTCGAGAACCGCATCATGCAGCGCGAGGAGTCCCTCGACCACAGAAATGACGCGCTCGACCGCCGCGAGCACCAGCTCTCCAGCCTTCAGGGGCAGCTCGACCGTCGCAAGAACGAGGTCGAGGAGATGTTTGCCAAGCAGCAGAGCGAGCTCGAGCGCATCGCCGGCCTCTCGAGTGACGAGGCCCACGACGAGCTTCTCGCCCGCGTCCGCGCCGAGTCCGTGCGCGAGGAGGCCCAGATTCTTCGCGAGGCCGAGCAGTCCGTTCGCGCCCAGGCCGATAAGACCGCCCGCGAGATCATCTCCACCGCCATCCAGCGCTGCGCCGCCGACCAAGCCGGCGAGATCACGGTAACCTCGGTCCACATCCCCTCCGATGACCTCAAGGGCCGCATCATCGGCCGAGAGGGCAGGAACATCCGCACCTTCGAGCAGGTCTCCGGCGTCTCCCTCGTCATTGATGACACGCCCGAGACCGTGGTTCTCTCGAGCTTTGACCCCGTCCGCCGCGAGACGGCGCGCGTCGCTCTCGAGAACCTCATCGCGGACGGCCGCATTCACCCCGCCCGCATCGAGGAGCTCTACAAGAAGGCCGAGGCGCTCGTCGCCGAGCGCGTTCGCGAGGCCGGCGAGCAGGCCGCCTTTGATGCCGGCATCCACGACCTTCACCCCGAGCTCGTCAAGACCCTCGGCGCCCTTCGCTACCGCACCTCCTTTGGCCAGAACGTCCTCTCGCACTCCATCCAGGTCTCTGCCCTCTGCGGCATCATGGCCTCTGAGCTCGGTCTGGACGAGGCCCCTGCCAAGCGCGCCGGCCTCCTGCACGACCTGGGCAAGGCCATCGACCATGAGGTCGAGGGCCCGCACGCCGTGATAGGAGCCGACCTCGCCCGCCGCTACGGCGAGCGCCCCGAGATCGTGCACGCCATTGAGGCACACCATGCCGACGTTGACCCCGACACCGTCCTCGACGTGCTCGTCCAGGCCGCCGATGCCATCTCTGCCGCCCGTCCCGGCGCCCGTCGCGAGTCTGCAGAGAACTACATCAAGCGCCTCGAGAAGCTCGAGGAGATCTCCAACGCCCACGACGGAGTCGAGCGCACCTACGCCATGCAGGCAGGCCGCGAGCTCCACGTCATGGTTGAGCCCGAGAAGATTTCCGACGCCCAGGCAACCGTTCTCGCGCATGACATCGCAAAGCAGATCGAGGACGAGATGGAGTACCCCGGACAGGTGCGCGTCGTCGTGATTCGCGAGTCTCGTGCCGTTGACGTTGCCAAGTAACGAGAGACCTGTGACTGACGATCTTCTGGGTTTTGTCTCATCTATGGGAGGCGAGCGTGCCCTTCGCGTCGAGGAGAGCCTCGGCGAGGGGTACGTTCGCCTTCGCGTTGCGGAGGCCGAGCGACGACAGGCCAAGCATGACATTCGCTGCGTTGAGGACGCCATCATTGAGATGCTGAGAAACGCCCGAGACGCGGGCGCGCACCACATCTACGTTGCCACGACCCGCGAGGGTGATCTGCGGACCACGACGATCCTCGATGACGGGGTGGGCATACCTCAGGACATGCATGAGCGCATCTTCGAGGCGCGCGTCACCTCAAAGCTCGACAGCGTTCACATGGACCGATGGGGAATCCACGGTCGCGGCATGGCGCTCTTCTCGATTCTTGAGAACTCCGTCTCGGCAGAGGTCGTCTCCTCGGCTCCGGGAAAGGGCAGCTCCATTAGAGTTGTGACCAACGTTAGCGAGCTTCCCGAGCGCGCCGACCAATCCAGCTGGCCCTCCGTTGAGCGGAACGACGAGGGTGCCCTCGTCTGCTCGCGTGGGCCCCACAACATCATTCGAACGTGCTGCGAGTTCGCGCTTGAGGAGCGAGGGGCCTGCGAGGTCTACTTTGGCTCTCCCGCCGAGATGGTGGCAACCGCACGGGCTCGCGTAAGGCCATCCGTCAGTGCTTCGGAGCTCCTCTCCCTCAAAACGCTCGAGCAGCTTCCCGTTCTCGAGCGTCTGCACGCGGCAGCCGATGCGGGCGAGCTCTGCGAGCAAGCAGCCTCGCTGGGACTGGAGATGTCCGAGCGCACCGCGCATCGCATCGTTTCGGGACAAATCTCTCCCCAGAAGAGCGTGCTGTCGCATCTTGTCCAAACCGAACCCAATCACGTGTCGCAAAAGGGAGAGGTCGACCTCGCCCGTGACCGCAGGAGCCTCAGGGTCTCCAAAGACGACCTCGAGGATTTCTCCTATGCCCTGGAAGGCGCCTTCCAAACGCTCTGCGAGCGTTACTACCTCTCGCTCTCCGCGGATCCCCGGATAAGCATCGGGCGAGACAAGATTACGGTAACCTTCGACCTGAGGGAGAGAGATTGACCATAAGGCTCTGAAGCACTTGAGGCTCACTTCTCAAACTCAAGGTCAACCAGTAGAATCTTTAGAACCTACGCAGACTCAAACACAGCAGCTCACGTAAGTTTCGCAGCAGGAGATTGAACCATGGACTATCTAAAGGTGTCGAGTAAGTCGTCGCCAGCCTCGGTTGCCGGGGCCATTGCCGGCCTTGTCAAGGACGAGGTTCCCGTTAACATCCAGTGCGTTGGCGCCGGTGCGGTCAACCAGGCCATCAAGGCCATCGCCATCGCCCGCGGATTTCTCATCCCCACCGGTATCGACATATCCTGCGCGCCCACGTTCTCAGACATAGAGATCTCGGGGGAGAGCCGCACGGCCATCCGCATTGCCGTCTACGTTCATCGGATCGTGGCTCCTACCACCACTTCGTACCCCTCAGAGCCCGAGATTCCGGAGATTGCCTCATGACCCATCCCAGCGTTCTTACCGGCAAGACCTACTGCGTCAAGACCTTTGGCTGCCAGATGAACCTGCACGACTCCGAGCGCGTCTCCGGGCTGCTCGACGAGTGCGGCTGCATCTGCGTGAGCGAGCCTGACGAGGCCGACATCGTCGTCTTCATGACCTGCTGCGTCCGTGAGAATGCCGACCAGCGGCTCTACGGCCAGGCCTCGGCGATGGTCTCCGCCCCGACGCCGCCCTCCGGCAAGCGCGTCGTTGCCATCGGTGGCTGCATCGCGCAGCGAGATGGCGAGAAGATCCGTGAGCACATCGCCTGTGCTGACGTCGTCTTCGGAACGAGCGCACTCGCGAGCCTCCCCGGGCTTCTCGCCCAGGCCTTTGAGGGTGACGGGCACGAGGTCGAGGTGGACACCTGCGAGGAGAACCGCCCCTTCTCCACCGACCTGCCCAGCCACCGCGCCCAGCGCTTCCATGCCTGGGTTCCCATCATGACGGGCTGCAACAACTTCTGCACCTACTGCATCGTTCCCTATGTGCGCGGGCGAGAGAAGAGCCGCACCATGGAGAGCATCGTGTCCGAGGTCGAGCTGCTCGTTGCCGACGGCGTCCGCGAGGTCACGCTGCTCGGCCAGAACGTCAACTCCTACGGGCGCAACATCTACGGTGAGCCCCGCTTTGCCGAGCTCCTTCGCAGGGTGGGGGAGACGGGCGTGGAGCGCATTCGCTTCACCTCCTCAAACCCCAAGGACCTCTCGGATGACATCATCTCCGCCATGGCCGAGGTCCCTGCCGTCATGCCACATCTGCACCTCGCCGTTCAGAGCGGCTCCAACCGCATCCTGAAGGCGATGAACCGCAGCTACACCCGCGAGGAGTATCTCGACCTTGCCCAGCGCCTCCGCGAGGGCATTCCCGGGCTCGCGCTCTCCACAGACATCATCGTCGGCTTCCCCGGCGAGACCGAGGAGGACTTCCTCGACACGCTCTCCCTGGTGAGGGAAGCGGGCTTCTCCGCCGCCTACACCTTCATCTACTCGCGTCGTCCCGGCACCCCAGCCGCCAAGATTCCAGACGACACGCCCCACGAGGTCATTCAGGAGCGCTTTGACCGGCTCGCCCAGCAGGTGGCCGACCAGGCGCACGATGCAAACCAAAAGGACCTCGGCACCCTCGTCAGCGTGCTTGTCGAGGGATCCTCCAAGCGCGACGGCTCCGTCATGGTCGGTCACAGCGAGAGGAACCAGACGGTTCACTTCGCGCTTCCCGAGGGGCGCACGGCAGAAGAGCTCGTCGGCTCAATCGTTGACGTCCGCGTCGAGGAGGCCCGTACCTGGTACCTTCGCGGGTCTGTGGTGGGCGAGCCGCGATGAGCGCGCCGGGTCCAGTCGTCTGCATCGTCGGGCCCACCGCCTCGGGCAAGAGCGCCCTCTCCGAGCTTGTTGCCATGCAGCTTGAAAGCCCGGTCCTCTCCGTTGACGCCATGCAGGTGTATCGGGGGATGGACATTGGCACCGCAAAGACCCCCGTAGACGAGCGCAGGGCGCCGCTGCTCATGGTGGACGTCGCTGAACCAGGCGATAACTACTCGGTTCAGCTCTTCCAGCGTCAGTCGCGCGCCCTCGTCGACGAGCTGCTTGACGGGGGACTGGCGCCCGTTCTCTGCGGCGGGACGGGACTTTACCTCAACGCCGTCATCGACGAGATGGACTTTCCCTCAGGCGAGGTAGGCGGCGAGCGCAGGAGCGCCTATGAGGAGCTCCTGGCCGAGCATGGGGGGTCATGGCTTCACGAGCTTCTCGCCAGCCGGGATGCCCGGAGCGCGGAGCTCATACACCCGAACAACACGCGACGCGTCATCCGTGCCCTCGAGATGCTCGATGAGGGCGTCTCCTATGCGCAGCAGCACGAGGGCCTTCACGAGCGCGCGGCCCACTACGACGCCCGGATCTGGGGCCTTACGATGGATCGGGAGCGCCTCTACGCGAGAATCGACGCTCGGGTGGACGAGATGATGGAGCGCGGGCTGCTCGACGAGGTAACTGGTCTCGCACGGCGCGGCCTCGCCACAGATCAGACGGCCGGACAGGCCATTGGCTACAAGGAGCTTCTCGACGTTATGGGAGGCCTCTCCTCCATCGAGGATGCCGTTGAGCTCATCAAACGGCGTACCAGGCGCTATGCAAAGCGACAGCTCTCCTGGTTCAGGCATGACCCTCGGGTGAGATGGATTGACCTAGACAAGACCTCGCTAGAGAGTGCCGCAAAGATGATCGTGCAGGATGTCAAGGGGGAGTCGCTTGGGACGATTTAAGCCTTTCTCGACGACGCCCGTTCGAGAGCGCGCCATCCTCGTTGGGGTGGATTTTGGCAACTCACAGTGGACGTGCGAGGAGTCCCTTGCAGAGCTCGCGCGTCTTGCCGAGACCGATGGCGCAGAGGTCGTCCTCACCATGTCCCAGAAGCTTGACGCGCCCGTCCCCAAGACGTTCATTGGCAAAGGCAAGGTCGAGGAGCTCTGCTCCTACGTGAGGAACCTCAATGCCGACGTTGTCATCTTTGACGACGAGCTCACGCCCTCTCAGCAGGCAAACCTCGAGAAGATCGTTGGCGAGCCCACCAAGATCATCGACCGCACCGCCCTTATCCTCGACATCTTTGGCGTGCACGCAAAGACGCACGAGGGAAGGCTCCAGGTGCAGCTCGCCCAGCTCCAATATGTCCTGCCCCGCCTCAGGGGCATGTGGAGCCACCTCGTTGGCGAGCAGACGAGAGGCGGCATCGGAAGCCGATTTGGACAGGGCGAGAGCCAGCTTGAGGTGGACCGCAGGCTCGTTCGCTCGAGGATCTCGACCCTCAGGCGCGAACTCGACCGCCTCGCCCGTCGCAGAAGCGTGCAGAGCAAGGCGCGCTGGGACTCCGGCGTCTACCGCGTCGCTCTTGTCGGCTACACCAATGCGGGAAAGTCCACGCTCCTCAACCGTCTGACGGGCTCAAACGTGTACGCGCAAGACGAGCTCTTCGCCACGCTCGATCCCACCACGCGCGCCCTCGACCTTGAGGAGGGGCGCAAGATCACCCTGACGGACACCGTTGGCTTCATCCAGAAGCTCCCCACCATGCTCGTGGAGTCCTTCAAGTCGACGCTTGCCGAGGTGCGCGCGGCAGACCTCATCCTCCTCGTGGTTGACGCGTCGGACCCTCACAGGGAGCTTGAGATCGAGGCGGTCAGGTCAGTTCTCAGGGACATCGACGCGTCCGAGATTCGCTGCGTCACCGTGCTCAACAAATGTGACCTGCTCGACGAGGAGGAGAAGAGGGCGGCGATGCTCGCCCACCCGGACGCGCAGCCCATCTCGGCTCTCGACGGGCAGGGCATCAGGGCCCTGCTCTACAGGATCGCCCAGGAGGCCGCCAGCGGAAGCGTCACCATCACCGTGCTTGTGCCCTACGAGAAGGGCCTGCTCATGAAGATGGTCCACGAGCGCTGCCAGGTAATGCGAGAGAGCTTCGTCCAGCAGGGCCTGCTCGCCACCGTGAAGGCAGATCGACGCATGGCGGCCACGCTCGAGCCGTATCGCGTTGATGAGGGCGGCCTAGAGGAGTGCCCCGGTGACGAGCAGCAAGACGGGCTGGTGGACAACATAGACGAGCAGGGCGTGCCTTCCCACGAATGAGAGCGGGGGCACGTTGGCCCTCTTTGCCCATTCCGGGTACCCCGATTCTGCCCAACGAGTCCCGAGGGCCGCTCCCACAAGGTAGATGAGCAGGTAGGGGAGAAGCGGGTAGTAGTCTCCCGAGGCAAAGGACGGGCCGGGCAAACCGAGCCAGGAGAGCCATTCGCTCCCGTAGAGCACCGAGGGCAGCTTCACGAGCCCAAAGAGCACGGTCCCCTGAGAGAGTCCCTGCAGCGCGAGAAACGAAACGAGAAGAACCGCGGCGGCAAGGTAGCCGCACGGCAGCGCGCGAAGGCGCTGAAGAGCATAGGCCACGAGCGTACATGCCGCCATGCAGTAGATGATGCCAAAGGATATGGGCGTGTCCACGGCGACCATGGTCGTGACGAGCCATATGGCGAGTGCAACAAGCCCGTACTGAAGCGCCCTGCGTGCGTTGGATCGCGAGAGCGGGCACATGCATCCCGCGACAAACAGGAAGGTCCATGAGATGCTCGCGCGCCAGACGTCTTGAAGGGGCGGCTCAAACCACGAGAGGCTGACGCCTGTGATGAACTTAAGGTCGTAGCAGAGGTGGAAGAGCACCATCGAGACGACAGAGAAGCCGCGCACGACATCGAAGATGCCGACGCGGCCTCCCAAATGTTGCCGAGCGGTGTCCCGAGCAGCTTCCATGGCTACGAGACAGAGCGAATGAGCGCGGTGACCCTACCGAGAATCACGGGATTGTCGGCGTAGATGGGCTCCATGGTGTCGTTTTCCGGCTGTAGGCGGATGCGGCCGTGCTCACGATAGAAGGTCTTCACGGTGGCAGAGTCATCGATGAGGGCCACGACAATCTCGCCGTCACGGGCGTCGCTCTGCTCCTTCACCACGATATAGTCACCGTCGAAGATGCCGGCGTTGATCATGGACTCGCCGTTCACGCGAAGCACGAACGAGCTCGCGTCCCCCACGATGGACGTTGGGAGCGAGAGGGTGTCCTCAATGTTCTGCTCCGCAAGGATGGGTGTGCCGGCGGCGACACGACCCACAAGCGGCAGGTTGATGACGTTGTTGGAGACGTCCTGCGTCACCGAGGCGAGCTCCCCCTCGGGCTCGGGGGCAGCGGTGCGCTTGTCCATGACCTCAATGGTGCGAGGCTTCTTGGAGTCACGCTTGATGAGGCCGTGCTCCTCGAGGACCTTGAGGTGCATGTGAACGGTGGAGGGGGAGGCGAGTCCGACGGCCGCACCGATCTCTCGAACCGAGGGCGGGTAGCCATGCTCATCTGAGTAGCTCTTGATGAACTCGTAGATAGCGAGCTGACGCTTACCAAGTTTTCCTCGTGCCATAGCAGCCTCCTTCGTCGTTATCGGAATCATACACCAGTTCTCGAAATTGCGCAAACAGATGTTCGTTTTCTCTTGACACGAACAATTGTACCTACATAATAGGGTACAGATGTTCTG
>CASEGE010000198.1 GCA_949287335.1 uncultured Olsenella sp. | reverse complement strand
TGCCCGCTCATCAAGTCAACCTACGGCTTCGCGTACTCGCAGACGTGCCCGTTCACGCACTTCTCCGACCTCATCGTGGGCGAGACCACGTGCGACGGCAAGAAGAAGATGTACGAGCTGCTGAACGAGCTCAAGCCCACCTATGTGCTGCACCTGCCGCAGGGTCGCTCCCGCGAGCACGAGCGCGAGGGCTGGTATCAGGAGGTCGTTGGCCTCAAGGAGGAGCTCGAGCGGCTCTACGGCATCCAGATCACCGACGACGCCCTGCGCGAGGCCGCGCGCCTGCGCAACCGCCTGCGCCGCGCGATTCTGGCCCTCTACGACCTGCAGCGGAGCGTGCCGCCGGCGATGAGCGGCGTGGAACTCATGAGCACGATGTTCGCAGGCACGTTCAACTTTGACGTGCGCGCGTACGTGGAGAGCCTCGAGCGCCTGTGCGAGCAGCGTCGCGCGGAGGCCGAGGCGAGCGGCAGCCCCATCAGCGCGGGCGCCAAGCGCATCCTCATCACCGGCTGCCCGGTGGGCGGCGTCATTAACAAGGTGGGCGCCACGATCGAGAAGAACGGCGGCGTGGTGGTCTGCGAGGACGACTGCTCCGGCGAACGCACCAACCGCTTCATGGTGGACGAGGACGCGCCGGACATCCTGCGCGCGATCGCCGACCGCTACCTCAAGATCAACTGCTCCGTCATGACGCCCAACGACGACCGCTTTGCCGCGACGCTCGAGATGGCAAAGAAGTACCAGGTGGACGGCGTGATCGAGTGCGTGCTCATGGCGTGCCACACCTTCAACGTGGAGTCAGCGCGCGTGGAGCGCGCCGTGGAGGGCGCGGGAATCCCGTACATGAAGGTGGAGACCGACTACTCCGCCGGCGACATGGGCCAGCTCGAGACGCGCGTCGCCGCGTTCATCGAGACGCTGTAGGGGGGCGAGAAGGACGTGCCGTCCGGGCGCTTGGGCATAGGCGTTGACATCGGCTCCACGGCCACGAAGGTCGCCGTGGTGGACGCGAGCGGAGAGCTCGTGCGCACGGAGCTCATGCCCACGGGCTTCTCCAGCGTGGACGCCGCCAAGCGCGCCCGCGCAGCGATGATACAAAGGGACAGTCCCTTCGTATCATCGCGCGTGGTGGCGACGGGCTACGGGCGCGTGGCGGTGCCGTACGCGGACAAGGTCGTGACCGAGATCACGTGCCACGGGCGCGGGGCCGCGCGGCTCTTTGGGCTCGACGGCACCGTGATCGACGTAGGCGGCCAGGACACCAAGGTCATCCGCCTGCGCGGTGGTCGCGTGTTCAAGTTTGTGATGAACGACAAGTGCGCGGCGGGCACGGGACGCTTCCTGGAGGTCATGGCGGACCGGCTGGGCGTGAGCCACGACGAGCTGTCAGCGCTCGCGCGTGCCGGCGAGCCGACGCAGATCTCCAGCATGTGCACCGTGTTCGCGGAGAGCGAGGTCATCAGCCTCGTCGGCCGGGGCGAGCCGCGCGAGAACATCGCGCGCGGCGTGGTCGAGAGCGTGGTGGGCCGCGTGGCGGCGCTCGTAGGGTCGGCCGGAGGCGCGGAGCCGTACTACCTCACGGGCGGGCTCTGCGACAACGAGTACGTGGTGGAGCAGCTGGGCGAGAAGCTCGGCGCGTCCGTGACCACCTGCCCGGAGGCGCGCTACGCGGGCGCCCTCGGTGCGGCGCTCATGGCGCTGGAGCTGGAGTAGGCTGTACGAGACGCGGGTCGAGGTCCTTCTCGGCCGCTGAACGAGGCCCGGACGGGCCGGATGGGAGAGAACATGGCAGACACGGTGCTCACGATCGACGCGCGGGGCGAGGCGTGCCCCATCCCCGTGGTGCGAACCCTCAAGGCGCTTGCGGCGCTCGCGGGCCCGGGCAGTGTGGAGACCCTCGTGGACAACGAGATCGCGGTGCAGAACCTCACGCGCATGGGTGAGGGCAAGGGCTGCGCGGTGGCGAGCGAGCGTCTAGGCGAGAAGGAGTGGCGCGTGACCGTTACCACGTCCGTCGCGCTGGACGTGAGTGATGCGGAGGCCGAGTCGGCGACGTGTGAGGTGCCGGCTCCGGGCGCAGCGTCCTTCTCGCCCGCTCCAAAGAACGTGGTGGTGGCGATCACGTCCGATTGCATGGGCGCCGGCGACGACGTCCTAGGCAAGAAGCTCATGGGGAGCTTCGTCTACTCGCTCACCCAGCTCGACGAGCTGCCGGCGACCGTGCTGCTCTACAACGGCGGTGCGCACCTCAGCTGCGAGGGCTCGGCGGCGCTCGAGGACCTGCGCGGCCTCGCGGCCTCCGGCGTAGAGGTGCTTACCTGCGGAACCTGCCTCGACCACTACGGCATCGCGGACACGCTGGCCGTGGGCGAGGTCACCAACATGTACGTGATCGCGCAGCGCCTCACGGGTGCGAGCCTCGTGGTGCGGCCGTAGCGCCGGCGGGGCGGCGGGCGATGGCGCGCGTGCGGGTGCCGTCTCTGGTGGTGACGTTTCCCACCACGGCGGCGGCGATGTCATGCGAGGAGTGCTGCCAGCGGCGCGGCCTGGGCGGTCGGATGATTCCGGTGCCCGGCGAGGTCGCGGCCGGCTGCGGCCTGGCGTGGAAGACGACGCCGGAGGCGCGCGAAGAGCTTGCCGCCGCGCTGACCGCCGACGGCGTGCCCGTGGAGGCCATGACCGTAATCGATCTGCTCGAGTTCCGATGATTCAAAAGGGGACAGACCCCTTTTGAATCATTTGCGAGAAGGACGTGGGGCTGATGATCTACCTGGACAACGCGGCAACGACGATGCGCAAGCCGCAGGAGGTCGTGGACGCCGTCATGGCGGCGATGGGCTCGCTCGGCAATGCGGGGCGTGGCGCGTCTGCGGGCGCGCTCGACGCCGGC
>CASEGE010000197.1 GCA_949287335.1 uncultured Olsenella sp. | reverse complement strand
TTGGCTGCACCAGTCCCGCCCCGCACGGCGGCGCCTGGGTCACCCCGGTCATCGGCAACGGCCTCATGTGGCTTCTCGCTGCGCTGATCGGATCCGTGGTGGGCTGCCTGATCATCTCCTTCTGGAAGAAACCCCTTCCCCCCGAGGAGAGCGGGCTGGAGAAGTAGTCCTAACGATTTTTGGTGCCTCCTTCGCGCGCCGGGTCCGGTTGTGGGCTCGGCGCGTTTTTCGTGGTGGCGAGACATTCCGTCTGGTGTACGTCCTCTCCCCAGCGCCGAGAAATGCCGCCCGCTGTACCAGCCCCGAGGCGCGTGCGTCGAGAAAACCCGCCCGCTGTACCGGCCCCGAGGCGCGTGCGTCGAGAAAACCCGCCCGCTGTACCGGCCCCGAGGCGCGTGCGCCGAGAAAACCCGCCCGCTGTACCGTGTCTGTGCCCAGCGTGTCGAGAAATGCCGTCCTCTGTACCAGGGTGAGGCTCCCAGCGCATGGAAAAAGCGCCCGCTGTACCACTCATTGGTAGGCGAGCGGTACATCCGACTGTTTTTCTCGACATCAAGTGACCCGAAGTGGTACACCCGGCAGGATTTTCCGACGCCTGACGCCTGGTCACGGTACGGCGGGCGACATTTCTCGGCACCAAAGGCTTGAACCTGGTACACCCGACGGCTTTTTGCGACGCGGGCTCCACCGCCCAGACCGTCTGGACCGTTCCGGCCGCCCGGAGGAGTCTCCCTGCACTTGCGGGACGGCACTGGCCTGCCATCGGCTCTTCTCGCTTTCGGCGGTATGCGTTCGCCCCGGTCGGTCGCCCGCGCCACGCCTCCGTCGCGGCTGCCCTATACTCGTAAGCGTCGAGAGGAGAGGCCATGCCTGATGCAGCTCAGCAGATGCGCACCGCCGAGAGCGCCGCGCGCGTGCCGGATGTCGTGGTGATCACGGGGATGTCCGGCTCGGGGCGCACCCAGTCGCTCCACGTCTTCGAGGACATGGGCTACTACTGCCTCGACAACCTTCCGCCGCGCCTGCTCCTGCAGCTCGCCGAGCTCGTGGGCATCAACTCCGGCGTGGGTCGCCACCTCGCGGTGACGTGCGACCTTCGCAGCCAGGGACTCTTCGACGAGTTCAGCGACTCGATCAAGCAGCTGCGCGAGCACGAGCTCACCGTCTCCGTGGTGTTTCTCGACACCTCGGACGATGTGCTCATCAGGCGCTATGACGAGAACCGCCGGCGCCACCCGCTCGCGGCGCAGGGCGAGTCCGTCTCATCTGCCATTGCCCGCGAGCGCGAGGAGCTTGCCAGTGTGCGCGATGCGGCTGACCTGGTCATCGATACGAGCCACCTGCGCACGAGCGCCCTGCGCACCCGCCTGCGCCGCGCCTACTCGGAGCTCACCGACCAGCAGCTCATGGAGGTCTCGGTCTTCTCGTTTGGCTTCAAGCACGGCATGCCGGTCGAGGCGGACCTCATGATCGACGTGCGGTTTCTGCCCAACCCCTTCTATGACCCGGAGATGCGAACGCTCACCGGAAACGACCGCCTCGTCGCTGACTTCGTTCTGGGCAACCCCACCACCGAGAAGTTCCTCGACGCGTGGTACCGCCTGCTCGACGTTGCCATGCCGGGCTACGTTGCCGAGGGCAAGAGCCACCTCTCCATTGCCGTCGGCTGCACGGGCGGCCAGCACAGAAGCGTGGCCATCGCCTCGGCCACGGCGGCCTATCTCGAGAAGAGCGGCTATCACGTGAGTCTCTCGCACCGCGACCTCGCGCTCGCCAACGTGAGGACGAGCTAGCATGTCGTTTACCGCCGAGGTCAAAGACGAGCTCTCGCGCGTTGAGCCTCCCACCGCCGTGGCCGAGCTCGCGCAGCTCTCCTCGCTCATCCGCGTGTGCGGAACGATGTCCTTCAGGGGGTCGGGGCGCTACTCGATACGAATTGCCACCGAGACCGGCGCGGTGGCGCGCACCGTCATCAAGCTCACGCACAAGATCTTCGACCTCGAGACGTCGCTCACGGTGAGGCGCTCGGTGCTGCACAAGACCCGCAACTACCTCATCGAGATGCCGGAGCAGGACGAGCTGGCCGATGACCTCGTTCGCCTTGGCATTCTCGTGCCCGGACGCGGCCTTGCGACGGGAGTCCCCGTGGCGCTCCTAGGCACGCGACCGGCGCGAGAGGCGTTCGTCCGCGGGGCCTTCATGGCCGGCGGCTTCATCGCCGACCCGCGCGGGGACTTTCACCTTGAGATCGCGGTGACGGGGGAGGACTTTGCCCGTGGCCTCGTGGCGCTCATCGACTCGTTTGGCGTCTCGGCGCGCCTCAACCGCAGGCGCGGCGCGTATGCCATCTACCTCAAGAGCTTTGACGACGTCATTGCGCTTCTCGGTGCGATGGGGGCGAGGAGAATGGCGCGCGTGGTCGAGGTGGCACGCGCAAAGAAGTCCGTGAAAAACGACGTCAACCGAAGGGTTAACGCCGAGATGGCAAACCAGGCGCGCTCGACGGATGCCGCTGCCGCCCAGCTCGAGCTCATCGAGCGTGCCGAGAAGAGCGTGGGGCTGGCGTCGCTGCCGCCCGCGCTGCGAGCCTTCTGCTCAGCCCGCCGTGCGCATCCTGAGCTCAGCCTTGCTGCGCTTGGCGCGGAGCTCGATCCGCCCGTGTCCAAGTCGGCCATGTACCATCGCGTGCTTCGCCTCGAGCAGATTGTCCGAGACGCCGAGTCCTAACCTGACAGTTGGGGACGGAGACGCTTTTAGGCAAGCGACCCCATACCGTGCGTCGGCGGGAAAAATCTGAGCGCCCACGGCTCAAATTGCCCCTTGGGTCAGATTCAGCGCTGCGCGGCGTCGCTTGTGGGGTACACTATCGGATGGCAAGGGCGTGATGCCCATGTTTGCTTTGGTCCGCCGGGGAGGAGCCCCGACGGCCCCGTGAAAGGAGAAAGCATGGCAGTAAAGGTTGCTATCAACGGCTTTGGTCGCATCGGCCGTCTGGCGTTCCGTCAGATGTTCGGTCACGAGGGCTCCGAGATCGTCGCCATCAACGACCTCACCTCCCCGGACATGCTCGCGTACCTCCTGAAGTATGACTCCACGCAGGGCAACTACGGCCGCGATCACGAGGTCACCTCCACCGAGGACGCCATCGTCGTCGACGGCAAGGAGATCAAGATCTACAAGGAGGCCAACGCTGCCGACCTGCCCTGGGGCGAGCTCGACGTCGACGTCGTCCTCGAGTGCACCGGCTTCTACACCTCCAAGGCCAAGGCCCAGGCTCACATCGACGCCGGC
>CASEGE010000196.1 GCA_949287335.1 uncultured Olsenella sp. | reverse complement strand
GCGGCGCGTGGCTCGAGTTTGAGGTCGACAAGCGCGGCCACCTCGTGGTCTCCATCGACCGCAAGCGCCGTCAGTCCGCGATGGTCTTCCTGCGCGCCCTCGGCATCGCCGAGACCGACGACGAGATCTACGCCCTTCTCGGCGACTCCGACGTCGTGCGCAACACCCTCGAACGCGACGCCTCCACCACCCGCGAGGCCGCCCTGCGCGAGATCTACCAGCGCCAGCGCCCCGGCGAGCCCGCCACCCCGGACGCCGGTCGTCTGCTCCTCGACGGCCTCTACTTCAACGCCCAGCGCTACGACCTCGCGCGCGTTGGTCGCTACAAGGTCAACAAGAAGCTCGGCCTCTCCTCCGAGGATGCGAGCCGCGTGCTCACCCACGAGGACATCATCGAGGCCATCCGCTACCTCCTCGCCCTTCACGAGGGTGACGAGTCCAAGCGCACGGACGACATCGACCACTTTGGCAACCGCCGCGTGCGAACCGTTGGCGAGCTGGTTCAGAACCAGTTCCGCATCGGCATGAGCCGCATGGAGCGCGTCGTGCGCGAGCGCATGGCCTCCCAGGACGCCGACGACATCACGCCGCAGAGCCTGATCAACATCCGCCCGATCGTGGCGGCCATCAAGGAGTTCTTCGGCTCCTCGCAGCTCTCGCAGTTCATGGACCAGGCCAACCCGCTCTCCGGCCTTTCGCACAAGCGCACCCTTTCCGCGCTTGGCCCTGGCGGTCTCGCCGGCCACAAGTCCGGCTCCAGCCGCCGCACCAACGTGCCCACGGCCGTCCGCGACGTCCACAACTCGCACTACTCCCGCATGTGCCCCATCGAGACGCCCGAAGGCCCCAACATCGGCCTCATCGGCCGCCTCGCGCTCTACGCCCGCGTGAACGAGTACGGCTTCATCGAGGCCCCGTACCGTCGCGTGGTTGACGGCAAGGTCACCGACCAGATCGACTGGATGACCGCCGACGAGGAGGAGTCCCACAACATCGCCCCCGCCAACACGCCGTTCGACCCCAAGACCGGCAAGTTCGTGGAGGTCGACTCCCACGGCAACGTCATCACGCCCGAGCGCATCATCGCCCGTACGCGCGACTTCGACGGCTCCTTCGGCGCCCCCGCCCAGGTGGCCGTCGAGGACGTCGACTACATGGACGTCTCCCCGCGCCAGCTGCTCTCCGTGGCCGCCAACCTCATCCCGTTCCTCGAGCACGACGACGCCAAGCGTACCCTCATGGGCGCCAACATGCAGCGTCAGGCCGTGCCCCTGATCAAGGCGCACGCGCCGTTCGTGGGCACCGGCATGGAGGAGCGCGCCGCGCTCGACTCCGGCGAGCTCATCCGCGCCGCGCACGCCGGCGTGGTCTCCGAGGTGGACGCCGCGCACGTGGTCGTCTACTCCGACGAGTACGGCTCCGAGCGCTACGACCTCCCCAAGTACGAGCGCTCCAACCAGTCCACCTGCATCAACCACCGTCCGATCGTCCAGGCGGGCGAGAAGGTCGAGGCCGGCCAGCCGCTCGCTGACGGCACCTCGATCGACCGCTGCGAGCTCGCCCTGGGCGCCAACCTCACCGTGGCCTACATGCCGTGGGAGGGCTTCAACTACGAGGACGGCATCATCGTCTCCGAGCGCGTGGTCCAGGAGGACCTCCTCACCTCGGTGAGCATCTCCCGCCACGAGATCGACGCCCGCGACACCAAGCTCGGCTCGGAGGAGATCACCCGCGAGATCCCCAACCTCTCCGAGGACATGCTCGCCAACCTCGACGATGACGGCATCATCCGCATCGGCGCCGAGGTCGGCCCCGGCGACATCCTCGTCGGCAAGGTCACGCCCAAGGGCGAGACGGCCCTCACCGCCGAGGAGCGCCTGCTCCGCGCCATCTTCGGCGCCAAGGCCCACGACGTCCGCGACACCTCCCTCAAGATGCCGCACGGCGCCTACGGCCGCGTCGTGGACGTCGTCCGCTTCTCCCGCGAGGCCGGTGACGACCTCCCGCCGGGAGTCAACGAGCTCGTCCGCGTCTTCGTCGCGCAGCGCCGCAAGATCCAGCAGGGCGACAAGATCGCCGGCCGTCACGGCACCAAAGGCGTCGTCTGCAACGTCCTGCCCGTCGAGGACATGCCCTACATGGCCGACGGCACGCCCGTCGACGTCCTTCTCGACCCGCTGGGCGTCCCGTCCCGTATGAACGTCGGCCAGCTCCTCGAGTGCCACCTCGGCTGGGGCGCCTCCCACGGCTGGGACGACGAGTCCGAGAACTCCGAGCGCTACGTGCCCGGCCCCATCCCCGTGGCCACGCCCGTC
>CASEGE010000195.1 GCA_949287335.1 uncultured Olsenella sp. | reverse complement strand
TCAGCCGCGCCGCATTGGCCTCTCCGCCACCATCGGGGACCCGGAGGCCGTGGGCGCGTTTCTCGCTGCGGGAACCGGCCGCAACTGTGTGATACCGCGCATAGAGGAGCCCCCGCGCACCTGGCGCATCTCGATGGAGCACTTCTACAACACCGACCCCCAGGCCGACGAGTCCGGGGTCCAGACCTCCGTTGGAAGCGTCGAGGCCGATGTCGTTGCGGTCGAGGCCGGGGAGCCCTCGTCCGAGGGCTGGGGGTTATCCCCGCGCGCAGTTCTGCAGCCCGAAGGGCGAAGCTGTTTGAGCACGGGGATAACCCCCAGCCCTCCCGAGGAACGTACGGATACCGCACCCACCAACGCTGACCCGGGCATGGGCTACATCTTCGAGCACACGAGAGGGCGCAAGTGCCTGATCTTCTCCAACTCGCGCGAGGAGGCGGAGGAGGTCTGCACCACGCTGCGGGCGTACTGCGAGTTCAACGGGGAGCCGGACCGCTTTCTCATCCATCACGGCAACCTCTCCGCAGCCATCCGCGAGAGCGCCGAGGAGCAGATGCGAGATGACGCCTCAGACGTGAGCATCGTCGCCACGTCCACGCTGGAGCTGGGTGTGGACATCGGGCGGCTCGAGCGGGCATTCCAGATTGACGCGCCGTTTACCGTCTCGAGCTTCCTGCAGCGCATGGGCCGCACCGGCCGCCGCGAGCTCCCGCCCGAGATGTGGTTCGTCATGCGCGAGGACCAACCCGAGCCTCGCACGCTGCTGCCCGAGACCATCCCGTGGAAGCTCCTTCAGGGAATTGCCCTCGTACAGCTCTACCGAGAGGAGCGGTGGGTGGAGCCGCCGCGGCTCGACCGCCTCCCCTACAGCCTGCTCTGCCACCAGACGCTCGCCATTCTCGCTTCGGAGGGAGAGCTCTCCCCCGCCCAGCTGGCAAGCCGGGTGCTCACACTCACCTACTTCCACCGCGTGAGCACCGATGACTTCCGCGAGCTCCTGCGCCACCTCATTCGCAATGACTTTGTGGAGCAGACGGAGGGCGGCGGCCTTATCGTGGGCCTCGCAGGCGAGCGCGTCACCAGCTCGTACAAGTTCTTCGCGGTATTCCAGGAGAACGTGGAGTACACCGTGAGGAGCGACTCCACGGAGATTGGCACCCTCTGTGCCCCGCCCCCGCCCGGTGAGAAGGTGGCCATCGCGGGACACGTGTGGATCGTCGACGAGGTGGACCACGAGCGCCACCTGCTCTACGTGACCCAGGTCAAGGGAAAGGTGCCCGCGTACTTTGGCGAGGTCGCCGGAGACGTGAACACGCGCGTGCTCGAGCGGATGCGCCGCGCGCTCGAAGAGCACGCCGCCTACCCTTACCTCATGCCTCACGCGAGGGCGCGCCTGCGTCAGGCACGTCATGTCGCAGAAAGCTCGCGCCTCACGGACGGACCCCTCGTCTGCCTCGGCGAGAACGATAAGGAGCAGACCATGTGGTGCCTGCTCCCCTGGCTCGGGAGCTACGCGTTTCTCGCTCTGGAGCGTCTTATCAAGATCAAGTGCGCAGACGAGCTCGGCATCAAGGCGTTTAGCTCTTCTCGCCCCTACTTCATCACCTTTGTGATGCGGGAGGACGAGCGCGCGTTCTTCTCGGTGGTATGCGATGCCGCGGAGCGCCTGGAAGACCCAAACGAGCTCCTCTACCCGGCAGAGATTCCCTACTTCGAGAAGTACGACGAGCTTGTGCCCGAGAGCCTCATCCGCAAGGGGTTTGCCGAGGGCGTGCTCGACGTGGCTGGCATGAAGGAGCGCGTGGCCGATTGGGGACGACGTGCCCTTCCCTAGCGCGCGTTTCGGCGGTTGCGCGCGGGCGCGTTTCTCGTTGTTTGATGACATGGATAGCAGACGTATGGGCTGCCGGGATAAACCGTGGCGGCCCCGCGTCGAGCATGCCGAGAAATGCCGTCCGCTGTACCGCTGCTCCCGGAGCAGCCGCGGGGGATATCGCCCTCTGTACCGCCATCCGCGGAGCCGCGCCGGGGAATCTCGTCCTCCGTACTGCCATCCGCGGAGTCGCGCCGGGAAATCTTGTCCTCTGTACCATTGCCCCTGGGGCTACGGCGAGAAATCCCGCCCAGTGTACCGTTACATCACAACAATGGTCGAGAAACACAGCCCGCTGTACCGTTATGCCCCGGCTCACGCCGAGGAATGTTGACCGGTGTACCACGGGTCGGTACAGAGGACGGGATTTCCCGGCGCAGAGCCATCGGCAACGGTACAGAGGGCGATATCCCCCGCGACTGCTCCGGGGGGCTACGGTACGGAGGACGAGAATCCCCGGCACGGCTCCGCGGGGCGCGGTACGGCGGGAGGCTTTTCTCGGCAATCATTGCCAAACGAACGGGGGGCCGCCGAGCGACTGCCCGACGACCCCATAGGTAAAGCAGCAAGCTCTTCTCCGCTAGCGCACACCGTACCAGGCGATTCCCTCTTCCTTCCAACCAACCTTCACAAGGGCGTCGTTCTCCTCCTTGCTCAGGGTGTAGTTGTGCGTGCCGGTCTCGGCGTAGGGGTTGTACTGGCGATACACCGGCACGCCAGTGCTCTTGTCGGCAGAGCGCCACGCAAGGCCCTCCTGCCTCCAGCCAAGACGCCAGAGGGCGTCATACTCCTCCTCGTCCATCGTGTAGTGATGATCACCACCCTTCACGAAGTGGTTGTAGAGTCGATAGACCCGCTCGCCCGTGGTCGGCGCCTTCCAGCCCACGCCCTCGAGCGTCCAGCCCACGCTCGTCAGGTTATTGCGCTCGGTGGTGCTTGAGGTGTAGAAGTGCTCGCCAGTCCAGCGATTGTAGAGGCGCCACATGGTAACGCTGCCCTGCTGAGCGGGCTTCTGGGTCTCCCCGCTGGGCTTGTTATCATCCGGCTTTGACTGGTTCCCGCCCGTCGAGGCGTTCTTGATGGTAAAGGTTGTCTTGACGGTGCCGGAGTAGTTTCCCTTGCCGGTAACCGTGACCGTAGCCGTGCCCGGATTGACGTTATTAGAATAGGTTGTGGTGTACTCCTTGCTCGTGAGGCTCTTGCCGTTAAGGGTGAGCGTGAAGTGCGGCCTGATGGCGCTTCCTGTGTACATCTGGTCCTCGATCTTGGAGAACGTGGCGTGCGAGATGTCGAGGGGTACGATCTTGTACGTTACGTACACGTAGTCTGACCAGTCGCCATTGCCCCTGACCGTGAGCGTGACCTCTCCCACCTTGGTATAGGCCTCCTTGGACGAAGGGTAGGACACAGTGTAGTCCGTTCCCTCGACGAGCTTTCTCCCCTGGTAGGTAATGTTGAGGGTGGGCTTTATGGGATTGCCGGTGTAAACCTGGTTGGGAATCTTGGCTATGGTTGCCTGCTCGATGCTCGTCTTCACCTTGAAGGTTCTATTCCACGTGTAGCCACTTGGCGAGGTTGCAGTAATGGTTGCCGTGCCACCAGACGAGCTCTTTGCCGTTACAAGGCCATTCTTATCTACGGACACGACCGACGGATTAGTTGAGGTCCAGGTATAGCCCGAGGCAGAGGTTGGGATCTTGATGGGATACGAGGTGCCCGTGTTGCGGACGTGCATCTCCAGCTGATATGTCTCGCCAGGAAACAGGGTCTCCGGGTTGCTGTAGGTTTCGCCGAGGCTGAGCCCCATGTTGCTTGCGGGCACGATGCTTCGCGAGATCTCCACCTTAAAGGTCTGCTCATACGCTGAGCCCCCGCTCGAGGTGCTGCCCGTCACGGTATCGGCAAAGCACTGGACCCAGAAGTCCCATCCTCCCACCTCAACGCAGGCAACGCCGACGTACTTGTAGGCACTGTTGAGCATGTTCGCGCGATGGCCGCTGCTTTCCATCCAGCTCTCGGTCACCTCAGCGGCATCCATCACCGTCCCCGCTGCGATGTTCTCGCCAACCGTCCTACTAGCAGCTGGAAAGAGCGAGAAGCAACTCTCTCCATTCGAGCGCGTATGCGAATAGTAGACCGCGCACTCCGCCGCACGCTGGTTGGCAATGCCCTGGAGCACGGAACTCATCTTGAGCGCGGGAGCGCCCACCTTGGCCCGCTCCGCGTTCATGAGGCGCAGCTGCTCGTTGGCAGAGGGAGTGTCGATAACGGCGTCGAGATAGATCTTGTCGTAGGAACTCAGCGCCTCCACCGTGGACGCGGCGAAGGGAACGACGCCCGGAACCAGCGCCAGTACAGCACCGAGGACAAGGGCGAGAACGTAGGGCAGGCAACTAACCGCTCTTCTCATGGGGTCTCCAAGCTTTCTGAAAGAGAGACGAACGAGGTAATACTACGTTGACGCGCGCGTCACCAAAAAACGAGCCACCCGAAAGATCCCGATTTTGCGGGGAGCGTACCCGACCCCCCTCCACAAAATGGGTCCGGACCGCGGGGGTAGACGGTCCGGACCCAAATGATCCAAAAGGGGTCTGTCCCCTTTTGGATCAGTGCATGCTCCAGGCGTGGTGATCGGTGTGGAGGAGCTCCTCCGCGAGCTCGGAGTTGGGCTCGCCGAAGAAGTCCTTGTAGATGGCCGCAATGGAGGGGTTCTCGTAGGAGTTGCGCAGCTTCGCCCTGCGGTCGAGGCCCCAGAGGACGTCGCCGCGCCCGCCGGCCAGCTCCTGGCCGTCGTGGATGGGCTGGCCGCCGCCGCCCGCGCAGCCTCCCGGGCAGGCCATGACCTCAACGAAGTCGTAGGCAACCTCGCCCGCCGCAAGGGCGTCGAGGAGCTTGCCCGCGTTGGCCAGGCCGCTCACCACGGCAACGCGCACCGGGGTGCCCGCGAGGTCGAACGTGGCCTCCTTCCAGCCGTCCAGGCCGCGGACCGCGGAGAAGGCGTCCGGGCGCGGGGTCTCGCCGGTGACCACGTGGTAGGCCGTGCGCAGCGCCGCCTCCATAACGCCGCCGGTGGCGCCGAAGATGACGCCGGCGCCCGTGGCGGTGCCGAGCGGGCTGTCAAACTCCTCCTCGGGCAGGGTGGTGGCGTCGATGTGCTCGGCGCGGATCATGCGGTCCACCTCGCGCGTGGTGATGGAGACGTCAACATCCGGGTCGCCGCAGGCGTCGTTCATCACCGGGATGGCGACCTCGGCCTTCTTGGCCGTGCACGGCATGATCTCGACGCAGAAGATGTTGTGCGGGTCGATGCCGTTGAGCTCGGCGAAGTAGCTCTTGGTCACGGCGCCAAACATCTGGCCCGGCGACTTGGAGGTGGAGAGCTGGTCGGTGAACTCGGAGCGCACCGCCTTGACGTAGCGCACCCAGCCTGGGCAGCAGGACGTGAACATCGGGAAGGTATTCTCGTCCTTGTGGGCGAGCTTGTGAAGGAGCTCGGTCCCCTCCTCCATGATGGTGAGGTCTGCCGAGAAGTCCGTGTCAAAGACGTAGTCCACGCCCATCTGGCGAAGCGCCGCCACGAGACGGCCGACGGTGGCCTCCTCGCGCGCGAGGCCGAGGCTCTCGCCCCAGGCGGCGCGCACGGCCGGCGCGATCTGCACCACGACGACCTTATCGGGATCTGCCAGCGCGTCGAAGACCTTCTGCGTGTCGTCGCGCTCGCGCAGGGCACCCGTCGGGCAGTGCGTGATGCACTGACCGCAGAGGGTGCAGTCGGACTCCTCGATCGTCATGCCGCCGCGGACGTTCACGCTCGTGTGCGTGGCGCGGTTGGCGAGGTCCCAGATGCCGAGCCCCTGGATCTTCTCGCACACCTGAATGCAGCGCAGGCAGTTGACGCACTTGTCGTTGTTGCGGATGAGCGGGAAGTTCTTGTTCCACGGGTCGTGCATGAGGCGCTTCTCGTAGGGAAGCTCGGTGATGCCGAGGTCGGCCGCGAGCGACTGCAGGGTGCAGTTGCCGGAGCGCACGCAGCTCGTGCACTCGGAGTCGTGCGTGGCGAGCAGGAGCTCCATGTTCATGCGGCGTGCGACGCGGACCTTGGGGCTGTTGGTGCGCACGACCATGCCCTCGAGCACGGTGTTGTTGCACGCGGCGACGAGCTGGTCGATGCCCTCGATCTCAACCACGCAGATGCGGCAGGCGCCGATCTCGTTGAGGTCCTTGAGGTAGCACAGCGTCGGGATGTTGATGCCCACGGTGGCGGCGGCATCGAGGATGGACGTCCCCTCGGGAACGCTGACGGCGCGGCCGTCGATAGTGAGGTTTACCACTGCTCGATCCTCCCTCCGCGGAACGCGCCGAAGCCGAAGTGATCGCAGCGCAGGCAGCGGGACGCCTCCTGGTGCGCCTCCTCGTCGGTGAGGCCGTTCTCGACGATGTCGAAGTCGTAGATGCGCTCGTGAGCCTCGCGCTCGCGCATCTCGCAGCGCGCACACGAGATCTTGCCCTTGAACTGGACGGGCGGAAGCTCCACGTCAAGCTCGATGGTGTGGTTGAAGCCGAGGTAGTTGTCGATGTTGCCCGCGGCGACCTTGCCCGCGTGGATGGCGCGGATGACGGTGGCCGGGCCGCTCTGGCAGTCGCCTCCGGAGAAGAGGCCCTCCTGCCCGGGCACGGCGCCGTCCGGATCGGTGACGATGCGGCCCCACTTGCAGGGCACGCCCTGCTCCTCAAAGGTGGCGGAGTCGATGTCCTGGCCAATGGCCACGATCACGCGGTCGCACGGGATGACCACGTCGCCACCCTGGGCGGCGCGAGGCGCGGGACGGCCGCGCTTGAGGCCGCCGATAATCTGCGGCTCAACCTTGAGGCCGCAGACGTGGCCGTTCTCGTCGACCATGACCTCCTTGGGGGCGTGCAGGTCCATGACCTCGCAGCGCTCGGCCTCGGCGCCGGCGATCTCCTCGTCCTGGGCGGTCATGTCGGCCACGCGACGGCGGTAGGCAATGACCACGCGCTCAGCGCCAAGGCGCACAGAGGTGCGGGCCACGTCCATGGCAACGTTGCCGCCACCGACGACGGTGACCGTGAGGCCGCTGAAGTTGGGCGGGTTGTTGTCGCCCATGTCGCGCAGGAGCTGGACCGCGGACATGACGCCCTCGGCATCCTCGCCCGGAAGGCCGAGCTTCTTGTCGGCGTGCGCGCCAATGGCCAGGTAGACGGCGTCATACTCCTTGCGCAGGCGGTTCATCTCGTCGCCGTCCACGCTGTGGTTCATCTCGACGTCGATGCCGCAGTCGAGGATCCACTGGATCTCGGAGTCTAGCTGCTCGCGCGGCAGGCGGTAGTTGGGGATGCCGTAGCGCAGCATGCCGCCGAGGTGCGCGCGCTGCTCGAAGATCTTGACCTTGTGGCCCATGAGCGTGAGGTAGTACGCGCAGGACAGGCCGGCCGGGCCGCCACCGATGACGGCGACGCGCTTGCCCGTTGCGGGCTTGATGTTGGGGCGATAATCGCCGGCGTGCTCCACGGCGTAGCGCTTGAGGCCGCGGATGTTCATCGGGTCGTCCACCATGCCGCGGCGGCAGTGCATCTCGCAGGGGTGCTCGCAGACGAGGCCGCAGACCAGCGGCAGCGGGTTGTCCTTGCGGATGAGGCGCACCGCCTCGGTGTAGCGACCGGCCTCGACAAGGGCGATGTAGCCGGGGATGTCCACGCCGGCCGGGCAGCCCGAGACGCACGGCACCGTTTGGTGCTGCGAGAAGCCGCAGGCGTGCTTCTGCACGTGGTGCTCGAAGTCATCGCGGAAGCCGCGGATGGCCATGAGCGCAACCTCGCCGGCCTCGTAGCCGATGGCGCAGTCGCTCGACAGGTAGACGGTGCGCGCGGTGGACTCGATGAGGTCGAGCGTCTCCATCGTCGCGCGGTTGTTGAGCACGTCGTTGAACAGGTGGCGCAGCATGCGCAGACCGTTCCTGCACGGCGTGCACTTTCCACAGCTCTGGGTGGCGCACATCGCCACATACGAGGCCGTGAACTCGACGGGGCACGGAGCGAGCGAGCTGACCGACAGGCGCTTCTCGAGCATCTCGTGCATGCTCGACATGATGGCCTGCGTCTCGCTCTGCTCCATGACGTGCATTCTAGCCATAGGCCCTCTCCTTGCACATCTGGGAGTCTTGGCGCCGAGACCCCCTCGGTCTCGACACATAGCAGATATATGCTATAGAGCGATTGTGCGCTCTCTCAGACACATTCGGCGAGAAGCCCTTGCCTTCGGCAAGCGGTCTTTTGTCACCACGTGATTACGTGGGGTTGTCAGCTCAGCCCGTCAGCCAAGGACCTCGCCGGCTATGCGGGCGGTCTCGGTGGCGTCCTTGGCGTAGAAGTCTGCGCCCACCATCTGCGCATACTCGGGCGTGAGCACGGCGCCACCCACCACGACCTTGCACCGCGGCGCGCGCTCGCGAAGCAGCGCGATGGTCTCCGCCATAGCCGGGACCGTCGACGTCATGAGCGCCGAAAGCCCCACCAGGCGCACGTTGCGCTCGCGCACCACGTCGACCACGGTCTCCGGAGCCACATCGCGCCCCAGGTCAATGACGTCAAAGCCATAGTTCTCGAGCAGCATGCGAACGATGTTCTTGCCAATGTCGTGGATGTCCCCGCGCACGGTGCACACCACCACGGTGCCCTTGCCGCCCGCGGCCCCATCGCCCTTCTCGCTGGCGGCGCGAACCACCTCGAAGCCGGCCTTGGCGGCCTCGGCAGAGGCCATGAGCTGGGGCAGGAAGAAGGTGCCCGCCTCAAAGCGGCGCCCAACCTCGTCAAGCGCGGGAATGATCGCCTCGTTGATGACAAAGAGCGCATCGTGGGCGAGTAGCACCTCGCGCACCGCGTCCGGCGCGGGTGCGGCGCGGCCCGAAATCACGAGCGTCCGGATGCGCTCGACGGGGTCTTCCGGAAGCCCGGCCTCGGAGGCGGAGGCGGGCACCGCGCTCTTCTCGCCAGAGGGCAGGACGGGAGCGGTGTCAGAGCGGTCGGCATGGTGATCCACGTAGAAGCGCGCCTGCTCGTCCTCTCCGGAGAGCACGCGCCAGGAGTCAACCACGTCCATCATGCGGCGACTCTCGGGGTTGATGATCGCGAGGTCAAGGCCCGCCCCAAACGCCGCGGCAAGAAACGTGGCATTGACCAGCGGGCGGAAGGGCAGGCCAAAGCTGATGTTTGAGACGCCGAGCACCGTTCGGACGCCGGGAAGCTCCGCCTTGACGTCGCGGATGGCGTCGAGAATGGCGCGTGGGGCTGTCTGGTCTGTGGAGGCGGCCATGGCAAGGCAGTCGATCACAACGTCTTGTCGCGGGATGCCGGCAGCGTCCGTCGCGGCCACGATCTTTCGCGCCACGGCGACGCGACCCTCGGTCGTTGCGGGGATGCCGTCCTCGTCGAGGGTGAGTCCCACGAGCGCGCAACCGTAACGCGCAGCGATGGGCACCACCGCCGCCAGCACGTCCGCGCGGCCGTTGGTTGAGTTGATGAGCGGCTTGCCAGGATAGCTGCGGACCGCAGCCTCGATGACGGAGGGGTCGGCGGAGTCGATCTGGAGCGGCAGCGTGGTCACGCCCTGGAGCTCGTCGACGAGGCGGCACATGACCGCGCACTCGTCAATCTCCGGCAGGCCGACGTTGACGTCAAGAATCTGGGCTCCCGCCGCCTCCTGGGAGATGGCCTCCGCGATGGGATGATCGTGGTTGCCGGAGCGCAGGGCCTCCTTCATCTTACGCTTTCCCGTGGGGTTGATGCGCTCGCCGATGACGCCCACCTGACCGTAGGCGAGCGAGCAGAGGCTCTGCGGGCCGCACACGGCAAACTGGTCGTAGGCGGCGCGCGCGACGGGCGTTCTACCCGTAAACAGGGCGCGCTCGCCAGCGATGAATTCGGGCGTGGTGCCACAGCAGCCGCCCACGATGGTAACGCCCGCATCGAGCATTTTGGCCACGGCGGCGCAGTACTCCTCCGGGCTCACGTCGTAGACCGTGACGCCCTCCTCAACGCGTGGGAGACCCGCGTTGGCCTGCACCATGACAGGACAGCTCGCCCACGGAAGCATGCGCTTGACGAGCGGGGCAACCTCCGCGGGACCAAGCGAGCAGTTAATGCCCACCGCAGCTGCGCCGAGCGAAGAGAGAGTGAGGGCGGCAACCTCCGGGGTGGTGCCCAGGAAGGTTCGGCCATCATCCTGGAAGGTCATTGTGACGAGGGCCGGCAGCGTCGAGTTCTCCTTCACGGCAAGCAGCGCGGCCTTGGCCTCCGCAAGGTCAGCCATGGTCTCGATGATAAAGAGGTCCGCGCCTGCTACGTCTGCGGCACGAACCTGCTGGGCAAACAGCTCGTAGGCGTCGTCGAAGGCGAGCGTCCCCATGGGCGCAAGGAGCTGGCCTGTGGGGCCAATATCTGCGGCAACGTAGCGCGGATGCGCTGCGCGGGCGCATGCGACGGCGGCGGAGAACACCTCCTCAACAGTGGCGGCATCACCAAGCTTGGTCGCGTTTGCACCAAAGGTGTTGGTGGTGATCACGTCCGCGCCAGCGGCCACGTAGGCCGCGTGAATCTGCGTGATCTCCTCGGGTTTGGTAAGGCACAAAAGCTCCGGGAGCTCTCCGGCAGCGAGGCCTCTGGCCTGCAGCTGCGTTCCCATGGCGCCATCAAAGAGCAGAAAGCTCTCGCCGGCAAGCGCGGCAGAAAGGCTGTTGGCAGAGACATCAGGCATGGGGGCTCCCCTCCTCGCGTGTGACGGGACTAATGCTAGCAGGCCCCTCCGCGAGGCGTCCCATCTGTCACAGTTGTGCAAAAGTCGCGCTCGTGCCACAAATCCGCGTCGCCCTGTGCAGAATCGCCGTTCGTGCCACATGTTTTTAGGGATGAGTCAAGTAGCCCAGCTATGTTTCCCCAGATAAGCTCATCAACTTTTCAATCGAATTTCGATTTTCCCGAGTTTTCATGTGGCACGAACGGCGATTCTGCACAGGGCGACGCGGATTTGTGGCACGAGCGCGACTTTTGCGCATCAGCTCCAGCAATAGCGCCCTGACTCGCGAAGCCTGCAGGACATGCGCCCGCGGCATTCGTCACACCGCGCGTAGCCCTTGGCATGCGGTTCCTCGAAGAGGCCCACCACCGCGGTCACGCTCTTCGTGGGAGACATGAGAAGCGAGCTCGAAAGCGTGATGCCCAGCAGCCGGCCGGCATCTAGCGTCGAGAGAAGCACGGGCTGGGTGTCCAGCGGCAGGTCACCATATCCCGGCGAGAAGCGAGAACCGGCATAGAGCCCTCGCGCGCCCGCTTGTACGGTGATGCTCTCCTCCGCGGCATCCGCGGCACACTCCACGAGCGCGGACCCGGCGGCATCAAGTATCACCTCGGCCACGCGGTCCGTGAGCGAGAGCCTCCGCAACTCGGCGTCAACCGTCAGTCCCGCCGTCACCGCGAGCACGCCCACCGCCACGGCCCCGTCAAGATGCTCCGCAATGGAGCTCCCCGCAAGCTCAAGCGTCGTGCCGGCAAGCTTGAGCACGGGAGTGCCCTCCCGCTCGCACCGCTCGGCAACCTCAAAGACACGAGTCACCCCGCGCGGCCGCGCAACGCGCAGGCAGCGCCCCACAACCTCGTCAATGCGCGCATCGAGCTCGGGCGCGAGCTCCTGTCCGGAATAGCCCAGGTAGCGAAGGACCTCAGAGCGATCAACCGCCTTAATCTGGTAATCCTCGATCCCAGCCACCCGCTAGGCCTCCAGATACCCGCAGGCAACAAGCGCCTCGCGCGCGGCATGCGCCACGGAGGGCTTGTTCATGCTATACACGTGCAGGCCGTCCACACCGTTGGCCGCGAGGTCGCGCAGCTGCTCGCAGGCATACTCCACGCCGGCACGCGCCTGGTCTGCCGGGTCGTCCCCAGCGAGCACAAGCCGCTTCACAACCTTGGCCGGAATGGACGCGCCGCAGGTGAACGCCATGCGCTGAATCTGCTTCACGCTCGTAAACGGCATGATGCCCGCCACGATGGGCAGGCGCACGCGGTGGCGCAGGCACTTCTCGCGGAAGCGATAGAAGTCCTCGTTGTCAAAGAAGAGCTGGGAGACCAGGTAGTCCGCACCGGCCTCCTGCTTGAGGTAAAGCGAGCGGAAGCTTTCCTCCTCCGTGGGCGACTCGACGTGTCCCTCGGGGTAGCACGCCGCGCCAATGCAGAGATCGACCCCGCGTTCCCGCAGGTAGGCGATAAGATCTGAGGCGTGAGAAAAGTCGTGCGCCTCCCGCCCGGGCGCCCGGTCCCCGCGCAGGGCGAGCACGTTGTCCACCCCGGCCTCCTCGAGCGAGCCCACATAGGCGTCGACGTCCGCGCGCGTAGAGCCCAGGCACGTGAGGTGCGCGAGCGCCGTCACGCCCAGATCACGCTCGATCGAAGCGGCAATGGGCACGGTGTTTGCGGAATTGCCCGAGCCGCCTGCCGAGTACGTCACCGAGATCCAGTCCGGGCGGTCGGCAGCCATCTCGCTTGCCACCGCATAGGCGGTCTCAAGCGGAAGCTCGCCCTTGGGAGGAAAAATCTCAAACGAGAACGTCTGGCGCTCCAAGAGCTTGTCGATGATCTTCATGGGTGCCCCTCCGTTTTGCTGCCGTCCGTTTTGAGAATACTAGCAGCTCGCAAAACCTAGCAGCCAAAGAGCTCCGCGGCCGCGGCCATTCGCTCGGCCACATGCACGCCAAACGGGCAGCGGCCCTCGCAGGCACGGCACGCAATGCAGTCCGCCGCCGTGGCGCCAAGCGCGCGGTAGTGCTCGCGCACGGAGTCCGGCACCTCATCGTAGCTGGTCGCAAGGTCAAAGAACTTGTTGACCGCCGCGATGTCAATCCCGCGCGGGCACGGCGCGCAGTGCCCGCAGTACGTGCAGCTTCCCAGGTAGGCGTGGCGCGGCGCCCCGGCGAGCACGCGCGCGTAGTCCTTCTCGGCGTCCGTCGCGGTCTCGTACGCCACGGCCTCGGCCACGTGGGCGGGCTCGCCAAAGCCCACCATCACGCTCGCCACCGCCGGACGCGTGAGCGCGTAGTGCAGGCACTGCACCGGCGTGAGCGCCACGCCAAAGGGCGACTGCGAGGCGTCGAAGAGGCGCCCGCCCATGTAGCCCTTCATGACGGTGATGCCGGTGCCCGTCTCCTCCGCAAGGGCATAGAGCTCGGCGCGCTCCGGACGCATGCCGTCGGTTGCCGCGGACTCGCCGCGCTCGTCAAAGTACGCGTCGAGGTCGTCCGTGGCGGGCATCATGTCAAAGGCCGGGTTAACCGAGAAGAGAATCATCTCGATCTCGGGGCAGAGCACCGCACGGCGCGCGATCTCGGGGTTGTGCGTGGAAAGGCCGATGTGACGGATGGTCCCCGCGGCGTGCAGCTCGCGCACGTAGGCCATGAAGGGACTTCCGGCCATGAGCGCGTCAAAGTCGTCCGCGCGGTCCACGTAGTGGATCATGCCCAGGTCAACGTAGTCGGTGTGGAAGCGGGCGAGAAGGTCCTCGAAGGCCGGCTTCACGTGCGCGAGGTCGCGCGTGCGCACGTACTGCTCGCCCTGCCAAGTTGAGCCAAGGTGGCCCTGGATGACCCAGCGCTCGCGTCGGCCGAGAAGCGCGCCGCCGAGGTTGGAGCGGCGCGTGGGGTCGGGCATCCAGCAGTCGAGGATGTTCACGCCGGCGGCCTCCGCCGCATCCACGACGGCGCGCGCCTCCTCGGGCGTGCCGTCCATCCACTCGCCGCCAAAGCCGATCTCGCTCACGCTTAAGCCGGTGCGACCCAGCTCCCGATAGCGCATCGCGTCTCCTCTCTCCTCGCGCGTCTCCTCCGTCCATCGTAGGCGACAGGAACGTGCCACAACGTGACATTTTTCTCGCAAGCGTATCAAAAATGCCCCGCTCTCCAGCCATTTGACACCGTACGGTGCCCTGTAACAAAACGATAGCTTACCGACGGCTAACATCGTTACATCGACCTTGTTGAAAGGAGCCCTCATGGACGCTTTTGGCATTGACATCGGCGGCTCGGGCATCAAGGGCGCGCCCGTCGACCTCACGAAGGGCTGCTTTGCCGCAGAGCGCCTGCGCATCCCCACCCCGGAGCAGTCAACGCCCGACGCCGTCGCCGGCATTTGTCGCCAGCTGCTCGAGCACTTCTCGGTTGAGCCTTCCGTCCCCGTGGGCGTGGCCTTTCCCGCCCCGGTGCACCCCGGCAGGCCCATTGGCTACATGTCCAACCTCGACCAGTCCTGGGTGGGCGTTGACATCACGGCCAAGCTCTCCGAGGCGTGCGGCCGTCCCGTCCACGTGGTCAACGACGCCGACGCCGCCGGCCTGGGCGAGAGCCTCTACGGCGAGGCGCGCGCCTACCGCGGGCTCGTTGTCACCGTGACGCTGGGCACCGGCATTGGCACCGCTCTGGTCATGGACGGCAAGCTCATCCCCAACTCGGAGCTCGGGCACATCATCATGGGCAAGCACGGCGAGGACGCCGAGAGCCTTGCGGCCGACTCCGCCCGCCAGCGCGAGGAGCTCAGCTGGAAGAAGTGGGGCAAGCGCCTCACCAAGTACCTGCAGCTCCTTGAGTTCTACCTCAGCCCCGAGGCGTTCATCATCGGTGGGGGCGTGAGCAAGAAGCACGAGAAGTTCTTCCCCTACATTGAGGTTGACACGCCGCTCTATCCCGCGACGCTGCTCAATGACGCCGGCATCATCGGCGCCGCCGCCTTTGCGGCGAGCCAGGGGCGCTAGAGGCACCGACACAGACAAGACGCAGACAACAAAGGAGCTCTCATGGACGAGGTTCTGGCCTATCTCAAGGAAAACCCCACGTACTTCCTGGCAACCGTTGACGAGGCGAGCAATCCGCAGGTGCGCCCGTTTGGCACCATCGCCAAGTTTGAGGGCAGGCTCTACATCCAGACGGGCAAGGTCAAGCCCGTCTCCTATCAGATGCTCGCCCACCCGCGCGTGGCGATCTGCGCGATGGGGGCCGACGGCTCGTGGCTGCGCATCGAGGCCGACGCCGTGCTCGACGACCGACTGGAGGCACGCGAGGCCGTGCTCGCGGAGTACCCCGAGCTGCAGTCCATGTACGCCGCGGACGACGGCAACTGCGAGGTCTTTGCGCTGGAGAACGTGACCGCCACGTTCTGCTCGTTCACCAAGGACCCATATACCATCCGCTGGTAACAGGGCCGCGGCACGGAGCCGCAATCAACAGGCTAGCCCCGCGTCACTCGCCAAACGAGAAGAGCGCCGCGCCGGAGCCCTGCTCGCGCCATGCGCGCACGCGACCCATGCGAATCTGGGTCGTGACAGCAAGCGGCTCCGGCAGCGCATCCGGCGAGAACCAGCCCACCTCGAGGCTCTCGTCATCGCCCACGCGCGGGGCCGAGCAGCCGCCCTCGGCAAGGCGACACGCAAACGTGAGGTCAAGGTATTGCGTGCGGTCGCCGTTGGCGTAGGTCGTGATGTTTTTGCCGGCCTTCACGCTCACGAGCGCGGTGGGCACCACGTCCACGCCCGTCTCCTCCTTGACCTCGCGAATCACCGTGTCCGCGGGCTCCTCGCCCGGCTCGTTGATGCCGTAGACCAGGGCCCACTCCCCCGTGTCGGAGCGTCGGCCAAGAAGGACGCGCCCCTCGTCGTCCTCCACGTACGCAGTGATGCCGGTGAGCCACAGCAGGTCGTTGCCAATCTTCTCGCGAAGGCTCAGGATGAACTCGGGTGTTGCCATGCGCCTCTCGCCCCCTAGAGACGCTCGTCGCGATCGCGACGGTCAGGGAACTCGATGTGGATCTTGCCACCCTTGATGAAAAACCATATGGCCAAGATCACAAAGACCGCCGGAAGCAGGGAGAGCGCCCCGGCAACAATGTTGACCAGAAAAGAGATCACAAGCGAAACGACAAACGCAACGACGAGCAGCGCGAGAAGCACGCCGAGAATCTGCATGGGCCCTCCAAACGTGACAGTTGGGACAGGTTCAATTGTCACACACTTGCGCGGCTGCCCACGTGAAGATAGCTCACGCGCGGCCCGAGCTCGTCGCGCAGCAGCGCGAAGGCGTCCGTGCCGGTGCAGTGGAAGGTG
Organism: uncultured Olsenella sp.; assembly: GCA_949287335.1. Classification (GTDB taxonomy): domain Bacteria; phylum Actinomycetota; class Coriobacteriia; order Coriobacteriales; family Atopobiaceae; genus Thermophilibacter. The sequence goes on along the minus strand of CASEGE010000195.1, from coordinate 3,787 downwards.
AGGTAGCGCGTGGGGCGCGCGGCAAGCTCCCGTGCGAGCGAGCGCGTGAGCTCGGGGTCCTCGACCGTGCCGCCGCTCGGATCCATGAGGTGAAAGCCCGCCACCACGGCATCGAGCGGTCCTCCCGCAAGCTCCTCCGCCGCCCCCATGATGTTCAGGATCCCGCCATGAGAGCACCCGGAGAAAAGCGCGCGCGTCGTCCCCTCGCGCACGAGAAGGCTCTGCTCGTGAGCAAAGTCATCCTGCGTAAGCGCGCCGTCCGCACCCCTCATGAGCAGGCGCGCATTTGAACGAGCCGTCGGGTGATTGCGACGCTCCGTCGAGAAGAGCGTAAGCCCCGGGCCCACCTTGCACGTCTTGCCCACAGGAAGCACCGTCACATGCGGGTCCGCGGCGAGCACACGGTCGACGCCAATGCTGTGATGGCGCTCGGACGTGCCGGAGACGTGCTCATCGAATGCGCGCTCCCGCACGTAGACCGGCACTTCTCGCCCCGCGTCCTCGCACGCGGCAAGAAACGCGCGCAGGCCTCCGGCATGGTCGTAGTGCCCGTGAGAGAGCACCGCAAGATCGGCCGTGGTCACGTCTATCCCAAGCGCCCGAGCGTTGGCAAGAAACGTGTCGTCCGGGCCCATGTCAAAGAGCACGCGACGACCGTCGGCGAGCTCGATCCACAGCGAGAGTCCATGGCGTGCCGCAAGCCGACCCGAGGGCGTACTGTTTTCCATCAGCACCGTAATGCGCATGCTGGCCTCCGCGATACGAGGGGACGGACGCTTTGTATCATACGTCCACGGGCTTCTCGGCAGCGCTCGCCGATGGGCAAGTTATCGGGCGAGAAGCGGGGTATAACGCGAGTAAGCGTTGCGTTCGCGGCAAGGGAGGTAACCATGTACTTCAAAAACATCCTGGTTCCCTATGACGAGTCCGACCATGCGAGAAGCGCCATCCACATTGCGCTTGGGCTTGCGGGCCCCTATCCCGAGGCTCGGGTGAGTGTGGTCACCGTAATCCCCTCCGCCGCCCTGCCCAACCCCACGCTGCTTGGCGAGGGATTTGAGATTCCCTACGCCGTTGGGGACCCGGGCGGCTACGAGCGCATCATGGACTCCATGGTCAAGCGCACCGTCGATGACATCCAGGAGGTTGTCAACCAGTCGCTTGATGATGCGCAGTGCAAGGTCGTGGCGGACGCCGTTATCTCAAACTCTCCCGTTGAGGGGATTGCCGACTACGTGAAGAGCCATGATATCGACCTCGTGGTGATGGGACGTCGCGGGCTCGGAGCCCTGCGCGGCATGATCGGTAGCGTGAGCTTTGGCGTGCTGCGCTCCGTTGAAGTGCCCGTGCTGACGGTGAAGTAACCTCGCAGGAGCACGCTGAGCCGCACGACCCCCTCGCCCCGGACCCGGCACTGTCGGGTCCGGGGTTTTCATGCGCAAAAGTGCCGCTCGTGCCACAAATGCGAGCGCCGCCGCGCAAAAGTCTCGTTCGTGCCACAACAATTTGGTGCAAATCAGTGGATTCGATTTGATTTTTGATTACGTTATCTGGGAAAACGCGCTCTGGCTACTCAGCGTGCCCCCAATATCCTGTGGCACGAACGCGACTTTTGCGCGGCCATTCCCCGTTATGTGGCACGAGCGGCACTTTTGCGCATGGCAGCGGGGCTTCTGCCCCAGAAGCCAATCGTCTGCCCAGCTGAGCTGACGGCCTCGCAAGCCCCGCGGTTCACGCTACCTCGCGTAGGCCAGAGTCCCGCCCTCGACAAGCACGCAGGCGCAACGCGCGACATCCTCAAGGGGGACGCTCCTGTCCGAGAGGAGCCACCAGCGATACAGAGAGAAGAGCCCGCCGAGCCCAAATGCCAGAAACATCTCAAGGCGCTCATCAGGGAGGTCACCACGCACGAAGCCGCGCTCGACAATCTGGCGCGTGAGAGGTCTAGCGAGATGATCAAAGAGCAGCTCAGAGGGTACATGTTCGCAGTAGCGCTGACCCAGCGTCGCGTTTTGGCACAGGCGGTCCGAAAGGGCGTCAAAGAAGGCGCGAAGCGGGCTCACATCCTCGCCCGCGTCAAGGCGCTCCCTCGTCATCGCCTCCACTTTGTCGAGCAGCTCCGAGACTACCTCCTCGGCGATGGCATCGAGCAGCCCGTCAATCGTGCCAAAGTGCTGATAGAAGGTCTTGCGGTCAACGTCGGCCTCACGAGCTATGGCACTCACGGTGATCTCCTCGAGCGGAGTCTCCATGATCAGCTGGTCGAAAGCGCTCATCATGGCGCGACGGCTACGACGAACGCGCCGGTCAACGTGACGCGTGGGCACTTCGTTCTTCTCGACGCACTCCATTGTGACCCCCCGCCCCATAGATTCCGTCATGACGATTATTCATCATCTGTGGATGTTCATAGCCGCTGCATGCAAAAGGCGGCGCCGCAACCGCGACGCCGCCCGGCAGACCAGATATCAGGAAAAGCTACGCGATGGGAAGTCTCGACAGGCCCTCCTGAGCGTCAAACTCCGCGCGCGCCAGGGAGAAGTTCTTGTCCTCCTCCAGGTGCTTGACCTGAGACTTTGAGTCCCTGGCAAAGAGGCTAACGAACAGGTCGGTGAGCTTGCTGCCCATGGCTTCCTCCTTATTTCTTGCCCTCTCGGTCCGGGCCGACCGAGAGGCCTTTCCTATCCATTTTAGAAATCTACTCGAAACATTCTGTTAACACACGAGTATTTTTCTGTTTCATAAATGTCCATATTTCCTCCATATTTATTGTAAAAGCGCTGTTGCACTCTGCACTTATCCCCACTGTTATGAGAGCTGTGGAATAAGGGTCACTCCCCTCGTATTCACAGAAGAGACACTTCAGTTATTCCACAGCTGTGTGTTTTCTCATAGATGGGTATGAATGACATCAGCCTGTTCAAAGAAGGCTTGAGGCCAACGAAGGGACGCAAGATGTCACTCACCCAAACCGCAGAACGCGCCGCGCTCTACAAGCTCATCGACTACGTGGACGAGGACCCCGAGGGACGCATCCCCAAGATCATGGACACGATCGACACGTACACGCCCTCGAGCGTCTTCCCCACCCAGCGCGCTGCCTTCAGAAACGCCATCGACAGCCGCAGCAACTGGTACGAGCTCATCCTCAAGGCCTTCCGCCTCAATCCCGAGGTACGCCGCCGCCTGCTCAAGGCCCTCATCGTGGACGCCAACATCCTCGCCTGGCCCGTACAGGAGAAGGCGCGCGAGAAGTACCAGTGCAACATCCCCTGGGCCATCCTCCTGGACCCCACGAGCGCCTGCAACCTGCGCTGCACCGGTTGCTGGGCGGCAGAGTACGGCCACGCGCTCAACCTCTCCTATGAGGACATCTGCTCGATCATCGACCAGGGTCGCGAGCTGGGCGTGCACATCTACATCTACACGGGAGGCGAACCGCTCGTGCGCAAGGACGACCTCATCCGCATCTGCGAGAGGTACCCCGACTGCGCCTTCCTCTGCTTCACCAACGCCACCCTCATCGACGAGGCCTTCTGCCAGGACATGATTCGCGTGGCCAACTTTGTGCCTGCCATCAGCACCGAGGGCAACGAGCACACCACCGACGCGCGCCGCGGCAGCGGCACCTACGCCAAGATCGAGTGCGCGATGGACCTCCTGCGCGAGCACGGCCTGCCCTTCGGCATCTCCGCGTGCTGGACGCGTGCCAACGCGGACGCCATCGCCACCGAGGAGAACATGGACTGGATGATCGAGAAGGGCGCGCTCTTCTGCTGGTACTTCC
>CASEGE010000194.1 GCA_949287335.1 uncultured Olsenella sp. | reverse complement strand
TTGGGCTGGAAGAAGGAGGACGTGGGCTGGCACTCTGCGCCGGCCGCGACGGGCGTGGCGGTCTGGCGGCAGTACAACCCCTATGCCGTGTCGGGCGCCCACAACTTCACGGTTGACGAGCACGAACGCGACGCGCTGGTGGAGCTTGGCTGGCGCGATGAAGACATCGCCTGGTACGGCCTGAGCTGACAGTTGGGGACGGAGGCGTTTTGTCAGGTCCGTCTTCCGTCGGCCCTGTTGACCCGCCGCCCCGCCGGTCCACCGCCCTGTCGCATGTGCAAAATCGCCGCTCGTGCCACAAACGGGGAACACCGCGCGCAAAATCGTCGTTCGTGCCACATGTTTTTAAGGGTGCCTTGGGTATCCGAGGCACAAAAGCCCTGATAGCATCATAATAGTTTGAATCAAAATCACCCAAAGGGACCATTTTGGTGTGGCACGAACGCGACTTTTGCGCGCGGCGTTCCCCGTTTGTGGCACGAGCGGCGATTTTGCACAGGCTGTGACGCCAGTGCCGGTGTTACGAGCTGATCCGGACCGCCGTGAGCAGCCCCTGCGCCTACTCGTGCGTACCGTTCTTGGCCTCGTCGAGGTAGCTGTAGAGCGTGTACTTGGAGATGCCGAAGAACTTGCAGACCTTCGGCCCCGACTTCGTGATGAGGAACGCCCCCGTGTCGTTGAGGTAGCTGATCGCGCGGACCTTCTCCTCCTTGGACATGAGCGCCACGGGCGTGCCCACGAGCTCCACGCTCTGCTCGATGAGGTCGTCCAGGAGGTCGGCCACGCTGCGCACGATGGGCTCGGGCTCTCGCGGCGCGCTGGGCTCGGTGCTCACGACCTCGGCAATGGTGTCGCCCATGGCGCGCAGGATCGTGATGTCGTAGTTGATGGCAAAGATGCCCACGGCACGACCTTTTTCGTCTCGGATAAAGACGGTCGAGGACTTGAGGATCTTGCCGTCGGCGGTCTTGGTGAGGTAGGCGGGGCGGTCCTCCAGCCGTTCGTCGCCAGCGTGCAGCGCCTCGAGCACCACGTGGCTCGGCCCGTCGCCGAGCTTGCGGCCGGTGACGTGCCCGTTCTCAATGGCCACGATGGAGTGGCTGGGGTCCGCGCTCTCAAGATCGTGCACAACGACCTCACAGCTGCTGCCAAACTGCAGCGCGAGCGTGTGGGCGAGACGCTTGTAGAAGTCGAGCTGCTCCTCGGTCATGGGGCCTCCTCGAACGCGTTGTTCAATGAGAGCATACTAACCGAATTGCAGCGCTTTCTTACTTTTTGTTAGGTATGCAAATGATAAGAGGGGCAGCCGCACGGTGAGAAAAACGCGCCCTGACGTGGCGTTATATCGCGTCGTAGATAACGAAAAAAAGTTGGAGGTCCGTGCGCCCGCGACCGCTCACGCCCCACAACCTACCGTCTAACAGATTTTCATCAAAGCAGACAAATTGTTAGCCTGACCCGCGCAATACTATCGAAACATAGTCGGAGCATCGTGGAGAGGACGATTATGGCGAAGACGCAAGCTCCGGGGGTCAAGAGCGCCCACGACTACCTGTTCCAGCGCGAGGGGATGCCGCCTATCGGCGAGATGATTCCCTGCGCCCTCCAGCACGTGCTGGCCTCCTTCGCCGGTATCATCACTCCGGCGATCCTCATCGCCGCCACGTTTGACTTCACCGCTCAGCAGAAGACCGACATCATCCAGGTCGCGCTGATTCTCTCCGCCATCGACACGGCGCTGCAGGCCTTTGCGCCGTTCCGCCGCATCGGCGGCAACCTGCCCATCGTCATGGGCGTCTCGTTTGCCTTCCTGCCGGCGCTGCAGGCCATGGGCGCCACGTTCTCCTTTGGGTCACTCCTCGGCGGCGAGATCGTGGGCGGCATCGCGGCCATCCTCTTTGGCCTGTTCTACGGCAAGCTCAAGGCGTTCTTCCCGCCGGTGGTCACCGGCACGGTGATCTTCACCATCGGCGTCTCGCTCTACCCGACGGCCATCAAGTACATGGCCGGCGGCGAGGGCACCCCGCTCTGGGGCACCCCGCAGGCCTGGTGCGTGGCCCTGGTCACGTTTGCCGTGGTCTTTGGCCTCAACAACTTTGCCAAGGGCACCCTCAAACTGGGCAGCGTCTTCTTCGGTATGATCGCCGGCATCATCGTGTCCGCGCCCTTCGGTATGCTCGACTTCTCCGCCGTGGGCGAGGCCGGCATCTTTGCGTTCCCCAAGATCATGCCGTATGCCATTGAGTTCCACCCTGAGGTCTGCATCACGCTGGCCGTGGTCTACCCGATGGTCGCCATCCAGGTAATAGGTGACGTCTCCGCGGCCTGCCTCGGCTCCATGGACCGCATGCCC
>CASEGE010000193.1 GCA_949287335.1 uncultured Olsenella sp. | reverse complement strand
TACAAGGGCTCCTACGACGGCTGGTACTGCGTGCCGGAGGAGACCTACTTCACCGAGACCCAGGTCGAGAAGGCCGACGAGGAGCGCGGCACCAAGGGCCAGCACCTCTGCCCGGACTGCGGTCGCCCGCTCGAGCGCGTCCAGGAGGAGTCCTACTTCTTCAAGCTCTCCGCCTTCCAGGACCGGCTCCTCGCGCTCTACGACGAGCACCCCGACTTCGTCCAGCCTGACTTCCGCATGAACGAGGTCCGCTCCTTCGTGGAGGGCGGCCTCACGGACACCTCGGTCTCCCGCACGACCTTCGACTGGGGCATCAAGGTGCCCTTTGACGACAAGCACGTCACCTACGTGTGGTTTGACGCCCTGCTCAACTACATGACCGCCGTGGGCTACAGCCTGGACGACCCCGACTCCCGCGCCGAGCTCGCGCGCCGCTGGCCCGCCCAGTGCCACCTCATCGGCAAGGACATCATCCGCTTCCACTGCATCCTGTGGCCCGCCATGCTCATGGCCATCGACGAGGCCCTGCCCGAGCACGTCTTCGTGCACGGCTTCCTCACGGTGCGCAACCCCGAGACCGGCCAGGCCGAGAAGATGAGCAAGTCCCGCGGCAACGCGATCGCCCCGCGCGACGTCATCAACCTGCTGGGCGTCGAGGGATACCGCTACTACTTCATGACCGACGTCGTCCACGGCGACGACTCCGCGATCTCCTTCGAGCGCATGGAGCAGGTCTACAACGCCGACCTCGCCAACAGCTGGGGCAACCTGGTCTCGCGCGCCCTCAACATGAGCGCCAAGTACTTCGACGGCAAGACGCCGGAGCTCGCGGAGGATTGGGCCGAGAAGGACGGCGTGCTGCGCGGGGTGGCCGAGGGCATCTACGAGCGCTATGCGAGCCGCATGGAGGTCTTCGACTACGCCGGCGCCAAGGACGTGGTCATGGAGCTCGTTCACGCCGCCAACCACTACATCGAGGACTCCGCGCCCTGGGCCGTGGCCAAGGACCCGGAGCGCGCCGGCGAGCTCGCCGAGATCATCGTGAGCCTGCTCGAGTCCATCCGCATCAGCGCCCACCTGCTCGCGCCGTTCATGCCCGAGACCTCGGCCGAGGTCCTGCGCCGCATGTCGCTCGAGGCCGAGGCCGCCACGGACGACCTGCGTGCGGCCTGCGCCTGGGGTGGTCTTGCCGGCGGCGTGGCCGTGACCAAGGGCGACGCGCTCTTCCCGCGCCTGGATACCAAGAAGTAGGTAGGCGTGGGCGGATCTCCTCTCGCAAACCCCGGCGCCACCCGCGCCCTGCTCGAGGCGTACGGCCTTGCCACCAAGCATAGCCTTGGCCAGAACTTCCTGGTCAACAACCACGTGATCGAGAAGATCATGGGTCTGGCCGAGCTTGGCGAGAAGGACCGCGTGCTCGAGGTGGGCCCCGGCATCGGCACGCTCACGCTGGCGCTGCTCGCCGACGCCGGCCACGTGGTCTCCGTCGAGATGGACCGCGAGCTCGAGCCCGTGCTCTCCGCGCACGCCGCGGCGCACCCGAGCTTCTCGTTTATCATGGGCGACGCCCTGCGCGTGACGCCGGGAGAGATCGCGCAGGCGGCGGGCGGCGAGCCCACGATGCTCGTGTCCAACCTGCCCTACAACGTTGCCGCCACGGTGATCCTGCGCTACCTGCAGGAGGTGCCGAGCCTGCGTCGCCTCGTGGTGATGGTGCAGGCCGAGGTGGCAGACCGCATCTGCGCGGGTCCCGGCAACCGCACCTATGGCGCCTATACGGCCAAGCTCGCGCTTCTCGGCAAGGTGACCGGGCGCTTTGAGGTGGGGCCGGGCAACTTCATGCC
>CASEGE010000192.1 GCA_949287335.1 uncultured Olsenella sp. | reverse complement strand
GTTCCAGGTGGCGTAGGTGTGGCCCTCCATGGCGGCGGGGTGCGTGATGCCGTCCTCCTCGCGGCTCATGATGCCGGAGGTGTTGTGCTGGATGATCGCGGCCACGGCGGAGTAGGGCATCGGCTGGTCGGAGGCCAGGTTATTGGCGATGTAGTCCTGGTAGGAGACGCCCATCTGGGCCCCGCCGGCGCCGATCAGCGCGTCCGCGCCGTCCGCGGGCGGCTGGACGATCTCAACGTCCAGGCCCTCGTCGGCGAAGTAGCCCTCGGCAAGCGCCACGTAGATACCGGTGTGGTTGGTGTTGGGGGTGTAGTCCAAGACAAAGGAGACCTTGGTCTTCTCGCCGTCGGACTGGCCTGAGTCGTCCGTAGCTGGGGTCTGCGCGCCATCGCAGGCGGCAAGGGCAGCGGTTGCCGCGGTTGCGCCCGCAGCGGCGATGAACTGTCGACGGTTGAGGTTCTTATCGATCATTGTTGTTCCTCTCTGCCCTCTTCCAGGGCATGCACGCACGCTGGGCAAGCTCCACGAGCTTCATGAGTCCCAGCGAGAGAACCGAGATGACGATGATGGCCGCAAACATGCGGTCATACGAGAAGGACTTGCGCACGCGCGTCATGTAGACGCCCAGGCCCGCGTTGCCGCCGAGCCACTCGGCGATGACCGCGCCGACGATGGCGTAGGTTGCCGAGATCTTGAGACCCGAGAAGAACTGCTCAGCCGCGGCGGGCAGCTTGGCATACCAGAAGATCTGCCAGCGCGAGGCGTTCATCGTGCGCATGAGGTCGACGGCGTCCGGGTCAACCGAGCGAAATCCCGAGGCCAGCGAGACCGTGATGGGAAAGAACGTCGAGATGATCACGAGCACGATCTTGGGCAGCGCCCCGTAGCCGAGCCAGAGCACCAGAAGCGGCGCGATGGCCACGGTGGGAATGGTCTGCGAGACGGTCATGAGCGGCTCAAAGGCCAGGTAGAACGTCTCAAAGCGGTCCATGAGCACGGCAAACACAAAGCCCAGCGCAACTCCCGCCGCAAGGCCGGCAGCCGCCTCGCCGAGCGTGGTCACGCAGTGGCTCGCGAGCAGCGGGGCGTCCTCGATAAGCGAGGCCACCACCTGCACCGGCGTGGGCAGCAAGAAGTTGGGCACAATGCCGAGGTCGACGACCGCCTCCCAGACAACCAGCAGGCAGGCGATGGCGATAAGCGGCGTGAGCACACGACGCGCGCGCGAGGGCGTGGTCATGCTAGGCCGCCGCGTCCGCGCTCTTCTCGGCAAACTCCGGGTCGCCGGGGTGGTACTTGCCGATCTTGCGGTCGGTGGACATGACGTCGCCATTGGGGCGGTAGTTGATCTTGGCGTAGCACATCATGTGCTTGCACCCCGCCTTGGCACCTACGAGCTGGCAGTTCTTGAGGATCTCCATGCAGGTCTCGTAGTCGCCCTCAATCGACGTCTCAAAGGGACCGACAAAGTAGTCGATCCCCGTGGAGTCGATGTAGGCGATGACCGCATCCACCGCGTCGCACGTGGCGTCGTCTGTGGTGGCGTCCATGGGCAGGAACTGAATCGCAACCGAGCAGTTCACGCGCCCCTCCCTTCCGGGTGCCCCAAGGCACCCCGTCTTCCGTAGGTGCCTCGTTGCCTTACGCGCGAAGCTCGTCCCTACGCCGGCATTACCCGGATCAGGTTCCTGGGTCAGGGCCGCGATCCTGGGCCCAATCTCAGCCGGCGTGCGCCAGCCCCCCGTTGTCGTTGGTAGTGTAGCACGGTCGGAAGATGCGGGCGCGAATCTTCTCGAGGCGCACGGGAATTGGGGGCGCCGGCATACGAGTGCGGCGGGGAGCACACAAATTGGGGGCGCCGACACGCAGCCATGGTTTGGCGTGTTCAAATTGGGGGCGCCGGCACGCGGGCGCAGCGGGGCGCACGCGAATCGGGGGCGCCGGCACAAATCGCGTGCCGAAGCCGCCAATTCGCGTGCGCCGGTCAACAAAAGCCCAGGTAGCGAGAAAGACGTCGTGCCGGCGCCGCCAATTTTGGTGCGCCCTTCTCGCCAGTCGTGCCGGCGCCGCCATTTTTTGCGCGCACTTCTCACCAGGCATGCCGAGGCTGGCAATTCCCGTGCGCCCCATCGAAGCCGCATAGTGAGAGGTACCATGTTCGGACGGACGAGAAGAACGGAGGTCACGTGACGGGAAAGACGCACCTTGCGGTCGGCGCGGCCGCGGCGCTGCTTGCCGCCGGGCCGGGTGCACCCGTCTCG
>CASEGE010000191.1 GCA_949287335.1 uncultured Olsenella sp. | reverse complement strand
GAGCACTCGCCGTTGAAGTTGTCGTAGGTGCAGGCCACGCCCGCATCCTCGAGGCTCTTGGAGACCACGTCGCCGAAGCGGCGCAGGCCGCCGGCGGAGATGACCACGAGCGCGTGGGCGCCGTAGGCCTTGGTGTAGTCGCCGAGGCGGGCGAGCTCGCCGGGACCCTGAACGTACTTGCTGGGGCTGATGAAGACGCGTGCCATGATGCTTCCTCTCTTCCAAAGATGAGGCCCCGCCGCAAGACGCGGCGGGGCCCTGCACTGCTATGGTACCCGCGGAGAGCGCATCAAAATCGCTCGGGCGAGAAATGCGCTGCCACAAGGAGCAAGACGCTACTTCTTGACGGTGAGCAGCGGGTCGCCAACCTTGACGAGCGGGCGGTCACCGATGAGGGTGCCGGAGGCGCCCACGTGGCGGACCTTGGAGAAGGCATCCGGGTTGGAGACGACGCAGGCGATGACCTCGTCGTAGCCAGCGGCCTTGATGGCGTCCACATCAAAGGTCATGAGAACCTGGCCGGCGTGAACCTCGTCGTTGGCCTCGACAAAGCGCTTGAAGCCCTTGCCCTTCATGTTGACGGTGCCGATGCCAATGTGGATGAGGACCTCGATGCCCTCGTGCGTGGCGATGCCGATGGAGTGGTTGGTCACCGTGGTGGCGGCGATGCGGCCATTGACCGGCGCGTAGAGCACGCCCGTGCCCGTGGGCAGGATGCCGTAGCCGTTGCCGATGAGACCAGCGGAGATGACCTCGTCGTTGACCTCCTCGAGCGGGATGATCACGCCCGAGACGGGAGCGTAGACGGTGTCCGGACGAGTGGCGAACGAGGCGTCGGGCGGGTTGAACGTGCCGTCAGCCGAGACAAACTTGCCCTTGATCTTGTCAATCAGTCCCATGGTTTTCCTCCTTGACCGCGGGGGTAGGCGCGAGCCCTTTCCATCTGTCTATGGTAGCCACTTGTCAGACAATAATATAATTTACATTCGGCCAGCGGCGCCCCAACAGATGGCGACGGAGACCTGACAAATGGGGACGGAGGCGTTTTGTCAGGTTGGGGGCGCAACGCTGACGTCACGCCCCCACCGCAACCTCGTACTACCGGGCGAGCATGCTCCGCGACGTGAGGTAGGTAACGAGGAAGTAGCCGCCATACAGAGCCACGACAAAGGCCACCGTCCCCACGAGCGCCGTGCCGATCTGGAAGCCCGTGAGCAGCGCCACGATGTCGTTCACCACGGAGAGCGCCACCGCCGCGTGCGCCACGGCCACCACAAGCGGGAAGAGGAAGTACACCCCCACCTGGGCGAGAAGTGCGTGGCCAATCATGCGCTTCTCGGCACCAAGCTCGGAAAGCACGCGGTAGCGGCCCACGTTGTCCGCCGCCTCGGAGAGCTGCTGGAGGGCGAGCACCGTCGCGCAGCACACGAGCAGGACCACGCCGATGTAGATGGCCAGGTAGGTGACCACGACGGTGGTGCCGGACGCCTGATCGAGCAGGCTCTGGGCGGTCGTGCGCATCCAGACCGGCCAGGCATTGAGCGTGGAGCCCCGGTTCATGATGTCGCCGTAGGCCTCGTCGATCGCAGCGACGGCGTCCGGCTCCACCTCGGTGCGCTCACCGTTGTACATGAGGTTCACCACGGTCGAGGTGGGGCCGGCGCCCTCCGGGACCAGGTCGTCGGGAACGATGAGCGCGCCCGACACCGTGCCGCCGGCGCTCGAGTCCGAGAAGGGCAGGCGCGCGAGCGGCTCCTCGGCGAAGCGCAGCGTCTGGCCGGCGACCTCGACCTCGGGGTTCTGCGCGATCACGGCCTCCCAGAGCTCGTCGAGGGACGACATGTCGTTCCAGAGCAGGCACTCGTCGTCTGCAAGCTCCACGTTCTTCTCGCCCACCATCTGGGCCAGGGCGTTGTACTGCGAGACGGGCACGATGACGAGGCGCTGGTCGGTGTTGCCCTGCATCATGGTCTGCATGGTCGCGTTGCCGGTGAAGTCGGTGTTGGCAAAGAGCTCCTCAACGGTGGTGTCCACGAGCAGGTTGCCTTCGGCATCGTAGGTGTATTGGTTGACCTGCACGGCATCGCGGAAGAGCTCGTCGTAGTTGGGGATGTCCGCGCGCAGGCGGGCGATGGCGTCGTAGCCGTCCGCCGCGGCAGGGCCCTCCTCGGGGTCGGCGGAGACGAGCGCCGAGGCCATGCCCATGGGGTAGCTCACGAGCGACATGTCGTAGCGCGTGCCCACCGCCAGGCTCTCGTTCATGCCCGTTGCCACCGAGAAGCCCGTGCACACGCCGCAGATGGCAAGGAAGAGCATCGCGCACACCATGGAGATGGAGAGCCACGCGGTGTTGATGCGGCTGTTGAGCTGGCGCATCACAAACATGTTGAGACCGCTGAGGTAGGCGCGCGGGCTCGCCTGGAGCGCGCGGAGGGCAAAGCCGGAGATCGAGAAGAAGAAGAGCAGCGTGCCCACTGTGACCAGGCCCGTGGCAATCGCGAAGTACGGGCCCTCCTCCATCATGCCGTGCTCCAGCAGCGTCTTGTACGCCACGCCGATGAACACGAGCGACACGAGAAAGAGCACCACCGAGAGCGGCAGGCTGCGCAGACGGACCTTCTCGCTCACCTTGTCCGCGTTGATGAGGTCGATGAGCTTGTAGCGGCTGACCGTGGTCACGTTGAAGACGAGCGTCACGAGGAAGATGCCCGCGAAGCACGCGACCGTGGTAAGTGCGGCCGTAGGCGAGAAGGCAAAGACGAAGCCCTTGATCGTTGCCTCGAAGAGCCCGGCCGTGACGTACATCATGACCTGAGAGAGGCCAATGCCCAGAAGCAGACCCACCGCCAGCGCGACCACACCCACGGCCAGCGTCTCGATGACCACGATGAGCGAAACGTGCCGGATGTCCATGCCGAGCGTGAGGTAGATGCCAAATTCGCGCTTGCGTCGCCGGATGAGGAACCGGTTGGCGTAGACCACGAGAAACCCGAGGATGACGACCACGAACACGGAGAGGCCCGAGAGGATGTCCGTCAGCGCCTGCACCATGCGGCGCTGATCCTCGCCCATCTGAATGACGGCGGCCTGATCGGTGATCGATCCGAAGGCGTAGAACACGCAGACGCCAAACGCGAGCGTGAGGAAGAAGACCGAGAAGTCCCTGAAGGACTTGCGGACGTTGCCGAGCGCGATCTTAGCGTACATCTGCGCCCTCCCCTCCCAGGAAGGACACGACGTCCATGATCTCGTTGAAGAAGGCCTTGCGCGTCTTGTCGCCGCGGACGATCTCGGTGAAGATGCGGCCGTCCTTGAGGAAGAGGGCGCGACGCGCGTAGCTTGCGGCAAAGGAGTCGTGCGTGACCATGATGATCGTGGCGCCATCTGCGTTGAGGGCCTCGAGGCTTTCGAGCAGGCGGCGGGAATTCTTGGAGTCGAGCGCTCCGGTGGGCTCGTCGGCGAGCACCAGCGACGGGTTGGTCACAATGGCGCGCGCCGCCGCCACGCGCTGCTTCTGGCCGCCGGACATCTCGTGCGGGAACTTGTCGAGCACCTCTGCGACGCCCAGGCGCTCGGCGACCTCCTCCACGCGACCAGGCACCTCGCGGGCCGGGGCGTGGTTGATCGTGAGGGCCAGTGCGATGTTCTCGCGCGCAGTCAGGGTGTCGAGCAGGTTGGAGTCCTGGAAGACAAAGCCCAGACGCTCGCGACGAAACTTCGAAAGCTGATGCGCACGCAGGGCCGTGATGTCCTGACCGTCCACGAGAATGTGGCCCGAGGTGGGGCGGTCGATCGTTGAGATGCAGTTCAGGAGCGTGGTCTTGCCCGAGCCGGACGGCCCCATGACGGCAAGGTACTCGCCGGAAGCAACGTCAAAGGACACGCCGTCGAGGGCACGCGTGACGTTTGAGCGCGTGCCGTAGAGCTTCTCGACGTTCTGGCAGGAAAGGACCGGCCTCGTTGGTTGGATGTGAGCGGGTGCCATGGGGCTCCTCTCGTCTGGGTGCTGGTACAAGACCATACTCGCTTGGCGAGAAGAACGGCGCCATCGAATGCGCTTATCGCCACCTTATGCTTTCGTAAGGTTGCCCGGGGGCGGCAAGGTGAGCGGCGAAGCCCGGCGCGTGACAATTGGGACAGGTTCATTTGTCACATCGTATGCATGTGACAAATGAACCTGTCCCAATTGTCACGCGCCGCGGCACGGACCGCTGCCGAGAAATCCCGCCAGCCGTACCGCTTTTTGAGAATCGTGTCGAGAAAACCCGCCGGCCGTACCAGGGGCGCGCCCCGCACGAGAACCGACGGCCGCCGGGCGTGGTACGGCCCCACGCTTTTCTCGGCACGAGCGGTACGGGAGACGGGGTTTCTCGGCGAGAAGGCCGTGCGGGCGGTACAGCCCCCGGGTTTTCTCGGCGCGGCGCGCCTAGGGCTGGTACAGAGGGGCGCTTTTCTCGGCGCGGCGTCGCGAGACCGGTACAGCCCCCGGGTTTTCTCGGCAGTGGGGCTGCCCGCCTCCTTTTGCCGCCCCCAAGCAGCCCTCACGCCCGCTCGACCATGTCGGGAAAGGCCAGGAAGACCGTAGTTCCCACGCCCTCCTCGGACTCAAGCCACACGGCAACGCCCATCTTCTCGCAGAGTTGACGCACAAGGTAGAGACCCATGCCGGTAGAGCGGGCAAACCTCCTGCCATTCTCGCCCGTGAAGCCCTTGTCAAAGACGCGACCCACGTCGGAGGCGGGGATGCCCACCCCGTCATCTGAGATGACGAGCAGCGTCTCCCAGGCATCGAGCCCCGTCTCCCTGCGCTCGGCAAAGATGCGCAGGGAGCCATGCCCGTCCTTCTCGCTGCGGTACTTTGCCGCGTTCACGAGCACCTGGCCGATGACGAAGGAGAGCCACTTTGGGTCGGCACGCACCGTGAGGTCAAGGTTCCCCAGCTCAGGCGTCACGCGAGCGCCTATGAGCGTGCGGGCCTTGCGACGAAGCGCATCGCGTACCACATCCCCGAGCACGACCTCGCGAATCTGGAAGTCGCGGTCGAGCGAAGTGCCGCGCGAGTAGTAGAGCGCCTGCTCGACGTACCCCTCGATGGCGTCCACCTCGGCATCGATGGCCTCCATCTCCGGCGAGGGGTTGTTTCTCGCCACGAGGTGCGCCGCCGCGATGGGCGTCTTGATCTCGTGCACCCAAGTCTCCACGTACTCGCGGTACTCGCGCTGGCGGCGGCGGGCGGCGGCAATGCGGTCGCGCATGGCCTTGGACTCGCGGTCGAGCGCGTCGTAGAAGAGCTCCCCCTCGAGAAAGCCCGGGCGCTCGGTGAGCTCAGTGGAGAGGTACTCCTCGTCCAGAGAGTCCAACATGTCAGCGAGTCGCTGGTAGAAGGCGCGACGATGCAGCCAGTCAAGCAGCAGGGCAACCGCGGCCGCAAGCACGAGCACCGCGCAGACAAAGGCCACCGCCGCGGGGTCGAGCCCGTAGACGCTCATGACAAGCGCCGCAAAGGCAAGCGCCGTCGCACCCACCGCGAGCGGAATCAGTCGGTCGGCAATGTATGCCCAAAACGTCATGCCCCTCCTTATGTGACAGTTGGGACAGGTTGGATTGTCACATTCATAAGTATGTGACAATCCAACCTGTCCCAACTGTCACGCTTACTCTACCAGGTAGCCCATGCCGCGCTTGGTGAGCACGAAGTCCTCCACGCCAATCTTGGCGAGCGTGGCGCGCAGGTGGGAGACGTTCACCGTGAGCGTGTTGTCGTCCACAAACTCGTCGGAGGCCCAGAGCTCCTCCTGAATGCGCTGGCGGCTCACCACCGCACCGGCACTCCTCATAAGCAGCGCCAGGATGCGCAGCTCGTTTTTGGTGAGCTCCGCGGAGCGACCCTGGTAGCTCACGCGGCAGCGCGCGGTATCCAGCGTGACGCCAGCGTGGGAAATCTCTGCCGCAGCCGCGCCCTCCCCATAGCTTCGCTTGAGAACCGTGGCCACGTGAGCGAGAAGAACCTGGTCGTTATAGGGCTTGGGCACAAAGTCGTCCGCGCCCAGGGAGAGCGTGAGCAGCTCGTCCATGTCGTTGTCGCGGGAGGTGACCACGACGATGGGAACCGCGGAGCGCCTGCGCACCTCTCGGCAGACGTACTGGCCGTCAACACCCGGCAGGTTAAGGTCAAGGAGCACGAGGTCAGGAGCGCTGTTGAGAATCTGCTCGACGGTATTGCCAAAGTCCGTGAGCGCCTCCGCCTCGTAGCCGTTGCGCCCGAGCAGGACACAGAGCTCCTCGCGCAGCCGCACGTCGTCCTCAACCACCAAAAGCCGTCTCATGGGGCCTCCCCGTCCGCGGTTTTTCTCGCCGAGAATAGCACAGCCCCCTTGGGTACTTTGCCCGATACCTCATAACCCCTCATTTTGGTCCAAATTAAGAGCCAAAACAGCGGGCTATGAGGTATTGGACAAAGTACACCCGGCGCAAACAATCCGTCGCTCCCCTGACAAAACTCCTCCGTCCCCAATTGTCAGGTCACGGGTGCGTTACGCCTGCGCTGCTCGCGCACGGACGCGTCTAGAATGACACCTACGCGTGATAGAACCGAAAGGCACTCCCATGACCATCGTCGACATGCTGCGCGCCAACGCCGAGAAGTACCCCAATGAGGT
>CASEGE010000190.1 GCA_949287335.1 uncultured Olsenella sp. | reverse complement strand
TCAAACTCCGTGAAACGTGACAATTAAACCTGTCCCAACTGTCACGCGCCGCTCACGGAAAAGGGGTCGCGAGTTATCAACAATCGCTATACTGGGTTCATACTTTTCAACATTCACCGCATGAGACCCATAGAAGCGAGACCCATGGAACTATCCTTCGAATCCGACGCAGAGGCCCTGTGGCAGGACGCCCTCGACCTGCTCGCCGCACGCGAGCTGCCCGAGGCACTTCTCGCCATGCTGCGCAACTGCGAGCCCACGAGCATGTCGGACGGCGTCCTTAGCCTCAAGACAGCCATGCGCCTCGTGGTCAAGAACGTCTCGAAAATCCAGCCCCTCATCGAGGAGTGCGTCTCCCAGGCGGCCTTTGAACCCATGACCATCGAGGTCTCCTTCGAGCCCGCCGTGGGCCAGCCCACGCCCCAGCCGCGCGCCTCGGTCATGACCCGCAACGAGGCAAACCAGTGGATCGCCGAGACCGAGCACCGCAGCGCCGCACCGGCCCTCGCCCCCACGCGCGCGATCATAGAGGACACCTGGGACGAGGGCAGCGACGAGGCGGCGCGCGAGGCGGAGAACCGCAGGCGCCGCGAGCGCAACCCCCTCGTGGAGGACATATCCCCCACCACCTCAAAGCTCACCTTCGAGCGCTTTGTCCGCGGTGACGAGAACGACATTGCCTACCAGGCCGCCCTCCAGGTGGCAAACGGCATGAACACCACATACAACCCGCTATTCATCTACGGCAAGAGCGGCCTGGGCAAGACCCACCTGCTGCGCGCCATCCAGAACTACATCGCGAGAAACGACGCTTCCCGCCTGTGCATCTATCGCGACGCATCCATGTTCATAACCGACTACACCGAGGCCATGCGCCACTCCGAGCGCTCCGCCGCCTCGGTCCTGCGCCAGAACTACGCCGACATCGACGTCCTCATCATCGACGACATCCAGAAGATGGTGGGCAAGGCGGGCACGATCGGCTTCTTCTTTGACACCTTCAACGAGCTCATCTCCAACGGCAAGCAGATCGTGCTGGCCGCCGACCGCACGCCCGCGCAGCTCGGCATGGGGAAGGACGGCTTTGACGAGCGCGTCACGAGCCGCCTGAGCTCGGGGTTCACCACACCCATCCAGGTGCCGAGCTACGAGCTCAAGCTCCGCCTCATCGACACCTTCTGCGAGCGCATGAGGGAGGACGCCCAGCGCGAGAACGTGCCCGCGCTCTCGGGGGAGATTCCGGAGGCCGCGCGGCAGTACATGGCCGAGCGCGCCGGCACCAACATCCGCGTCATCGAGGGCTTCTGCCAGCGCTGCCTCTTCGCCGCCACCTCGGCCGAGCGGCGCGGGACGGAGATCACCCGCGAGGAGATAGACGCCATCTCAAAGGAGTGCTGGCCCACCACCGGCAGGACGGTCTCCATCGAGGACGTCCAGCGGGCCGTGGAGCGCTACTACGACATCGACCACTCGAGCCTCGTGGGCACCAAGCGCCACAAGTCCATCATGGAGGCGCGCCACGTCGCCATCTGGCTCTCGCGCGAGCTCTGTGACCGCACCCTCGCGGACATTGGCAAGCACTTCGGGGGGAGGAGCCACGCCACCATCATGCACAGCATCAGCGTGGTAGACGAGGCGAGAAAGGACGACAAGCTCTTCTACGACCGCCTCACGCAGATCCGCGAGTCAATCACGGGCAACCTCTAGCCAAGGATGTGGACAACCATGCGAACAACCTGTCGAAAGGGGAAGAAAAGCCGCCGCCTGTAGTAGAAGAAGTTTTAGACACGCTGGGAAGTGTCGAGGGGAGATGAAATCCCACGGTCTTCTCGGCAGCCTTTGAAAGCCTCTCTACCTTGTGGTTTAGTGAGTTGTTGTACTTTTCGACAGACCCTATTACTACTACTGTTCTTATTTCTTTATAAGTACCTAATAGAAAGGGACCTCATGAAGTTCACCGTCAGCCAGTCCTCCCTCATGAAGGCCCTCTCCGTCGTGGCCAAGGGCATGGGGACCAACTCCACCCTCCCCATCCTCTCCGGCATCTACGTGCGCGCGGCTGAGGGGCAGCTCGAGTTCCAGACCAACAACCTCACCATCTCCATCCGCCACTTCATCCCCGCCAACGTTGAGGAGCCGGGCGAGGCGGTCATCTCCGGCAAGGTCATCACCAACATCGTGAAGACACTGCCCGACGCCGCCGTCACCTTTGAGGGAGAGGGCAGGACGCTCGTCATCTCATGCGGCAAGTCCACCTTCCGCCTCAACACGCTCAACCCCGCGGACTGGTCGGGCTTCCCCGAGCTTGCCCCCGAGAAGACCATCGAGCTCCCGAGCGAGCTGCTCTCCCACATGGTTGACAAGGTCTACCGTGTGACCTCCAAGGAGACCTCGCGCCCCATCCTCCAGGGCATCCTGCTCACCGTCGAGGACAACACCATCCGCCTCGTGGCCACCGACTCGTTCCGCCTGGCCGTCTGCGACTCCTCCGTCGAGGCGGCGCCGGGCGAGAAGTTCCGCGCCATCGTGGGCGGCGCCGTCTTCCACGACGTGCTCACCATGCCCTCGATGACCGACACCATCCAGATCGGCACCACCGAGAGCCAGGTGGTCTTCACCTTTGGCAACACCACGTTCGTGGCGCGCCGCATCGAGGGCAACTTCCCCGACTACAAGCAGCTCCTGCCGCCCACCTGTGCCACGGCCATCTCCCTGGACGTTGCCGAGTTCTCCGCGGCGCTCAAGCGCGTCTCGGTGATCGCCCAGCAAAACGCCTCCGTGCGCTTTGACATCGACGCCGACGCCGGCCTCATGAGGCTCTCCGCCAGCTCGCCCGAGCAGGGCGACTCCTCCGAGACGCTCCCGTGCGGCGTGGAGGGGCAGAGCCTTTCCATCGCGCTCAACTACCACTACGTCTTTGACTGCGTGAATGCCGTCTCCGAGAGCAAGGAGATGCGCCTCGAGCTGCAGGGCTCCGTCCAGCCGGGCATCTTCAAGTGCAACGGCAAGGTGAACTACCTCTACCTCCTCATGCCGGTTCGCCTGTAGGGACAAGCGCGGGACCATGGGGCTTCTTGTCACAGAGCTCAGGCTCGCGGACTTTCGCAGCTTTGAGCGCATGAGCGTGCACCTCTCGCCGGGGATCACCATCCTTGTGGGGCCCAACGCCGCGGGGAAGACGAACACCGTCGAGGCGCTGCAGCTCCTCACGGCGGGGCAGTCCTTCCGGCGGCCCACGCCCGCGCAGCTCGTGCGCGAGGGGGCCGAGTCCGCCCGCATAGACGCGCGCCTCGAGGGGGACGGGCGCGTGGTGGATGTGCGCTGCGATGCCGCGGCGGGAAGGCGGCAGTTCTCGAGAAATGGCAAGCGCGTCCAGGCCTCTGAGATGCCCGAGAGTCTTATGTCGGTGCTCTTTACCCCGGATGACCTGGCCATTGTCAAGCGGGGCGCCTCAGTGAGAAGAGACGAGCTCGATGACTTTGGGCGTCAGGCAAACCGCGGCTACGCAAACGTCCTCAACGCCTACCAGCGCTCAGTCGAGCAGAGAAACCGCCTGCTCAAGGACGAGGACGTCAACCTCTCGCTGCTCGCGGCCTGGGACGCGTCCGTCGCGCTGGGGGGCGCCACGCTCCTGGCCGCGCGCCTCAGGCTCTTCTCGCGCCTTGCCGAGAAGGTCAGCGCGATCTATGGGACCGTCTCTGGAGGCGAGCGGCTGAGGTGCTCATATGTGTGCACGCTCGGAGAGGGGCTCGAGGGTCTCTCTCGCGAGGAGCTGCGCGACGTCTTTCTCGAGAGGCTTGCCGAGGTCCAAGAGGATGACCTGCGCCGCGGGCAGACCACCGTGGGACCGCACCGCGACGACATCGCCTTCTCCATCGAGGGGAGAGACGCGAGAAGCTATGGATCCCAGGGACAGCAGCGCTCCGTTGCCCTTGCGCTCAAGATGGCCGAGGTGGAGCTCTCGTATGAGATCTTGGGTTCGCGACCCCTGCTGCTGCTCGACGACGTGATGAGCGAACTCGACGCCGCCCGCCGCGACGCGGCGATGGGATTTGTGGGCTCCGGCATCCAGACCGTGATCACGACGACGAACCTCGGGTACTTCTCGCCGGAGATTCTGGAGGCGGCCGAGGTGGTGAGGTTTGGTGAGTGAGCGTTGCTTCGCGATGAGCGAGATAGAGCGAGAGGCACGGCTGCGCGAGGCCGCTCCCGCCACGGTCTCAGAGGTGCTCGGCGGCCTGTTTCCGACGCGGTCTGCGGAGGGTGGGAACACCCGCGATGCGAACGCCTTCCAGGACGTGGCACTGGCGTGGCACGCCGTGAACGGTGACCACGAGCGCACGCACACCGTGGGGACCTTCATCGAGCCGCCGCGGCGCTCCGGCGCCCTTCCCGTCTTGGTGGTCTACGTGGACACGAAGGCGTGTCAGGTGGACTTCATGGCAAACCGCGAGGTCTACCTCGCGCGCCTCGCGCAGGTGGGACTCAACTTCGCCGAGGTGAGGTTCAGGCAGTCCAAGCGCCCGAGGGGCTCTGAACCAAGAAAAGTGGTCCCGGCGCGCCGAGATGAGCGGCCCGCCCGCGAGCTCCCCGAGCTCACATCTGAGGAGGAGCACGACGCACAGGCCCTTCTCGCCCATGTGCCCGAGACGCTCAAAGACAGCGTCTCTCGGGCCTTGAGAGTATCCATGCGTGCCGAGAAGCGCCGGAATAGCTGAATTCATGAAGGTGGCCTTAGAGGGCTTCTCAGCGTCTCACAAGCGCTATCATCGCTTAGTCTGGGTCTTTTTTGCTCTATGCCTGACCAAGAATGCAGCATAAACGAGCAAGGGGACCGAGGTCCCACCGGGAAGGATGTGTGCGTGGCAAAGAAGAACGAGTACGGCGCGGGCGAGATTAAGATCCTCGAGGGTCTTGAGGCCGTCCGCAAGCGCCCCGGCATGTACATCGGCACGACGAGCTCCGCTGGCCTGCACCACCTGGTGTGGGAGATTGTGGACAACTCCGTCGACGAGGCGATGGCCGGTTTCTGTACCAAGATCAAGGTAACGGTCCATCCGGACAACTCCATCACCGTGGAGGACAACGGGCGCGGCATCCCCGTGGAGAAGCACCCGGTCAAGAAGATCCCCACGCTGGAGGTTGTCCTCACCATCCTGCACGCCGGCGGCAAGTTTGACAACAACGCCTACAAGGTCTCCGGCGGCCTGCACGGCGTGGGCGTCTCTGTTGTCAACGCCCTCTCCAAGCGCCTGGTGGCGCAGGTCAAGCGCGACGGCAAGGTCTACGAGATGGCCTTCGAGCGCGGCAAGACCGTGCAGAAGATGAAGGAGATCGGCACCTCCAAGGCCACCGGCACCATCATCACCTTCTGGCCCGATGAGGAGATCTTCGAGACCACCACGTACAACTTCGACACCCTGCACACCCACCTGCAGGAGACGGCGTTTCTCAACAAGAACCTCAAGATCGTGCTCACCGACGAGCGCGAGCTCACGCCGCGCGTGGAGGAGTTCTGCTACGCCGGTGGCATCATCGACTTCGTGAAGTTTAGAAACGAGGGCAAGGACGTGCTGCCCGGCCTTTCTCGCCCCATCTACATCGAGGGCCGCTCCGACGCGGACGCTCCCGAGTCCCAGATGGGCGAGGTCGAGGTGGCCCTGCAGTGGAACACCGGCTACTCGGAGGACACCCTCTCCTTTGCCAATGACATCTACACCGAGGAGGGCGGCATGCACCTCGAGGGCTTCCGCACGGCCCTCACCAAGGTGATCAACGACTACGGCCGTCGCCAGAACATCATCAAGGAGAAGGACTCCAACCTCGAGGGCGGCGACATTCGCGAGGGCCTCACCGCGGTCATCTCCGTCAAGCTCCCCGACCCGCAGTTTGAGGGCCAGACCAAGGCCAAGCTCGGCAGCTCCTATATGCGCACGCTCACCAACCGCATTGTGTCGCAGGGCATGGCCGAGTACCTCGAGGAGCACCCCAACCAGGCCAAGGAGATCCTGAAGAAGGCCTCCCAGGCCGCCAAGGGACGTCTCGCCGCGCAGAAGGCACGTCAGGCCACGCGCCGCAAGAGCCTGCTCGAGAGTGCGGCGCTTCCCGGCAAGCTGGCCGACTGCTCGGTGCGAGACGCCGAGATGACCGAGCTCTTCATCGTGGAGGGTGACTCCGCAGGCGGCTCGGCCAAGGACGGCCGTCGCCGCGATATCCAGGCGATCCTGCCCCTGCGTGGCAAGATCTTGAACGTGGAGCGCGTGGGCGACCACAGGGCCTTCTCGTCCGACACCATCCAGGCGCTCATCACCGCCATCGGCACCGGCGTGACCACCGGTGCGGGCGACGGCGGGGACTTTGACATCTCCAAGGCGCGCTACCACAAGATCATCATCATGACGGATGCCGACGTCGACGGCGCGCACATCCGCATCCTGCTGATGACCTTCTTCTACAAGTACATGCGCCCGCTCATCGACGCCGGCTACGTCTACATTGCCACGCCGCCGATCTTTGGCGTTAAGGTGCGCAACAAGATTCACTACGTCTACCCCGACGGCAAGACCCCCGAGGACGAGCTGCTGCGCCAGACCATCCGCGGCCTTGGGCTCGACCCCGACGAGGAGGACGAGACCGACAAGTCACAGGCCGCCATCAAGGGCTCCGGCCGCAAGCGCAAGGGCTACTCCGTCCAGCGCTACAAGGGCCTGGGCGAGATGGATCCCAAGCAGCTCGCGTCCACCACGATGGACCCCAAGACGCGCATTCTGCAGCGCGTGACCATCGAGGACGCCGCCATGGCCGACCGTGCCGTGCGCGAGCTCATGGGCAACCAGGTCGAGTACCGCCGCGACTACATCGAGAAGCACGCGCACGACGCCCGCTTCCTCGACGCGTAACCATCTGACGGGGTGATTCAAAAGGGGACAGACCCCTTTTGAATCATCAAACCCATGATTCAAAAGGGGTCTGTCCCCTTTTGAATCACCCAGAGAAAGGCCATACGTGGCAGACGAGATTAACAACAACGCCGAGGGGCTGCCCGAGGACCTGAAGCGCCTGCTCGAGCGCGCCGAGGGCGAGGACGTCTACGTCGAGGATGAAGCCGAGGACGAGGAGGACGTCGACGACGAGGAGCTCGAGGAGAGCTTTGGCACCAACTCCCGCGGCGAGGACGCCGGCGAGACCGACATCAACGGCGGCGCGCTGCAGATCAGCGAGTTTGGCAGCGAGATGAAGCAGAGCTTCATCGAGTACTCCATGTCCGTCATCACCGCGCGCGCCCTCCCCGACGTGCGTGACGGACTCAAGCCCGTTCACCGCCGCATCCTCTACGCCATGAACGAGTCCGGCATCTTCCCCAACCGCCCGCACAAGAAGAGCGCGTGGACGGTCGGCGAGGTCATCGGCAAGTACCACCCGCACGGAGACGCAGCCGTCTACGACACCATGGTTCGTCTCGCCCAGTGGTTCTCGATGCGCACCCCGCTCATCGACGGCCACGGCAACTTTGGCAACATCGACGGCGACGGCGCCGCGGCCATGCGTTACACCGAGAGCCGCCTGGCAAAGCCCGCCATGGAGCTCCTGCGCGACCTCCAGAAGGACACGGTGGACTGGCAGCCCAACTACGACGAGTCGCTCGCCGAGCCCGTGGTGCTGCCCTCGCGCTTCCCCAACCTGCTGGTCAACGGCTCTTCGGGCATCGCGGTTGGCATGGCCACCAACATCCCTCCGCACAACCTCGCGGAGACGGTGGAGGCCACCTGCGCCTTCATCGACAACCCCGAGATCACGGTTGACGAGCTCATGCAGGTCATGCCCGGCCCGGACTTCCCCACCGGCGCTATCATCATGGGCTCCGATGGCATCCGCCAGGCCTACGAGACCGGTCGCGGCTCGATCACCATCCGCGCGAAGGCGCACGTGGAGTCCACGAAGACTGGTCGTTCTCGCCTGGTCTTCACCGAGATCCCGTACCAGGTGAACAAGGGCACGCTGCAGGAGAAGATCGCGCAGCTCGTCAACGAGAAGCGCATCGAGGGCATCTCCGACATGCGCGACGAGTCCACCCAGAAGGGCATCCGCCTCGTCATCGAGCTCAAGAAGGGCGTGGTGCCCGAGGTCGTCCTCAACAACCTCTACAAGTTCACCTCGCTGCAGACCACCTTTGGCGTGAACAACCTCGCGCTGGTGGACGGCGTGCCCAAGTGCCTGTCGCTGCGCGAGATCTTGCGTCACTACGTTGACCACCAGGTTGACGTGGTCACCCGTCGCACGCGCTACGACCTCAAGAAGGCCCAGGCTCGCGCCCACATCCTCGAGGGCTACCTCATGGCCCTCGACCACATCGACGAGGTCATCCACATCATCCGCTCCTCCCAGACCGACACCGAGGCCTCCCAGCGCCTCATCGAGCGCTTTGGCTTCTCGCCAGAGCAGACCCAGGCCATCCTCGAGATGCGCCTGCGCCGCCTCACCGGCCTCGAGCGCGACAAGATCGAGGAGGAGCTGGACGGCCTGCGCCGCGCCATCGCCTACTACGAGGACCTTCTCGCCCACGAGGAGAAGATCCTCGGCGTGATCAAGGACGAGATGCGCGAGATCTCCCGCAAGTTTGGCGACAAGCGCCGCACCGAGATCTCCGGCGCCGCGCGCGACCTCGACGTCGAGGACCTTATTGCCGACGAGGACATGGTCGTCACGATCACCCACACCGGCTACATCAAGCGCATCCCGGTTGCCACCTACCGCTCCCAGAAGCGCGGCGGCAAGGGCGTCCAGGGCCTCAGCCTCAAGGACAACGACTTCGTCGAGGACCTCTTTGTGGCGAGCACCCATGACTACGTGCTCTTCTTCACCAACCTCGGAAAGGTCTACCGCCTGAAGGTCCACGAGCTGCCCATCGGCAGCCGCCAGGCGCGCGGCTCGGCCATCGTGAACGTGCTCGCGCTTGCCGAGGGCGAGCGCGCCACGGCCGTCATCACCACGCGCGAGTTCCCCGCGGACGAGTACCTGATGTTTGCGACGTCCTCCGGCATGGTCAAGAAGACCGCCATGAGCGAGTACGACCGCACGCGCCGCGACGGCATCATCGCCATCAACCTGCGCGCGGGAGACGAGCTTGTGAACGTGCGCCGCGTGCGCCCGGGCGAGAAGGTCATTCTCGTCTCCACGGACGGCAAGGCGATTCTCTTTGACGAGTCCGAGGTCCGCGCGATGGGCCGCAACACCTCCGGCGTGCGCGGCATCACGCTCAAGGGCGGCGCGCGCATGCTGGGCATGGAGATCACCAACGGCAACGGTGACCTGTTCGTCATCACCGAGAACGGCTACGGCAAGCGCACGCCCGTCTCCGAGTACCCGGAGCACAAGCGCGGCGGCCAGGGCGTCTATACCATCGCGATGACGGCCAAGAAGGGCAACCTCGTGGCGTGCCGCGTGGTTGGCCCGCAGCACGAGCTCATGGTCGTCTCGAGCGAGGGTGTGGTCATCCGCGTGAAGTCGAGCGACGTGAGTAGGCTTGGTCGCTCCACGCAGGGCGTCAAGGTCATGAACATGGTCGAGGGCGACCACGTGAGCGCGGTGGCGCGCATGGTGGCACGCAAGAAGAAGGCCCCCAAGCACGACGAGGCACAGGGGATGCTCGACCTTGCGGCGGCCGGCGCCAAGGACGCCGACGAGCCCGACTCCGTTGATATTGGCGGGGACGAGGAGCTCTCTGACGACCTCATCGACGACGAGGAGTAACGCGTAACCAAGCGGCCCGCAGGGAATGCCTGCGGGCCGCCTCTGTTAAAAGGGGACGTGTTTTTCTTCTCAGAGTTTTTGGGACAGGTTATGCCCGCGGGCTCATGACGCTGGTGTCAGAGCCCGGTGCCGGGTTTTTCTCATTGACTCACGTTAACGCTCAGTATTCTGCGAGAAGTGAGCACAGGTGTGGGAGGGGCCGTAGCCGCGACAAAGCGTGACAATTTAACCTGTCACCAGTGTCATGGTGCTACTCGGTGTCCTTCTCGCCGGGGGCGACGTTGAAGTCCTCGGGGGAGAGGTTCTCGACAAACGCGTGGAACTCCTCGAGCTCATGGGCCTGCTCGTCGCGCTCGACGCCCTTGAAGTCGGGAAGCGCGGCCGTTGAGAGCACGGTCTCGTCGGCGTAGATGGGCGCGCCCTCGCGCACGGCGAGCGCGAGGGCGTCCGACGGACGCGCGTCAACGTAGGTGCGCTCACCCATGAGGGTCACAAGCTCAACTTGGGCAAAGAACGTGGTTCCCTGGACGGACATGATGCGAACGCTCGCGCACGACCCGCCGAGCGCCTTGATGGTGGAGGCGAGAAGATCGTGCGTCATGGGACGTGCGCCCTGTCTGGCGTTCACGCCCATGGTAATGGCCGTGGCCTCGACGAGCCCAACGCGGATGGGCAGCTGGAGGGAGGGCTTTCCGTCAAGCTCGTCCTGCGTGCGAAGCACGATCAGGGACGCGACGGGTCCGCCGCCCACAACAACGCTCTCTATGTCCATCTTTCTAAAGGGCACGCTTCCTGCCTCCTTTCTCTGAACGCTTATCCTACCCAATTGTGTGCCTCGAACAACCTCCTTCACAGCATTTGGAGAGAATTGGAAAAAGTTGTTGACGCGCGTGACTTTGCTGTGTAAAGTATCTCCTTGCGTTGGGCCTGTAGCTCAGTTGGTCAGAGCGTCCGGCTGATAACCGGGAGGTCACAAGTTCGAACCTTGTCAGGCCCACCACTTCTTGGCAATAGTCGCCCCAGCGTTAGCCGAGTCGCCGCTGGGGCGATTATTATATACCGACGCGTGCGTCGGCCCAGAGGGGACGTAGCTCAGCTGGGAGAGCGCGGGCTTTGCAAGCCTGAGGCCGTGGGTTCGAACCCCATCGTCTCCACCAGGTAGTGTCAGCCGGGACCACGGGTCCCGGCTTTTTTCGTTCGTGTGCGGTTTTGTCGAATACGTTGTCGATGGTCGAAAAAGAGCCGCGCCAACTACCCAGGAAAACCTCGGCCAAATTGTGGGCACCTTATTGTGAGTGTCACCCTGCGGTATCATCGCTGCAGGAAAAGCAGCGAGAAGGAGCAAGACGTGCAGGAAGAGTATCGACGCGAGGGAGTTTCCCCACAGACGGACGAGCTGGCAAGCACCCTCATGGGCGATGCCTTCGATCTTCTCGCATCGGGCGAGCCCTTTGAGGTTCTTCTCGCCGTGCAGGACGCCTCCGGCACGATCACGAGCTACGAGTTCCAAGACGATGGTCCCGAGGCCTGTCTCGAGGCCGCCCGCGCCCGCGTGGGCGAGCTCAAGGACGCCATCCGCTACGCCCTCACCTACGAGGGGGCTGTTGCCGACGAGGACGGAACGTACGCCGACGCCCTTCTCCTTGAGTTTGGCGAGCGCGGGTATAGGGCCTACTCGGCCTTCTCGCTCATTGACGGCAAGGGTTCAGGTGATGGTTTCACGTGGAGCGACCCCGCGCCGGCCGGAGAGATGCCCCCGCTGCTGTAAAGTACCGTATGTCGAGAAAATCTGACCGTCGGCCGAGAAGGTCGACTCAACACGCCTGCGTCAAGTGAGGGGACCTATGCGCCAGGAGAACATCAGGAACATTGCCATCATCGCCCACGTCGACCACGGCAAGACCACCTTGGTCGACCAAATGCTCAAGGCCACGGACGCCTTCCGTGAGAACCAGCAGGTCCAGGAGCGCGTGCTCGACTCCAACGACCAGGAGCGCGAGCGCGGCATCACCATTCTGGCCAAGAACATCTCCATCGAGTATCAGGGCGTCAAGATCAACGTCATCGACACCCCGGGCCACGCCGACTTTGGCGGCGAGGTCGAGCGCGTGCTGCGCATGGCCGATGGCGCGCTCCTCTTGGTCGATGCCGCCGAGGGCCCCATGCCCCAGACGCGCTTTGTCCTGCGTCACGCCATCGACGCGGGTCTGGCCATCATGATCGTGGTGAACAAGATCGACAAGCCCGCGGCCGAGCCCGAGAAGGCCGTGAACACCTCGCTCGACCTCATGGCCGACCTCGGAGCCACGGACGAGCAGCTCGAGTTTGCCATGGAGCACGTGATCTACGCGTCCGCCGTGAACGGCTTCGCCCGCCTCGACCCCGCAGACGACAACCAGGACATGATCCCGATGCTCGACATGATCGTGGATGAGCTCCCCGCGCCCGAGGTTGACGTTGACGGCCCGCTGGCCATGCAGTGCGTGACCATCGACCACTCCGAGTACGTGGGCCGCATCGGCATCGGCCGCATTTACTCCGGCACCATTCACGCGGGCGACAAGATCCTCGTGGTGAAAAATGACGGCAGCCGCGCGATGAGCCAGGTCAAGCAGCTCTTCACCTTTGACTACCTCGGACGCAAGGAGTGCAAGGAGGCCCAGGCAGGCGACATCGCGGCCGTCGTGGGCATCGACTCCACCGACATCGGCGACGTCTACACCGACCCCGAGAACCCCGTTGAGCTGGAGCCCATCGAGATCGACCCGCCCACGCTCTCCGTTGTCTTCGAGCCCTCGACCTCGCCGCTCGTGGGTCGCGAGGGCGACATCGTGGGCGGCCGCCAGCTCAAGGAGCGTCTCATGGCCGAGCGCGAGAACAACGTGACCATGCGCATCGAGGAGCTTCCCGACAAGACCGGCATCGAGGTCGCCGGTCGCGGCATCCTGCACCTCTCGGTTCTCATGGAGTCCATGCGTCGCGAGGGCTTTGAGTTCCAGGTTGGCCGCCCGCGCGTGCTCTTCAAGAAGGACGAGAACGGCAACATGACCGAGCCCGTGGAGCAGGCCGTGGTGGAGTGTCCCGGCGAGTACTCCGGCAAGGTCATCGAGGTCTTTGGTAACGCCGGCGGCACCATGACCAGCATGGATACCGGCACCACACAGACCCATCTCGAGTTCAAGATCCCCACGCGCGGCATCATGGGCCTCAAGAACCGCATCTTGAACGTCACGCACGGCGAGGCCGTGTTCTACCACACGTTTCTCGAGTACGGGCCCTATGCGGGCGAGATTGGCGTGCGTCAGAACGGCGCGATGATCTCCATGAGCACCGAGAAGGCAGTGGCCTACGCGCTTGGCACGCTCCAGGAGCGCGGCGCGCTCTTCGTGGGCCCGGGCGACGAGTGCTACGAGGGCATGCTTGTCGGCGAGCGCTCCAAGCCCGGCGACATGGTCGTCAACATCGCGCGCACCAAGAGCCTGGGCAATCAGCGCTCCTCGACGGCGGACATTGCTGTGCAGCTCACGCCGCCGCGGACCTTTACGCTGGAGGAGGCACTTGAGTACATCATGGATGACGAGCTCGTCGAGATCACGCCGCAGAGTGTTCGCATGCGCAAGCGCATCCTCAACGAGATCGAGCGCCGTAAGTGGGCCGTCCGCACCGGTAAGGTCAAGAAGTAGCCGTCCCCTCTTGCCGGACGCGGCTACTTCTTGCTGGCGCGCCAGCGGGTCACGCGAACGCGCCTCGCGGCACGGCGAACCGGTGCCACCACGCTCGGACCAAGGTCGACGTCGGCGGGTGTCTGCACGTTGAAGTGCAGCGACCAACGGCGCAGCCCGATAGTGACTGCAATGCACAGAAGCGAGCCCCAGAGCTTGTTGACCGAGCAGCAGACCACCAAAACGTAATAGACCACACCGCCCGCGAGCGCGCACACGGCGTAAAGGTTCGACTTCTGGAAGATTCGCGGCACCTCGCCGAGAAACACGTCCCGAAGCATGCCTCCCCCCACACCGGTCATGATGCCCATGAGCACGCATGAGGCAGGGTAGAACCCGTGGACGATGGCCTTGTCGGTTCCTACGAGCGCGAAGAGCGCCACGGCCATGATGTCGAGCCACTCGAGCAGGTTGCTCGCGCGGTCGAGCGGCTGGGGAAACATAAAGGCGATAAGACCGGTTGCCGCGCTCACGGGAATGGCAAACGGCGAGGTCAGCATATAGATGCGCCCCACCTGCATCATCACGTCGCGGATGAGCCCGCCGCCAAGGCCGCACAGAAGTGCCAGCCCCACAAAGCCCACGGCGTCGAGGTGGCGAGACCGCGCGACCATGACG
>CASEGE010000189.1 GCA_949287335.1 uncultured Olsenella sp. | reverse complement strand
GCCTGTGGCATTTAAGACATTTCCGTTCACCATAAAGCCGAACGAAGATACCAGCGCCTGAATCGGGAACAGCACACTGTTCACTTTCTTAAAACCATGCCGTCCGAATACCGCCGCCGGCAGGGATGTTGTAAAGTTGGCCGAGCCCGAGGATGCCGCCGACCTCGCCGACATGACCCGCGCGGAGCTCGCCGAGCTCGCCGAGGAGTACGGCATCAGCGTCGGCAAGAAGACCAAGGCCCAGCTCGTCGCCGCCATCGAGGAGGCCGAGCAGGCCCCGAGCCTCTCCGCCGCCGTGGTGGAGTAGCCCGTGGGATTCAAGGAGATGGTCGCGCGCGACCGCGACGACGTCTTCCTCGATCTCGAGGAGTTCGCCGACCCGCACGTGGTCGACGGCAGGGCCGTGCCGTGCGTCATCGACCAGGTCGAGCGCGCCGGCCGAGACCTCGACGCGGGCGTGCCCTCGGACGAGTCCCGGCTCTTCGCCAGGACCGAGGACATGCCCCCGCGCCGACGCCCCGGCGAGCAGCTGACCGTCGACGGGCGCTCATACGTCGTGCTCGCGTGGCGCGACGAGATGGGCGTGACCGAGGTGGACCTCGCGAGGGGGTGGTAGGCCGTGGCGATCGTGACCGACGTCCAGTGCGTCATGGACTGGCTCGCCGAGTCCGTCTGCCCCAAGGTGGAGCTCAAGCTCCCGCCCGAGGACTGGCGCGACGTGGACGCCGCGGACTACTCCTACCGGCTCGTCCACCCGGCGGTCCACGGCATGTACTGGCCGACCGGCCCCCAGATGGTCGCGCCGCCCTACCTCTTCCAGCACCCTGGCGTGCTCGTCCAGGTGACCGACGGAGAGGACGACGTCGCGGCCCGCGTCGAGACGATGACCGTCCGGCTGCACCTGTCCGCGTGGAACCCGGGCCTCCACGGCCGGGACGTGTGGGAGCCCGCCGGCGACGCCCTCGGGGGCTACGTCCGCCGCGAGGCCGACGAGTTCTCCCCGAGCTACGACGACGGCTGGCGAGACGCGTGGTCCTTCGTGGACGCGGTCGTGCGCGAGCTGCGCAACGCCCGCGACGTGGGCGGCCTGTCCATCGACCGCTCGCGCCCCGTCCGATTCGGCCCCTACGCCGAGCAGGGCGCCATCCCCGACCTCTACCCCTTCTGGTTCGCGTGGGTCGAGGTCGGCCTCTACCGGGGGCAGGCGTCCCCGGGCTTCCTGCAGGAGTTCCTGTAGGGCAATCTCACAATCGGAAAACGCACTAGGAGGTGCGCATGGCTTACAAGCACGGCGCATACGGCAGCCTGGAGGAGTCCGTCGTCCAGCGCGTCGTCGAGAGCGCCACCGTGCCGGTGTACTTCGGCACCGCCCCCGTGGGCCTCGTGCGCGGCTACGGAGACATGGACGTGATCAACGCGCCCGTGCGCATCTCGAGCCTCGCCGACGCCCGCACCAAGATCGGCCACTCCGCCGACTTCGGCGGATACACCCTCTGCGAGGCCGTCGCGGCCCACTTCGACAACGGCGGGGAGGGCGTCGGACCGATCTACGTGGTCAACGTCCTCGACCCGGCGCGCCACGTCAAGGCCGAGCCGGCCACGAGGGCCGTGACCGTCGCGGGCGGCCGCGCCGAGGTCGCGACCGACTCCGCCGTGCTCGACACGCTGGTCGTCAACCGCCCGCCCGTGGAGGGCGCGGCCCAGACCTCGCACGCGCACCCCGCGCACGCCGAGCTGCTGCGCCGCGCGGGCGTGACCTACTCCGACGGCCTCATCAGCTACGAGCCCACCGGCGACATCGACCCGGCCCTCTTCCACGGCGACGTGCCCTACGTCGGCATCGTCTTCGACGCCCCCGAGGGTGCCACCGCCGCCCACATGACCATCGATGGCGGCTCCGACGAGGACTTCGACCTCGTCGGCGGCGGCGAGTTCGTGGTCGACGGCGACCCCGTCCACTGGTTCGGCTTCGCCGAGGCGGACGGCTCGCCCCGCACCCCCACCGCGTGGGAGGTCCGCTTCACCTGGACCGGCGGCGAGGCCGACGGCACCGAGACCGCGTGCCGCGTCTGCCGCTATCAGACCGGCTACGTCGAGGACGCCGACTACCGCCTCGACTACAACGCCAACGCCGGCAAGGTCGTCATCTCCACCGTTGAGGGCGGAGACCTCGCCGACGGCGCCACCACCGTCACCTACGAGGAGATGGACCCGGACGCCGTGACCGCCGAGGACGTCATCGGCATGGTCACCGCCGACGGCGAGTACTCCGGCATCCAGGCGCTCGCCCTGCTCTGGCAGGAGCAGTTCGTGGTGCCCAACGTGCTCGCCGCCCCCGGCTGGTCGCAGGAGCCCGAGGTCTACAAGGCCCTCGTCTCCGCCTCCCAGGCCGTCAACGGCCACTGGGACGCGGTCGTGGCCGCCGACCTGCCGCTCGTGGACCCCGCGGACGGCTCGACCATGGTCGACACCATCGACAAGGCGCTGGCCTGGAAGGAGGAGCACGGCTACTCCTCCGAGCGCTGCGTCGCGTGCTGGCCGATGGCCGAGGACGCCGAGGGGCGCCGCTTCCACGTCTCCACGCTCTTCGTGGCAGCCTCCCAGAGGGTCGACCAGTCCCACGACGGCGTTCCCTTCGAGACGCCGTCCAACAAGGCCGTCCCGGTCGTGCGCCAGTTCTTCGGCGACAACGCCAAGAACCGCGGATTCGACCAGCAGGCGGGCAACGCGCTCAACGCCAAGGGCGTCACGACCGTCATCGGCTGGGCGGGCGAGTGGGTCCTCTGGGGCCCGCACACCGCGGCCTACGACGACGACAACCCGAGCGTCGACCCGCGCGCCTACTTCGCCACGAACGTCCGCATGCTGCTCCACATCACGAACCAGTTCCAGCTCCGCTGGGGCCCGGAGATCGACTCCCCGATGACGCGCGCCCTCAAGGACCGCATCGTCAACGCGGAGCAGGAGCAGCTCGACCGCCTCGTGACCATGGGCGCCCTCATCGGCGAGCCCCGCATCGAGTTCCTGGCCGAGGAGAACCCCGCGTCCCAGCTCATGCGCGGCGACTTCGTGTGGTCCGCCGAGGCCACGCCCACCCCGCCGCTCAAGTCCGCCACCGTCGGCGTCCACTACACCGACGCCGGCTTCGCGGCCTACTTCGAGGACGGTGAGTAGACATGGCAGGTTGGATCGACATCACCGGCGCAATCGCCGGCTCCACCGTCTACACCAACGGCAAGCTCACCGCGCGCAACGCCAACTTCACGCTCCCCGAGATCACCTTCACGACCGTCGAGCTCAAGGCCGGCGGAACCGTCGAGCTGCCCGTCCCGGGCAACGTCGACGCCATGGAGGCGACCGTCACCGTTGCGAACCCGGACGAGAACTTCGCCGAACTGTGCTCCCCGGGGTCCAAGGACGTCGAGGTCCGCTTCGCGCTCCAGTCCGTGGGCAGCGACGGCAACTCGAAGCTGGACGGCTACAAGGCGTTCATGCGCGCCAACGGCAAGACCGTCCCCGGCATCTCCGGAGAGGTCGGGAGCACCCCGGAGAACGAGGCGACGCTCGGAGTGACGCGCCTGCGCCTCGTCAAGAACGGCGCCGAGATCCTGCTCATCGACCAGCTCAACGGCATCTTCAAGTTCAACGGGGTCGACTACTCCGGCGGCGTCGAGGCGCTGCTCTAGCCGACGCGACCCGTGGGAGGTCTGGCCGACGGGCGCCCGAGAGCCCGTGCCGGGGCGGGAGACACGCCACCCCGCCCCGCTCACCTACGCATAGGAGGACACGCACATGGAGACCATCAAGCTGACAAAGCCGCTGCTCGTCAACGGCGAGGAGCGCACGGAGCTCCCGTACGACCTCGACAACGTGACCGTCGACCAGTTCATCAAGGCCGAGAACGTCGCCAAGTCGAAGGCCGACGACTTCGCCCTCGGGGTGGCCGAGAACGACTACTCGTTCCACCTCGAGCTGGGCTTCGCCGCGATCATGGCGGCAGACCCGTCCATCGACGCCGCGGACCTCGACCGCATCACCGGGCGCGACCTCATGTCCGTCATGAGGGCCGGCAGAAATTTTATCGGGGACTCTTCGGCGTCCCCAGAAGCCGAGACCAGCGGGTCGGCGGCCGACGGGTCCGAGCAGCCGTCAGAGAGTGGTGCCACGAGTTCGGGGACGGCACGAGGCAGGTGAGGGAGCGCCCGCTCGTCGAGTTCTGGCAGGACTACGTGGAGGCTTGCGAGGACGCCGAACGGCGCAACGAGCGCATGAGGAAGGAGCTCGAGAGGAGCCGCCAGAAGTTCGGCTCCCCGAAGATCCGGCGCTGACAAGAGAATAGGGAGGTGATCGCATGGCCTCGGCGCGTCAGATGAAGGCGATGATCTCGCTCGCCGGCAAGGTAGACCCCTCCCTCAAGGGCGCCATCGACGAGGTCAGCAAGAAGCTCAAGGGCATCGAGAGGTCCCAGGGCGTCAGCAAGTCGTTCTGGTCCGGGGTCGGCAAGGTCGGCTCGGTCGCCATGAAGGGCATCGCGGCGGCCGCCGGTGCGGTCGTTACTGCTGCCGGAGCGATCGGGTCGTCGGCGCTCGGCCAGTTCTCGAGCTACGAGCAGCTGGTCGGCGGCGTCGACACGCTCTTCAAGGAGAGCAGCGGCTCCGTCCAGCAGTACGCCGCCGAGGCGTACAAGACCGCCGGCGTCTCAGCGAACACTTACATGGAGCAGGCCACCGCCTTCTCGGCGAGCCTGATCCAGTCGCTCGGCGGCGACACCCAGGCGGCGGCTAATTACGCTGACTTAGCCATTAAGGACATGAGCGATAATGCGAATAAGATGGGTACTAACATTGAATCCATCCAGCAAACGTATCAGTCCTTAATGCGCGGCAACTACGCGATTAACGAGCTGCCTATGGCGGCTTAACAGTCCGGCGCGGCGGCGACGCCGCGTTGATCGTCCGTGAACCCTGCCAGGGGTGTGGTCGGGCACTGCTCGGCCGCTAACGGGGGAAACCTAAGGGCCGGAGGGCCTATGGCAATCCCGTGCCAAGCCCGCGCGAGCGGGAAGGTGTAACGACCAAGGGGGTAGCGCCCCTGTACGCACGCTATCGGCACGCGTGCGGAAGTGCGGACTTACTTGTAAAACACCTATCTACCAGCGTAAACATTTCGGTAACATGCTATACTATACGCAGCAAAATGGTTGCGGAGGTAATGCATGGAATGGCGAAAGGTCGCTTGTAGGGACAATTACTCCGTCAGCAACTACGGTGAGGTCAGAAACGACAAGACCGGGCGAATCCTGAAGCAGACGCCGCACTCGTGCGGCTACCTCATGGTGATGCTCGGACGAAAGACCTCCCCGCTCTACGTGCATCGGCTCGTCGCCGAGGCCTTCGTGGACAACCCCGACGGCAAGGCGCAGGTCGACCACATAAACGGCGTCAAGACCGACAACCGGGCCGAGAACCTCAGATGGGTGACCCCGTCCGAGAACACCATGGCGGCAGGCCACGAGCTGAACGCCATGCACAAGTGGAGGCCCGTCGTGGCCATGAAGGACGGCGTCGCGCACATCTTCAAGTCGCGCAGGGCCGCCGCCGAGGCCTTCGGCTTCGACACGACGCACATGCGATACGGAGTGCCCATCACCCGGGGGAATTGCGACGGGTGGGTGTTCGCGCAAGTAAAAGATATGGTCTAGTCCCCTAGTCAAATATCGGGAAACCGAGGGTAGCGACGGCTCGACAACCTCAAGCTGGGTAGACAGTGCCATACCATTGCTCAGCTAAAACCTCGTGAACTCGGGGGAACCCTCGCGCTCGCCGCGTGAGGCAATCCCGAGCCAAGCCCCGAGAGGGGAAGGTCTAGAGACCATCGAAAGCACGCCCGCCAGGGCGGAAGCGAGTAGAGTACGCCCAAGCGGGCGGAAGTGCGAGGGGCCGCTGCGTAGGCGGTCAAGATATGGTCCGAACTTCATAGCGATATGGAGCGGCCCCGGCAACGGGGCGGGCGCGGCCTAGCGAACCGCGTTGAACGTAGTTGTATGGCGGCACAAAGACCGAGCTCGAGCGCCTCGTCGCGGACGCCTCGGAGCTCACCGGCCAGGCGCTCGACCCGTCGAAGTTCTCCGACGTCATCACGGCCATCCACGCGGTGCAGGACAACCTCGGCATCACGGGGACCACGGCGCTCGAGGCCGCGACCACCATCGAGGGATCCGTCAACACCGCCAAGGCGGCTTGGTCCAACTGGCTGACCGGCCTGGGCACCGAGGGCGCCGACATGGGCGCGCTCACCGACCAGCTTGTCGACGCGATAGGCAGCGTCGCGGGCAACGTCGGCCCGGCGGTGCTGCGCATCGGCCGGTCGATTGTCACGGGGCTCCCCGCGGCGCTGTCCGGCATCGGGGCCGAGCTGGGGCC
The DNA here is from genome assembly GCA_949287335.1 of uncultured Olsenella sp. GTDB lineage: Bacteria > Actinomycetota > Coriobacteriia > Coriobacteriales > Atopobiaceae > Thermophilibacter. The sequence continues at coordinate 18,615 of CASEGE010000189.1, read as the reverse complement.
AGTCATCGCAGGAGGCCTGTCGCAGGCGTGGAACAAAGCGGTTACGGCGCTGTCGAACGTGGGGATCAACCTCCCGCGCATCGACATGACGCAGGTCCAGGCCGCGTTCCAGCAGGTGCAGGACGTCATATCGTCGCTCGTCAACGGGCCGCTCGGCCAGGCGGTCGGGAACTTCATCAACACGGTGTTCCCGCCGCTCATGAGCGCGCTGTCATCGCTCCTTCCGTTCCTCGCCTCGCTCGCGAACGCCATCCTGCCGCCCATCATCAACTTCATAACGCCGATCGCGACCATCCTGGCCAACATCGCCGCGGCGGTGCTCCCGATGCTCACGAGCGCCATCAACTTCCTCAACCCGGTCATCCAAGGGCTCATCACGGCGTTCCTGACGCTCGCTCCCGCCATCTCCGGCATCTTCACATTATTCTCGACCATCATGGGGCCGCTGAGCACGGTCGGAGGGGCGCTCATGCCGGCAGTGTCGAGCGCGGCAAACGCCATCGGCTCCGCGTTCCAGGCGCTGTCACCGTCCATCTCGGCGGTCATCGGGTTCATGCAATCGCTATGGGGAGCCATCCAGCCGGTCGTGAGCATCCTCGGCTCGCTGGTATCGCTGGTCGGGCAGGCGGCGTCCGGCCTCGCGTCGCTCGCGGGCGGTGTCATCGGCGGCATCGGCTCGCTGCTCGGCTTCCGAACGGGCGGCTTCACCACGGGCCCCTATGTCGCGGGCGAGGACCCGCGGTACCCAAACGAAGCCGTCATCAGCTTCAACCCGGCCTACCGCGAGCAGAACGTCAGGTACTGGCAGATGGCCGGGCACATGCTCGGCGCCTACTCGGCGTCGGCGGCGCCCGTCACCGCGGCCGCGTCATCGGACGGCGGCACGGTCATCGACATGTCCGGCATGACCTTCGCCCCTAAGGTCGAGGTGCGCGGCAACGCGTCGCGCGACGACATCGTCGCCGCCATCAGGCAGTGCGAGGGGGAGTTCCTGGACTTCGTGGAGGACGCGCTCGCGCGCAGGGCGGAGGTCGCGTATGCCTAGCACCGTCGAGGTCGTCGGGCACCGCGCCCACACCTGCCGGGCGGGCGAGTCCTTCGACCTGCTCGCCGGTCAGGCCTACGGGCAGGAGACGATGGCCGACGTCATCGTCGCCGCCAACCCGGGCCTCTGCGACGTGCTCCTCTTCGAGGGCGGCGAGGTCATCGACCTGCCGCTCGTCGAGCGCGTCGAGAGCCCGGACACGCTGCCCCCCTGGAGGCGGTAGCGGTGGCTTTCAAGGTCGTCTACGAGGGCACCGACATCTACCCGGACATATCCGTGGGCCGGTGCTGGTGCGACCAGCGCGCCTGGGGAGGGCTCGACGCCCTCACGATCGACTTCGGCGACACGCGCAACCTCTGGGACCGCTGGCACCCCGAGCCCGGCGACGAGATCGCCGTGGAGGACGGCGCCGCCCGCACCGGGCGGATGCTCGTCTCGTCGGTCGTGCCCCAGTCCAGCCGCTTCACGGTCTCTGCCTACCCGGCCCCGCGCGAGATGCGCGAGCGCCGGTGCAAGTCGTGGGAGCGCGTGAGGCTGCACCAGCTCATCGGAGAGGTGGCGCAGCGCCACGGCCTCAGCTACCAGACGTACGGCCTCGAGAACTTCGAGTACCAGTACGTCGAGCAGGACAACGAGAGCGACCTCGCCTTCCTGGACCGCCGCCTCACCTACGAGGGGGCGTCGCTGATCGTCCACGACGGGGCGCTCGTCTGCTACTCGGGCCTCTGGGCGGAGCAGCAGGACGTGGTCGGGGAGCTCTCCGTCACGCCCGGCGTCGACTACGAATTCCGCGACGACTCGGCGCGCTCCTACGGGGCGTGCGAGGTCACGGACGGCACGACCTCCGGCGCCTTCGACGCCGGCACGGGGCGCAAGCTCCTGCGCCGCGTCGTGCCCGAGCGCATCAGCTCGGTCGGCGAGGCCGAGCGGTGGGCGCGGGGGCTCCTTCGCGCCGAGAACCGCGAGGCCACCATGATGACCATCCGCACGGACAGCATGCTCAGGCAGTACGCCGCGGGGTCGGTGCTCGACCTCAGGGCGAGCGCGGCCGCGAGCTGGGACGGGACGGCGGTCGTCTGCCGCATCCGGCACGACTACTACGACTCGAGGGCCAAGGTCTGGCTCACCAGGCCGCTCGGCTACTAGGAGGGCGCATGGCGGAGATCCGGCCAATCTTCAAGGCCCGCATCTCGAGCATCGAGGGCCACAGCGCGCGCGTCATCCCGCTCGTCGGCGGGGACGTGGTCACGCGGCCCCTGCCGCTGCTCTGGACCATGCGCGACGGCATGTGCCCGCTGGCGGTCGGGGACCTCGTGGTCTGCGCCCGCTTCGAGGACGGCGACGGCATAGTCCTGTGCCGCGCGGACGGCGAGTGGTCGCGCAGGGTGCCCTACGACGTGACCGTCGAGGGCTCGCTGACCGTGACCGAGGACGCGACGGCGGCGGGCGTGTCCGTCTCGACGCACACCCACGCGGGCGTGCACGGCGAGACGAGCGGCCCGCACTAGATCTCGAGGGGGTGAGCGCCCGTGTCGGTCCAGGCTGAGTGGTCGGGGTTCTACTGGGAGGTGGCGCCCGGCGCCGTGCGGCCGCTCGGCGGCCTCTCGGCGGGCCAGTCCCTCCAGGTCGAGCGGAACGAGGACAAGGAGGGCGAGCCGGCCACGCAGGTCGTGAGCCGCGAGCTCATGACGCTCGACGTCGACTACGTCTGCGCCCGCGCCGCGACCGGCGAGGACCCGTACGAGAAGTTCGAGGACTGGCGCTGGATGCTCGGCACCTACGCCCCCTTCTACCTCGGGGGGAAGAAGTTCGGGTGCGACCTCTGGATGCTCAAGGACGTGCAGCTCTCCGACATGGCGCTCGACAACCTCGGGCGCGCCCTCTCCGCGACCATCTCCCTCTCATTCGAGGAGTACGCGGAGGACGAGTCCGGCCTCAAGGCCGAGTCCACGTCGGGTCGGCTGGGCGCCGGCCTCATGGAGCAGAGGAAGCTCGCCGAGACCGCGCTGGGCGTGGGCCCGTCCCAGTCCCAGCGCGCCGGAAAGATGCCCTCCAACCCTGGGATGTGATCGCATGCTCGCGCACGGCAACGCGGCGCCGCCCGTATGCGTCCTCAACCTCCTGAGGACCTTCCGCGGCGAGGTGCCCTACGTCCGCACCAAGGGCATCGACCGCGCCCTGATAGACATGCCGTCCACCGAGTCGTGGCGGCTCGCGGCGGACGCCGAGTGGGTGGTCCGCAGCTACGAGCCCCGCGCCGACCTCTCGCGCCTCGACGTCGGGGCCGCGGCGGCGGGGGCACTGTCCGGCGACCTATCGGCGGTCGCGTCCATCGAGCCGAGGGGGTGAGACATGGCGGAGACCGAGGCCCTGGCCACCGACACCTACGACGAGGCCCTGAACCTCGTGGAGGTCGGCAGCTCGGCCATCTACGACGACGTCGTGACCTCGCTCGAGCGGGGCGTGGGCGAGCCGCTGTACCCCGGCGACGAGCGCCGCATCTTCGCTGAGGCCCTCGCCGCCGTGCTCGTGGCGTACATGTCCAAGGCCAACGACGCGAGCCGGCAGACGCTCCTGCGCTTCGCGCGCGGCCAGGCGCTCGACGCCATCGGCGAGAGGCTCGGCGTCGAGCGCATCGAGGCCACGCCCTCGTCCTGCACCATGCGCTTCGACCTCTCGGCGCCCAGGGACCGCACCCTCACCATCCCGTCCATGACGCGCGTGACCTCCGACGGCCAGACCTACTGGCAGACCGTCGAGGCGTGCGTCATCGCGGCGGGTGAGACCTCCGGCACGGCCGAGGCCGAGTGCACCGAGGGCGGGTCCGCCTCCAACGGCGTCCCCGCGGGCGCCATCTCGACGCTCGTTGACCTCCAGCCCTACGTGGCCTCCGTGGCCAACCTCGACGCCACTCACGGCGGCGACGACGGCGAGCCCTACACGCCCGAGGGCGACGACCGGCTGCGCGAGCGCATCCGCCTCGCCCCGAACGCCCTGTCGGTCGCGGGGCCCGAGCAGGCGTACGTCTACTGGGCGATGACGGCAGACCCCGACATCGCCGACGTGGCGGCCTTCAGCGAGCAGTTCGACGACGCCAAGACCGTCCCGGTCGTGGGCGGGAAGTGCTACATAGGCGGCGACCTCCTCGAGCCGGAGGCGCTGCTCACCGTCGAGGGGCAGGCAGCCGGGTTCACGTGGACCTACGAGGACAGCCTGCTCACGATCTCGCTCGGCGAGCTCGACGCCAAGAAGGACAGGGTGGCCGTGACCGTCCGACGCAGGATGGACGGGCGCGTCAGGGTCGTGCCCCTCATGGCCGGCGGCGGTCTGCCGGACGAGGAGACGCTGCGCAAGGTCCACGAGGCGGTCAACGACGACACCGTCCGCCCCATGACGGACCTCGTCACGGTCGAGGCGCCGACCACGGTGCCCTACGGCATCCGCCTCTCGTACTGGACCACGGTCGAGGACGAGGCGCGGGTCGTGCAGGCCGTCGAGGGCCCGGGCGGAGCGATCGACCGCTACGTGGCCGACCAGTGCGCCGTCCTCGGCCGCGACGTCAACCCCTACGTGCTCCAGTCCTACGTCATGGACGCCGGCGCCATCCGCTGCGACGTCTACGAGCCGACCTACGCGGCCGTGACCGGCACGCAGGTGGCGCGGTGGGACGGCACGCTCGAGGCGTCGCACACCCTCGAGACGAGGGCGAGGTGGGACGAGTGAGGCTGACAGACCTCGAGCTCTCGCGCCTCCTCCCGTCGTGGATGCGCGGCGACCTCGCCGACGCGGCGCTCTCCGCGGGCACCGACCTCGCGGTGCGCGGCGTCGCGCCGCAGCTCGACCGGCTCGCGGTGTGGGGCGTCCTGGACGACCTGCCCGACGAGTACCTGGACGAGCTCGCCTGGGCGCTCGACGTCGACTGGTACGACTCAGGCGCCCCCCACGCGACCAAGGCCGACCTCGTCCGCAGGTCCGACCTCGTGCACGCGAGGCTCGGCACCGTGGACGCGCTCTCGTCCGTGGTCGCGAGCTACTTCGGCGTGGGCCGCGTGCGCGAGTGGTTCGACTACGCGGGAGACCCGCACCACTTCAAGGTCTTCGTCACCGACCCGAGCGTGACCGAGGACGAGAACCTCGTCCGCTTCCTGGACATGCTGTCCAAGACCAAGCGCCTGAGCAGCAAGTTCGACGGCGTGCAGGTCGGCCTCACGGGCGAGCAGACCGTGCTCGCCGGCGTGGCCACGCGAATCACCAGCCGCGAGACGCACTGCCTCGGCTGGCCGCCCGGCGAGTGGTGGCGCCCCGGCCCCACGGGCCGGACGCGGGCGCGCTCGGGCGTGGCCACGAGGTCGGCGACCCGCCAGACCATCCGCATCGGACGAAGAGAGGAGGCCGCATGAGCGAGGAGACGCCCGACCTCGGCACCTTCGCGGACAACGCCATCACGTCGCTCGGCGATGCCCTCATCAGCAAGGCGCTGACCGGGCAGCAGATCAAGTTCACCCGCATCGTGCTGGGCGACGGATACATGCCCGCGGCGCAGTCGCCGCAGACCATGACCGACGTCGTGAGCCCGCGCGTGGAGGTCCCCATCACCAAGTGCGAGCTCAACACGAGCGGCGACGCCGTGGTGGGCGGCAGGTGGGACAACTCTCAGCAGACCGAGGGCTTCTACTGGCGCGAGCTCGCGCTCTACGCCGAGGACCCCGACGCCGGGGAGATTCTCTACAGCTACGGCAACTCCGGCGGGACCGCGGAGTGGATACCCGCGGCGTCCGCCACGGTGGTCGAGAAGCTCATCGACGTCATCACCTTCGTGGGCTACGCGTCCGACGTCACGGCGGTCTTCGACCCCAACTTCAACGTCTCCATCGACGCGATCACGAACCCCGAGATCGACGACATGTGGGGGTCCACGGGCGGCATCGTCGGGCCGGGCGGCGAGGCCGTCACGGTGGTCGGCATGACCGAGCCAGAGATAGACGAGATCTTCTACGAGGAAGGAGCGTAAATGAAGGTAGTCACGGACGAGAACCTCGAGTACTTCAAGGGCAAGCAGGACGCCTTCAACGAGGGCAAGTTCGCCCTCAAGGAGGAGGTGGGCGACGTCGGCGTCGCGACGCCGGAGGCGGCGGGCATCGTCAAGCCGTCGACCGACTTCGACGTGGCGGCCGACGGCACTCTGAGCCTCTACAAGGCCATGGCGGTGAGCTCCCTCACCGTCTCGCCGTCCCAGGCCGAGCGCGGCTCCACCGTCGCGGACGCGACGCTCAGGTGGGCCCTGTCAAAGGTCCCGACGACGCTCACCCTGAACGACGGCCCCGTGACCGTCACGGACACGCAGAAGGTCGTCTCCGGGGCGAACCTCACGACGGACACGACCTACACGCTCAAGGCCACGGACGCGCGCGGGGCCTCCGCACAGCGCAGCGCCACCGTGTACTTCCGCGACAAGCGCCACTGGTTCGTGGGCACCTACGACGCTGACGCCGTGACGGACGAGGTGCTCAACGCCGCGACCGGCGAGCTCGCGACCTCCCGCGCCAAGACCTTCACCGTCGAGGCGGGCGAGGGCCAGCACATCTTCTACGCGTTCCCGCACTCCTGGGGCACGCCGGCGTTCTTCGTGGGCGGCTTCGAGGGCGGCTTCTCGCTGCTCAAGACCTTCGACCACGTCAACGCGAGCGGTGCGAGCGTCTCCTACGACGTCTACAAGTCCACCAACGCCGGCCTCGGCAGCACGACCGTGGAGGTGAGGTAAATGGCGATCGAGCTCATCGACACGCTGGCCCCCAAGAACGGCGGCGCCTTCCCCATGGTCATGGGCGAGGACGTCGAGATCGACGGGCAGCGTCTCCCCGAGATCCTCGAATCCATCGAGGCGGCCGCCGGGGACATCGAGGCGGCCACACCCGGCGACATCGACGCGCTCTTCCCCGAGCAGTCGCAGGCATAACACGAGAGACAAGGAGCACCACCAATGGCAAAGTTCATCACCCTCGACAACCTCACCTACTTCCTTGGCAAGGTCAAGACGTGGGTCCAGGGCCTCGGCTACCAGACCGCGGACCAGGTCAACACCATCGTCACCGGCAAGGGCTACCAGACCGCCCAGCAGGTGACCTCGGCCATCGAGAGCGCGACCGCCAACATGGCCACCGACTCCGAGCTGACCGACGCCGTGTCCGGCATGGCCACCCAGACGTGGGTCGGGGAGCAGGGCTACCAGACCGCCGCGAACGTCAACTCCATCGTGGACGGCAAGGGCTTCGCGACCACCACGGCCATGAACTCCGCCATCGGCGCCGCCAAGACCGAGATGCAGAGCGCCATCAACGCCGCCGTGTCCTCCGTCTACGAGCCCAAGGGCTCCGTGGCCTTCGCGTCCCTGCCCGCCCTCGCCGCCGGCATGGTGGGCGACGTCTACAACGTTACCGACGCCTTCACCACCACCGCGAGCTTCGTCGAGGGTGCGGGGAAGAAGTACCCGGCCGGAACCAACGTCGTGTGCGTCGCCGACGGCGACGCCCAGAAGTGGGACGTCCTCTCCGGCATGGTCGACCTCTCCGGCTACGTGCAGGACTCCGACCTCGAGGCCGTGACCACGACTGAGATCGACGCAATGTTCGCGTAGGACCCGAGGAGGAGGGCGCATGAGCACCCAGAGGAAGTTTCTCGATGACGTCGGGCTGGCCCACCTCATCGCCCTCATCAAGGGAGGCGACGAGCAGGTCAGCTCCGACCTCGAGAAGAAGATAGCGGAGGCCATCGCCGCGGCGGGGCCCGGCCTCACCGCCGACGAGGTGACCGTCACGCTCTCCGGCGGCGCGGTCATCTCCGTCAAGGACGGCGGCGTCACCACCTCGAAGATCGCCGACGGCTCCGTCACGAGGGCCAAGCTTTCCTTCGACCCGACCGAGGGCGTCACGCCCGAGGCCATCGGCGCCGCCGCCGCGAGCCATACGCACTCCGCCGCCGACGTGACCTCGGGGACGCTCCCCGTGGCGCGCGGCGGCACCGGAGTCACGACCGACGACGCGCTCTTCCAGAAGGTCGTGTCGTCGCACTACCCGGACAACGACGAGCTTCTGGCCTACCTGGGCCTGAGCTAGGGGGGATGACATGGCAGTAACGGGAAACGAGCCGGTCAGCACTGGCAATCTCAAGTCTGTCATCGAAAGCATGATGGGGGGGGGGGCTGGCTCAATAGCCGACCTCATCTATCCGGTGGGCAGCATCTTCCTGAGCACCTCTGACACGTCGCCCCAGGCCATGTTCGGCGGTACTTGGCGGCGCATTCAGGACCGATTCCTGCTGTGCGCGGGCGCCCAACATAGCGCCGGCGAGACCGGCGGCGAGGAGAGGCACGTGCTCACGGAAAGCGAGATGCCGTCGCACTCTCATACGGTCAGCGCCTATCGCAACGGGTCGAACTGGAACGAGAGAGGCAATCGCATTAGCGCTGGGAATCCGGAATACAGCAGCAGCGTAAGCGCTTCGACGTCGTCCGCCGGAGGCGGGTCGGCTCACAACAACATGCCGCCCTATCTCGCCGTCTACGCGTGGGAGAGGGTGGCGTAGAAAGGATTGGAATGGCAATCACAGGAAACGAGCCCGTCTCCGCGGAGAACCTTGCGCAGGTCATGGAGAGGGTCGGCGGAGCCGGGCGGCTCGAGACTCTGTGGACCGGAAGCTCATATAGAGCGAGCGTGCCCGGCGTCTCTGAATGCTCGGTCATCTTTGTGGCGCTAGGTGGAAGCCTGTCAAGCACCGTCAGCTGCATAGTCACCCTCCTCCCGAACCTCTCGAATCGGACCTGTTTCAGCGTTGGCGCTGACAGAATGGGAGCCGAGGTCACCGGCGACGTCGTAGAGGCCATCGGAGACACTCAGGTCGGGAATAACGTTATCAGGGGTGTCTATGGCATCCGAGCCGGGGGGGGGCAGCTCCTAGCTGACGCCCTTTCCCGCCTCCTGAGGGAGGTGGGATAGATGGCCGTCACCGGTAGCGAGCCCATCAGCGCGGCCAACCTCAAGGCGGCGCTCGGCGACGGCGTTCGCGTCGCGAGCGACGAGGACGCGCTGGAGTACCTGTACGGCGTCAACGAGGATTTCAGCGTATCGAGCACTCTTCCCGGCTCGGTGATCGTTACTGGCGCAGCGGGACACAAGTGCGAAGTCAGCGGGAAGACTGTCAGTCTTCACGTAAGCATCAGTCTTCATCCCGACCTCAACCTCCAGAGCGGCATGGCGTTTCTCGCCATCCCTGAGAGGTATTGGCCTGCGGACGCAGCCCGCATCAGCGGCGACGTCACCATCGTCTACGGGGAAAACTGGAGAACCACCATTGACTTCTCCTTCGAGGGAGGTCAGCTCGTGGCAGACGAGAGCAATGACGAAGTGTCGAGCATAACAGTCGACATCACCTACGAGGCGGCCAACGTATCGAGCGCCACGGGCGACGAGGCCGTGACCCTCGAGCAGATGCTCCAGGTGCTCAATCGAATCTAAGGAGGCAACCATGCCTGTAACCGACGATCAGCCGGTCTCCGTCGGCAACCTCAACGCGGTGCTGGGGGGGGGGTCCTCCCTCTCATTGAGCAGGTGCAGTCTGCGGTCGCTGAGCTGACCGAGCGCGTGGACGGTATCGAGGGCTACGCCGACGCGGCGACCATAGACTGGAGCAAGCTCTACGCCAACGAGTACGGCGACAAGTCGGTCACGCTCAAGACCTTCACCGCGCCGACCGCCGGCACGTACCTGGTCCTCGCCGACATCGGCGTCGAGACGACGCACGCCAACTCGTTCCGCGAGGTCGAGGTCACCGTCGGCACGTCTTCTAAGACGTACGACTGCCAGGGCAAGCTCGCCATCGCGAAGCTGACCCTGAGCGCCAACGCAAAGGTAAACGTGAAGCTGTCCTTCAGCGCGTCGGTGTCCACCTCGGAGACCATCTCCGCGGCCGGCGCCGCCGCGATCATGAAGGCCTCGTAGAGAGGAAATCGAATGTCGGTTAGCGATAACCAGCCCGTGTCCGTCGGCAACCTCAGGGCCGTTATCGGCTCGATGGGGGGGGGTTCTCTCGGCGACGCTAGCCGGGGGCTCCGCCTCAACTGGTAGTTATTCCGGCATGTCTGCGGACGCCACGTTCACCGTCGCGTCAGGAAGCGACTTCACGGTGAGCGACGGGAACCTCAAGTGCGGCGTCGCGGGCATCTACCTCGTTTCCGCACGAGGGAGCTTCCGCTCTTCCGGCTCGGGCGAGTCAGATGCGAACCTCGTGTTCAGCGGTAATGGCGAGGTCTACATCCCCATAGAGTCTGGCGGCACGATTGAATTCATCGCCGAGATGTCTGCGGGCGACACCCTGGGTGCGAACCTCTACGGCTCGAGTGCGAGCATCAGCCTGGCCGTCTCCCTCGTGCGAATCAAGTGAATTAGGAGGTCAAATGGCAGTAACCGGCAATGAGCCCATCTCGGCATCGAACCTCAGGGCCGCGTGCTCCGCCCTGGTCGCGAGGATCGACTCGCTCGCGGCGCGCGTCACCGCACTCGAAGAGTCCGGCGGCGGGGGGGGGTTCCTCCGATAGCGGTGTGACCCTCTACGAGGGCGAGGCGACGAGCTATGCGACGCTGAGCTCGAGCCCGGATGGCTTCTACTACATCATCGTCCACTGCACGACCGGCACCAAGGCGCGTTTCGACCGTCCTTTCGACAACATGAACGAGTCGAGCAACAGCAGCGTCAAAGCGGAGATCCATACGTCGAAGTATGGGGAAGTGACGATGTCGTGCAGCCAGTCGTTCACCAAGGTGGTCGGCTACTACTCCTAAGGGGGAGTCTATGGCAATCACTGACGACATGCCCGTATCGGTGGGCAACCTCAAGGCCGTCGTTGACAAAATCGGTGCGGGGGGGGGGTCAAGCTCTTCCGAGGTAGCTCGAAGACTGTGACCCTGCCCGACGACTGCGAGAACTACACGTTCCTGCTGGTGAAGGTGGATGTGAATCTCCAGTCTGTCGGAGACAACCATCTCGTCATGGGGTCGAGGACCATCCTCATGTGGCCAAATCAGAATGCGACCGTCTGCTATGACACGAATGAGAGCTCGATCACCCTGCAACTGTCTGGGACGACGCTCAAGCTGAGCGGGGGATTGGTCTCGACCCTAGTGAACACGGCGATAAAGGCGGTGGTCGGCTTCAAGTGCGCCGACCTGACCGTCTGACGGAAGTAAGCGAAAGGAGAGCACATGCTTCTCAACGGCATCAAGTGCGGGGGCTTCGTCACCCCGCAGAAGGACGTGGTGGAATTCAGCCTCGCCGAGACCACCATCGCGGCCGCGTCCGCGCTCGACGGCGAGGACCTCGCCATCACGGAGGACGACGGCGAGACCGTCGTCGCGTCCTTCAAGGGCTACGAGGTCACCGGCGTCTGGGAGTCCAACGGCGCCGTGCGCCTGCGCGCGGCCCGCGCCCTCGAGGCTGACAGCAAGGCCGCCATCGAGGCGCTCGAGACGAACCTCGCGTCCGTCACCGCCAAGGTGGACGACGTCGAGGAGGACGTCGCGGACGTGAGCGCCGCGAGCGCCGACACGCTGCAGGCCGTGGGCGAGCTGGGCGTCGACTCCGCGGCGCTCCAGCAGTCCACCGCCGAGATCCTGCAGGCGATCGGCGAGCTGGGCGCCATGGTCGCGGCCATGAGCGCCGACGCGCCGACCGAGCCCACCGAGTAAGCAACCGACAGATTGGAGCAAGCCATGGTCAACGTCTACTACCGCCTCGTGAAGATGGGCACCTGGACCATCGAGCAGGTCCCGAGCCTCTGGCGCGAGGACGTGCAGGCCAAGCTCGACGCCGACGGCGCCGACGCCTAGCCGACAGCCAACGACCGACCGGACCGGGGCCCTGCGGGGCCCCTCTTTCTTAGGGGGCGCGCGTGGAGCCTACTGGTGACTTCTGGGGCGGGCTGGGGACAGGTATCGCCAACTCGCCCGGCTGGATGGTCGTGGGGGCGCTGCTCGTCGTGGGCGTGCTCTTCGTGTGGGCGAAGTACGTCCACCCGGACACGAAGGAAATAAAGCTCCGCGAGCTCGAGGTCCGCGAGCGCGAGGCGCGGAACGACGCCGAGCGCATCAAGGCCAACGCCGCGCTGGCCGAGAACATGCGGGGCCTGCGCGACAGCAACGACGCGCTGGCGCAGCAGAGCGCCGCGCTCGCGGCGGGCATCGAGGAGTCCAAGGTCCGCAGCCGCACGATGGGCGACAAGGTGGACCGCATGGCCTCCGCGACCGAGCACATCCGCGACACGACCGACCACACGCACGAGATCGTTGAAGACATCCGCCATCACCTGATAGGCGGGGAGGGGACCGACTGATGGACTACATCGTGCCCGAGTACCTGTACAAGATCCTCAAGTGGACGGGCCTCGTGGCGTGCCCCGCCGTGGCGGTCTTCATCGGCGCCCTGGGCGCCGCGTGGGGCATGGAGCCCGGCCTGCAGAACGCGATCGTGACCACCATCAACGCACTCGGCGTGCTGATCGGCGCCCTCCTGGGCATCTCGCAGGGTACCGCCAAGCCGAGCGGGGGCGGCTCCGATGCTTAGCGTCGCGGAGCGCGCCGCGGAGGTCATGGAGCACCTGTGCGCGCACTCCGCCCACGGCTACTCCCAGCCCAACCGCGCCGGCGTCGGCACCGGCGGCATCGTCTCCGAGACCATCACGCTGAGCGACGGGACCAAGGTTGGCATCAGCGGCGGGGACCGCGACTGCTCGTCCGCGTGCATCGAGTGCTACGCGGCGCTCGGCGTGGACGTGGGCGGCGCCACCTACACCGGCAACATGCGCGCGTGCATGACCTCTACCGGCAACTTCAAGTGGCACCCGTGGGGCACCTATACCGCAAAGCGCGGAGACATCTACCTCAACGAGGCGCATCACACCGCGATGTGCCTCGGGGGCGGGAAGCTCGGGGAGTTCTCGCGCTCCGAGCTGCACAGCACCCACGGGACCAAGGGCGACCAGGACGGCTGGGAGAGCCACGTCACCAGCTTCTACACGTACTCGAAGGGCTGGGACGGCGTGCTGGAGTACGTCGGGCCCGAGCCGGAACCGGAGGACACCGTGACAGACGCCGACATCGAGCGCATCGCTCAGCTCGCAGCAGACAAGGTTGTCAACTACGACCTCAACGGCGTGCTCCTGAGAGACCGCATCATCGGGACCGACGCCGCCGCCAACGCCGCGGCGCAGCAGGTCACCCGCACCGACGACTGCACGGGGCGCGGGAACGAGATGACGACCCACGATCACGTCAAGTGGCTGGCCGCCGCCGCCCAGAGCATCAACGAGAAGCTGTCGGAGGTCATCGAGCTGCTCGACGGCTTCGTGCCCGCCACGACCGAGGACGAGGCCGCGGCGGAGGACTAGGACCCAGGCGGGCCGCGTCTCCTTTCAAAAGACGCCCCTGGCGGGGCAAGATCAACCGTGCTGACGTATCCGGTGGTAGGACCAAAGCACTGCGGCCCGCTCGAGTCGACCCCTCTCCGCCCGCGGGCGGAGAGGGGCCTTTTTCATGCCGCGATGGTACGAAAGTTGATGCGAAATCCGCGTCCCGGGATTGTCCCAAGCATCTTAATTTGTGGCGCATACGGCACTTGTGACACAAAAAACGGCACGTAGTGGCCCATGCGGCACAACCGGAGCGCTATAAACTATTTCTTGATCCAGTAGAACACAGCACAAAACCGCAGGTAGATGGCCTGTTAAAACGCAAATTGTCCCAATTCGTCCCCGCGGCGGGAATTTATCTCGCACGGTATCGCATCCAAGCGTCCGCCGCCGTCCGGGCGTAGACCTCCCACGTCGGGCGGTCGTAGTGGATCTCGCCGACGTTCCTCCCGCCGTGGCCCATCATGCGCTCGACCTTGTCCTCCGGGACGCCGAGCTCCCAGCGCATGTACGTGCGCCAGGAGTTTCTGAGGTTGCGGAAGGGGATGGGCGCGATGCCGGCGTCCCGCAGGGCCTGCTCCCAGTGGCGCCTGACAGTGGGCTGCGACGGGATGCGGGCGCCCCCGCACAGCCAGGGCCCCTCCGCCGACAGCACGTCGAGGCTCCACGGCTCGACTATGACGATCGGGCGCTCGCTGGTCTTCGTCTTCAGCTCGTGGTCGGGCCCGAGCGAGCCGTTGACGGTGGCCTGCCTGACGAGGTCTACCACGGCCAAGGTCATCCCGTCGACCTCGACTCGTCGCACCTCGCTCGCCATGAACCCCATCGACTCGCCGACCCTGCACGACCCGATGCCCGACATGACGGCCGGGAGGTAGGCGACGGTCCCGCGGACGGCCTCGAGCGCCGCGACCATCTCCGGGAGCGTGTAGACGTCCTTGCTGTAGACGCGCTCTATCCTCTTGGGCATCCTGTAGCCCATCGAGGCGACGTTCCTGTCGACGACCTCGTACCGGACGCACTCAGCGAGCACCTGCCTGAGGAGGGAGAGCGCCGACTCGGCGATTGTCGCTGTGAGCCCCTTGAGCCATTCCTGCACGTCGAGCGCGCGCACGTCCGTCACGGGCACGTCCGCCCATCGCGGGCCCACGTGCAGTCTCCACCTGCTCAGATGGTTCAGGTATGTCGACTTGGCCATCTCGCCGGCCTCCCGCCGCTCCGTCGCGTCCGGGAGCCACCACATCTCATAGGCCTGCCCGACGGTCGGGGTTGGACGGTCCTGCGAGTGCTGCACCCTCAGGCGCGCGAGCTCCTCGTCGCCGTCCGTCTTCGTGCCGACGATAGTCTTGCTGTGCCGCGCGTAGCCCTTGCCGTCGTGCAGGTCGGCCCAGTAGCGCAGGCGTCGGCGCCCGGCGCCCGCGTCGTCGTTGCTGCCCCACGTGCTGCGGGACTTCCGACCCCTCTTTCGTGGCATAATCGTCTTGCCTCCTATCCCCGATGTGGGGGCATCTCATCCGCCTCGCTCCCCGTCTGCTTGCCGGCTGTGGGGAGCGGGGCGGCTTTCTGTGTCTAGCGATATGTCACAAGGAACGACAAGTCCTTTACGTCAGACTTTGCGCTGCTCACGCCAAGCACGTCCATTCCTGCGTCCTGCATGGCGGAGACGACCGCCTCGAGGTACATGGTGGCCTGCATGTCGATCGCGGTGTTATGAGCGCCAAGGCTCAGGCCTGACTTGACGCCAACGATGGCAACGTGCAGCCTGCCGTCGGGCTTCGTCATCTGGGACACGGTAAACTCCGCGTCCTTTCTCGTCATGTCGTTGCCGATGTCCGCCATCTTGCTCATCAGTCCCATTACTCGCCCCTCTCTCGAAAGTACCTGACCACGGCGGGCGGCAGCGAGTAGTAGCACGTCGATGACGCTCGCGTAAGCTGCGTCCCCCGCAGAAGCCTCCGGCTCACCAGCTCGCCGCACTCGTGGTTGACCGGCAGCTCAACAGCACCACCAGCCTCGTTGATGGATTCCAAGGCGTCGCGCAGGTTGTGCGGCAGCTCGTCCACCATCCTCGCGACGTCCCCGTCCGTAACCTTCTTGCGTCTCGACCACTGCCTCGTGAACCCCCATCCGGACACGCAGCCGAGAGCGAACGTTATGACTGGCGCGGCGTAGAAGAACGCGCGGCCTGCCGCGTCGGTGGCCGTCGCCGGATTCACCCTTAGGTATCCGAGCACCGTTGCCACGTTCCCGAGCACGCCGGCTACGCCGACGATTCCTGCCCAAAAACCCTTGACGAGCTCCGCGGGCCTCACGTCACACCGCCTCGGCCTCAGACGAAGAATCGCGGCCCTCTTGGGCCTGGCCGCACGCCATCATCGCGGCACGCGCCACGAACTCGCGGCCTTCCGGCGGGGAGGCGCGGTAGTTGTCTATGAGCGCGGCCTCGTCGCGCGTCACTGACGCGGACGGCCTGTCCTCGGGGTGCTCGTCGTACCAGCCGAGGAAGTCGTTGGGGTCGGTGCCGAAGAAGTCGCACATGAGGCAGATGGCCTCGGCGTTTGGGTACGAATCACCGGCCTCCCAAGACTGGATGGTCCCGACGGCCTTCTTTATCTCGCGGGCGAGCTGCTTCTGCGTGAGCCCTGAACGCTCGCGATACTCCCTGAGCTTGAGGTTCATAACGCCTCCTATCACTTATGGGGACATTGTACCCAGAAAATCGGCTATACACAAAAAAATGTTGTGTGAGCATTGACAAACCCAGAAAACTAGGTATTCTGAATCTCGAAACACAGAAAACTGGGTTTCAGAGAGGAGGAAATGCACATGGGCTGGTTCGCATTCATCGTCCTGCTCATCGACTGCTTCCTCGTCGGGTGGAGCCGTGGGAGGAGGGCCTGTTGGTCGCCGTATTCACGCTGACGCAGATTCTGCTCCTCGCCTTCGCTCACATGCCGGGGGTGGCGGAGCCGGCGCGCGGCGCGTTCCTGCTCATGTCCTTCTGGTGCTTCGGCGCGACCCTCGGGGCGCGCTTCGCTGGGAGAGGGGGTGAACGCTAGTGCTCTTCGACAAGAGCGTCTTCGCCGCGAACCTGCGCGCCGAGCGCGCGCGACGGGACATGTCGCAGTCCGAGCTGGCCGACGCGACCGGCATCAACCTCGCGACCATCAGCCAGTACGAGGACGGCGCCTACGTCCCCGGCGGCGACAAGATCTGCTCGCTCGCGAGCGCCCTCGACGTGACGCCGAACGACCTCATCGGGTGGTCTGTCTAGCGATGCCGAAAGGAGGACGAGTCTCATGAGGCACGAACCAATCAGGCATGGACTCTATCTCGTCGCCTGTTTTGCCGTCTGGTTCCTCTCTGTGCTCGTTGTCATAGATCTCATCGGACGTCTGGAATAGACCAACCACGCACCTAAGGGCACTCAATGAGCAAGCAAGGGAAGCTCGGACTGGCACTCATAGCCGCCTCAGCGATTCTCGCGAACGAGCTGCTCGCCCTCGCATCGCTCATCGCCGGCGTTTTCCTAGTCGGTTACGACGCGGGCAGAGAGATGAGCTGATTGTCCGACGACATCTGCGAGTTCCGCGTTTCCTAGCATCACCAACCACCACGTACCTCGGCGGACACAAGTGCCGACCGCGAACCGAATACGGCTTGGCGGCTCCTCGTGAGCAAGGAACCGCCGGTGCGGGCAACGTTGCGACGACCCGCACGAAAACAGCCAGATGGCGCGCGAGGGGCGGCGGATTGGAGTCGCGATGGTAAGCGTGCGAATCGAGGCAGAGACCCCCGAGGAGGTAGCGAGCCTTCTCAGGGGCCTCGTGACCGGCAGCGGAAAAAGCGGCGTCATAGAGGCGATTAGGGAGTCCGAGGGAGAGTTCGTCAAGTTCGTCTCGGATGCCCTCTCCTCAAAGGGCGAATCCACCCACTGCTAGCCGAGCTGTTCCGACAGCCATTCGTGGTAGCGACGCAGAATCAGGAGCGTCACGGTCTCGGACCTCATGGAGACATAGGCGTCCCCGGTCTCGTCGTGGATGCTGGTCAGCCCATCCTCAATTTCCCTGACCTCGCTCCTGAATTCTTCGGAGCCGACTATCGACACGAATTCACTGAAGTCCCTCATGTTCAACCACCTCCCTTCTGGAGGTAAGTCTAGCCGCCCCTCACGTGCCATCTGGGCCCATCAAGGTCTACGGAAACGAGGTGACAAATGACCAACGAGATTCAAATCTTCCAGAACGACCGGTTCGGGACCATCCGCGCACTCATCGTGGACGGCGAGCCTGAGCTTGTGGCATCCGACGTCGCTAAGGCGCTCAGGTACCGCAAGGCATCCGACATGACACGAACTCTCGATGCTGACGAAAAGGGGGCGCACACAATGCGCACCCTTGGCGGTGACCAGCAGGTTTCAACGCTCACTGAGTCTGGTTTCTATCGCGTCGTTCTCCAGCGCAAGGCTGCTTGCGTAAAGGACGAGGCTACACGGGCAAGCGTCGAGGCCTTCCAGCGCTGGGTCACCCACGAGGTGCTCCCGGCCATCCGGCGCGACGGCGCATACGTCGCGAGCGACGGCACCGAGGACGACGCGACCCTCATGGCCCGCGCGCTCATCGCGGCGCAGAGGACCATCGAGCGCAACCGCCGCGAGATAGACGAGCTGCGCCCCAAGGCGCTCTTCGCCGACGCGGTGGCCGCGAGCGACGGGACGTGCCTGGTCGGCGAGCTCGCGAAGATGATTCACCAGAACGGCCGAAAGCTCGGTCAGAACCGCCTCTTCGCGATGATGCGCGACGACGGCTACCTCGGCAAGTCCGGGAGCAACCGGAACGTCCCGACGCAGCGCTCCATGGAGATGGGGCTCTTCCGCATCAAGGAGACGGCGGTCACGCACAGCGACGGCCACGTGACCATCAACCGCACGCCAAAGGTAACGGGCAAAGGGCAACGCTACTTCATCGAGCGATACGGCGAGATGGAGCCCATCCGGGGCTGATGGCGCGAGATCCGAGACGTCCCGCCGGGGCGCGGCGCCGTGAAGGCCCGCCGCGATATAGCTCTGGACGTGGGGTCTGCATGGGCGCGGCGGGGCGTCGCGTCCCGGCGGGGC
>CASEGE010000188.1 GCA_949287335.1 uncultured Olsenella sp. | reverse complement strand
GTCCTTCTCGACGGTCGCCTCAAAGAACTGGCGCTCGGGAATCTGGAACACGAGGCCGACCGAGCTGGCAAGCCGGTGCGCCCCCTGCCCGCGCGAGGCATCTGCGCCGTCGACGAGCAGGCAGCCTGCGTCTGGAACGAGCGCTCCCGCAAGGACCTCGAGCAGCGTGGACTTGCCAGACCCCGTCTCGCCCATCACGCCCGTCACGCCACCTGCAAACTCAAGGGAGACATCCTCGAGCGCTCGGGTCCTCTCGCCGGGCGACGTCTCGTAGCAGAGGCTCGCCCCCTCAAGCGTCACGCGCACAGGGCACTCACCAGCCCCTCGACCGTAACCGGCGCAGGCCCCGAGACAGCCCCGGCGGCCTCGAGCTCATGCCACGCGCGCACCACAAGCGGGGCCTCCAGGCCCGCGCGCCCCAGCAGGCCCTCGTCAACGAGAACCTCCTCGGGGCGACCGCAGGCGATGAGCTCCCCCTCGCGCATGACGAGCACGCGGTCAGCGCGCGCCGCGAGCTCCATGTCATGCGTGATCATGATGACGGTGGAGCCCAGCTCCTCCCGCACGCGCAGCACGGCGCGCACGAGCTCGTCGCGACCGCGTGGGTCAATCATCGACGTGACCTCGTCGAGCACGATGACGCGCGGTCCGCTCGCAAGAACGCCGGCGAGCGCGACGCGCTGCTGCTGCCCGCCCGAGAGCGCATGAACGCCGCGGCGCTCAAACCCCGCAAGACCCACGGCAGAGAGCGCCGCCGAGGCAGCGGCACGCGCGTCCTTCTCGCCCGCGCCAAAGTTCAGCGGCCCAAAGGCAACGTCCTCCCCCACCACGGAGGAGACGAACTGGTTCTCGGGGCTCTGGAAGACCATGCCGCAAACGCGCCGCAGATCCCAGAGCACGTTGGGATCCGAGGCGTCGAGACCCGCAACCATGAGCTCGCCCTCCTGGAGGGGGATGAGGGCGTTCAGGTGACGCGCGAGCGTGGTCTTGCCCGAGCCGTTCTCGCCCACGATGGCGACGAGCTCGCCCGGGGCAATGGCGAGCGAGACGTCCCTGAGCGTTGTGCGGCGCGGCGCGTACGCGTGGCAGATGCCCCGTGCCTCCACGATCTTCTCGTCCATCTCGCCCTCCCCTCGTGCCGTAGACAAACGCTGCCCATTGTAGCGGATGCCGCCTCGCGCGCCGCCCCTCTACCAGTGGGTGCAAATTCTGCAGCTATTTGCCTCGTTTGGGGCCGATATCTGCATCTGACGCACCCAATGGGAACGCACCTGCCGCGCAGCCGGCGGCGGCGCGAGCCTCCGCCATCTCGTTATAGTGTCAAAAGCATAACGCTGCACATAATATGGCCGCTCACCTGCGGTATCCTTAAAGGGTTAGCGACAAAACCAAAAAGGAGGACCCGTGCTCAGGTTCGAGAAGTACGTCTGCCCGGGCAGCACGCGCCAGGCCTACGAGCTCCTGCAGGAGAACCGCCAGGCAACGGTGGTGGGGGGCATGATGTGGCTGCGCCTTGCCGACCGCACCTCGCCGCTGGGAATCGACCTCTCCCACTGCGGGCTCGACAAGATCGAGGAGACCGAGGGGGCGTTTCGCATCGGAGCGATGGTGACGCTGGGCCAGCTGGAGAACCACGAGCGCTTCCAGGCCGCCACCTGCGGAATCTTTACCGAGGCCGTTCGCGACATCGTGGGCACGCAGTTCCGCAACCTCGCCACGGTGGGAGGCTCGCTCTACGCGCGCATGGGGTTCTCCGACATCGTGTGCGCGCTCTTGGCCCTGGACACCGAGGTCGAGCTCGAGGGGGCCGGCGTCATGCCCATCATCCCCTTCACGGAGCGCGGGGCCAGAAACGACATCCTCACGCATATCGTGGTGCGCAAGCACCGCTACCGGGCCGCCTTCGAGTCCGTGCGCAACGCCGCGACGGACTTCTCCGCCCTCAACGCCGCGGCCGCCTGCTGGCAGGGCTCCTGGCACGTCACCGTGGGCGCGCGCCCCAAGAAGGCGACGCTCCTCACCGGCGGCGAGCGCATCCCGCTGCGCGCCGAGTTCACCCCTGCCGAGCTCGATGCCGTCTGCGAGCTTGCCGAAGGACTCGACTACGGCTCGGACCTGCGAGCAACCGCCGAGTGGCGCCGCGCCGTGGCACCCGCGCTCATCCGTCGCGCCATCGCGGCCGCGTCCGAGAAGCCCCGCGCCGAGAAGGAGGCCTAGCAATGACCGTCACCCTCACCCTTAACGGCGCGACGCTCTCCGAGGACGTCCGCCCGGACATGACCCTCTTCGACTTCTGCCGCGCGCACGGCTACAAGTCCGTCAAGTGCGCCTGCGAGACCTCCAACTGCGGCCTCTGCACCGTGCTCTTGGACGGCGAGCCCGTGCTCTCGTGCTCCGTGCTCATGGCGCGCGTGGACGGCCACGAGGTCACCACGCTCGAGGGCATGCGCGACGGCCGCCGCGAGCTCTTGGCCCAGTGCCTCGCCGAGGAGGGCGCCGAGCAGTGCGGCTTCTGCGC
>CASEGE010000187.1 GCA_949287335.1 uncultured Olsenella sp. | reverse complement strand
TTCCCGACGGCCTGATACCATGTGGTGGGCGTTACAAGATTTGAACTTGTGACCTCTTCCGTGTCAGGGAAGCGCTCTCCCCCTGAGCTAAACGCCCTTATGTGATGCACTGCTGGGGACCGCAGCGCGAGGGATATATTAGCAAGGAACCCGCCCTCGACGCAACCCCCATTTTTGACTTTCTTGTGAGGCGTTAGGGAGATCCGTGCCCACTCGCGCCAAAACGCGTGCGCACTTCTCGCCCGCCGTGCCGAAACCGCAAATACTCGCACACGCACCTCCGCCCCATTGCCGCCGAAAAAGGGTGGGGCCCGAGAAAAGCCTCGGGCCCCACACAGGGAGGGAACACGCAAACGCGTGTTGCACAGGGTTGGGGGCGAGCCTAGACCTCGATCGTCTCGGGCTTGGTCAGCGGCTCGGCTTTGTAGCGCTGGGTGCGCTCATCGTCGATAACACCAGACCAGTTCATGCCGAAGGCAAAGTCGTAGGCGTTACCCTCGGAGTCGACGTGGCACTCCATGTCGCGCGGCACGTCCTCGTCGGAGGCCTCCACGGCATCCATGCTCGCGGGCATCTGGGAGGTAAGCAGCGCCGTGGGCTCAACCTGTCCGGAAGCGATCACGCAGACGGCCTCGTCAGTAATCTCTCCACCGTAGTGAAGCAGGATGCCCTCCACCTTATCTTCGAACTCCGAAAAAACCATGGGGTTGTTAGTCGAGACGCCAAGCACAAGAGGCAACTCACCGATGCGCTCTTTGAGCTCAAGGATGTCATCAAGCGTGTCAGAGTTGCTGACGGTAATGGACTGCCCGTAGTAACTGCAGTTCTCGCGGGTGCCATCCTCCTGGAGGTCGCCGGCGATCGAGGTCTGGCGCACGTGCGGGCCATCGGCCGTGTAGGTCTTGTACTGCAGCGAAATGGGCAGATAAGTGTTAGTGCTTGAATCATAGCCCTCTTGCATAATGCCAGACTGAGGGCCGTCAACAATCAGGAAAGCAAAGTCGCAGTCGGCAATCTCCTCGGCCGTGGCAAGCTGACAGTCGTTCTCGGTGTAGGTGGCGTTTCCGTCCTCGTCAGGCTCGCCGGAGGGGTCGAGCACGGTGTCGGTCACGAGGTCGAAGTACTGCTCCAGAACCTCGCGCTCGACAGGAAGGTCCCAGCTAGCTGGCGTGGGGTCAGCGGAGGGCATTCCGGCCATCGCACCCGCGGGCATACCCGGGAACGAGAAGCCCTGCGACGCCTCGGTGAAGGACAGGGGAACGTACACGCGGGGCTTCTCGCTGCGCTCCTTGATGACGTTGCCCTTGTTCTTGAGCATGATGACGCACTTCACCTGCGTGTCGAGCGCGAACTTCTCCATGTCCTCGCTCACCACGGCTGCCTTGGCCTGCTCGCGGTCGGTGTAGGGGTTGTCAAAAAGATCGAGGTGCATAAAGGTGGTGAGGATGCGATGCCCAGCCTCGGTAAAGAGCTTCTCGCCCTCCTCGTCGCCAAGGTCGGCCTTGATCTGGGAGATCACGTCTGAGGCCATATCGGGCGTGAACTCGCCGCCGATCTGGTCGCAGCCCGCCTCGAAGATCTTGACCTCGCGCTCGAGCTCGGTGGCGTCCTCCATGCCCCAGTAGCGCGTCGTGACGATGCCCCAGTCGGTGGTCACCATGCCGTCGTAGCCGTTGTTGCGCAGGAAGTCGATCTTGTACTTGGAGAAGCCGCCGCCGACGAGCTCGCCGTACTCCTCGTCCTCGCTGTAGGCGATGCCGTAGTTGGGCATGACCGAGGCCATGTAGCCCGTGGCGCTCTCGAGGTGCATGCCGCCGTCGATGAAGGGCACGAGGTGCGCATGGAAGTTCTTTCCAGGGAAGACACAGTACTTCGCGTAGGCGTTGTGGTCGTTGCGCCCGCCCTCGGCGGCACCGGCGCCGCAGTAGTGCTTCGCCATGATCGCGCAGGAGTCCGCGCCCCACCCGAGGTCGTTGCCATCCTCGTCGTAGGTGGACTGCATGGCGCCGATGTAGTACTTGCCGAAGTCCGTGCTGTAGAGCGGATCTTCGGAGATGGCGCCGGAGAGGCGCGTCCAAGTGGGGTGCGTCTGGATGTCGAGCTGGGGCCCAAGCATGACCCTGATGCCCGCATGGCGATAGGCCTTGGCCATCCAGCGCGCGTTCTCTGCAATGAGGTCAAAGTCAAAGCTCGCAGCAAGACCGTTGTAGTTGGGCATTCCGTTCACGAAGTAGGGGTCGGCGCCGTTGAGATACGGGATGCCGTTGGGGTCGTTCTTCTCGCACCACTCCTCGATCGCGTTGACCCAGCTGGCGTGCGAGGCGTAGTTGTCCACGGTGGGCGTGGAGCGGGTGATGCCCGCGCGCATGCCCTGCGTGAGCGTCTCGATAGTGTCATCATCGAGGGGCGCAGACGAGCTCATCAGGCCGTTGTTGAACATGAGGGGGTAGATCTCCTCGGGCGTGAGCGAGGATGCGAGGCTTGCGGCGCGATCCCCGGCGCTCTGGCGCCAGTCCTCGTAGAGGTCAAGCTTGCCGTTGCCGTTGCAGTCGCGAAACGCGAGGCCATCAACCTGGATGATTCTGGAGGTATCCATGACGCCGAGCTCGGCGCCGCCCTCGGGGTTGGTCACGCGCGTCCAGCCGTCGCGTACCTCCTCGGACGCCCACAGCGCCTCAACGTCATCACCGTCAGGGTCAATTGGGTAGGAGTCCGCCGCCGGTGCTGGAAACGCCGACTCCTCCCCGTTGCCATCACCCGTGTCGCACGCTGCGAGACCGGCAAGGCCGGCGGACGCCGCGGCCGCTGCCAGAAGGCTCCTTCTCGTGATGTTTCTCATAGCTCTCCTTCCCTGTCTTCCCACGCTCGTGCGCGGGGTCATCCAACGGTTGCACGTCCCCTCAAAAGCTAGGGCCCAAGCGCGATCTTTTTCAGTTCGGCGACGGGAGATGCGCCACGGAAGACGGAAGATGCGGTTTTCAGGCAAGTGTTCACGCCGAGTGGTACGTTTGCCGCGAGCAGCGAGAGGGGGACGGAGCCCCAGCACGGGCACCCCGCACAAAGGGAGGCACAAGATGGACGTCTGTCGAATTCTGTTGGTAGAGGATGACGACAGGTACGCGCGCGCAACGATGGCGCACCTCACCCGCTACGGCGATGAGCGTGACGTGACCGTGCGCGCAACGTGGCTCAAGAGCGCCTTCGACCTGTCCCGACAGGCCGGCAAGCATGACCTCGTCATCCTCGACATCGGGCTTCCAGGCGTGAGCGGCATGGACGCCGCCCTGCTCATGCGCACCTACGACAAGGTGACGCCCATCATCTTTGTCACGAGCCTCGCCCAATACGCGCTTCGCGGCTACGAGGTGGGGGCGCTTGACTTTGTGCTCAAGCCGGTTGGCTACCACGACCTTGCCCTGAGGCTGGACCGTGCCATGGAGCACGTCTCCGAGCGCCGCGCTCGGACCGTGGTCATCTCGAGCACGGAGGGCGTGCGCGTGGTCCCCCTCTCATCGATCGACTACGTCGAGGTAATTGACCATGACCTCATCTATCAGCTCGCGAGCAACGAGCGCCTGCGCACGCGCGGGAGTCTAAGCTCGCTCGAGCAGGGGGACATGGGCGAGGTGATGCTACGCGTCTCGAAGAGCCATGCCGTAAACATGTCGCGCATCGATCTGCTGCGCGGCTCCCTCATACGCACGCTCTCCGGCAACGAGCTTCGCATCAGCAGGTTCTATAAGCGTCGCTCCGTCGAGCGCATCACGGCCTACCTCGGGGGCAGGGCATGAGTTGGCTCTTCTCGGTACTAAGCTCTCAGAGCGTCGTCATCGAGCTCAGCGTCTGCGCGGTCGTGCTCACCCGGGGGCTTCGGCTGCGACCGCACGCCGTCGCGCGGGTCGCGCTTCTTGCGGTCGCGCTTCTCGTTGCGCTCTGGATTCCCCAGTACGTCGTCGAGCTCATGCCAGCCGCCCCTGGCGAGCTTGCCCTCGTGGCGCTCGAGCTCTCGAAGTTCGTGCCGCTCTTCCTCGTCCTTCTCGGTGCGATGGGAGCGCTCTTTGACGTGAGCCCCTGGGGGGCGCTCTTCTGCGCAACCGCGGGCTACACGATCCAGAACCTCGTGGGTGCCCTGCTCTCGCTCGCACGGCTCGTGGCTCCCCCGCTAAAGGCGCTTCTCATGGAGGGTGCCACTCCCCTGCTCATCACGCTCCTCCTCTGTGCCGCATGCTCCGCCCTCTTTCGTCACGGCATACGCGCTCAGTGCCTTGCCGTGGCGCGAGGGCGCTCCCTGCTCCTGCTATTTGCACTCGTGGTGCCCGTTGCCATGTGCTTTGACCTTGTCATCCGCGAGATAGAGGCAACGGGTGCAAGCCAGCTCCAGATGGTGTCCCTTCGGCTGTTCCACATTGCCACGTGCGCCTTCCTGCTCTGGCAGGAGCGCTCCGTGCTTCGCGTCACCGAGCTCGCCGACGAATGTGCCGACGCACAGCGGCTGATTGACCTGGCAACCTGTCATGAGAGCACGAGCGAGGAGGCCCTCGAGGCCGCGAGCGCCTGCTGCCACGACATGCGCCATCTCCTCGACGACCTCAAGTCGCTCGACACGGCCGCGGGGCGCGAGCTCATCGACGAGCTCGACAAGCGCACGGCAAACCTCTGCTCCCAGGTTCGCACGGGAAACGACACCCTGGACGCGCTTCTAGGCGAGAAGCTCCTGAAATGCCACGATGCGAGAATCTCCCTCAGCTGCATGGTGGACGGGAAGGCGCTTGGGTATTTGTCTCCGCTCGACCTGTACTCCCTCATTGGCAACGCACTGGACAATGCCATCGAGGCAGTGAGCGAGCTTGCGCAGGACCGTCGCAGCATATCGCTCACCGCGCGAAAGGTGGGCAGCATGGTGGCCGTCCACGTGGAGAACTACTTCGAGGGGGACGTGAGCGTCCGCAAGGACGGTCTTCTCAAGAGCACCAGAAGCAAACCCACGGGCCACGGCCACGGCATGCGCTCCATGAGGCTCGTTGCCGAGAAATACCATGGCTCGCTCGCATACGAGACCAAGGGTGGCGTGTTCAAGCTGAACGCGCTCCTGCCGGCGGCGTAGCGCGCCCCAGACGCCCTACTTCCCCGCGCTCTTCTCGGCGGCACGCTTCTGACGCAGCTTTGCGAGGTTGACCGTTGCGACCTTGGGCTGGTTGTCATCAGAGCGCTTGGGGGCCTCAGCGGCAGCCTTCTTTGCGGCCGCGGCGGCCTTGCCGGCGGCGATGCGCGCCTCCACGTCCGAGCCG
>CASEGE010000186.1 GCA_949287335.1 uncultured Olsenella sp. | reverse complement strand
GCCACGAGGCCGGCAACCGAGCTGTCCGCCGTGACCTCCTCGAAGTCGCCCTCCTCCACGCTCACCTGCGCATCGAGGTCAAGGTTCTCGATCACGAGAAGCGCGGTCATGACCTTGGTGGTGGAGGCGGGGTCGCGGCGCACGTCGGCGTCCTTGTTAAGAAGCACGGTCTGCGTGCCGGTCTCGACGAGGAAGGCGACCGGCGAGGAGAGCTCGGGTAGGACGTCGACGGAGTACGTGGTGGCCGGCGCAACTTCGGCGGCCGGCGCAACCTCATCGGCGCGCGCGACCCCCGCGGGCACGACGGTGCCCAAAAGCGCCACGGCAAGCGCAGCGCAGACCGCGAGCGACGAGGTCCTTCTCGCCCTGTCAAGAGCCCCCATGCAAGCCTCCTAGTGAAGCGCGAACCACGCGATGACGGCAACGCCGAGAACGATGCGGTACCAGCCGAAGGGCTTGAAGTCGTGGCGGCGCACGAACTCCATGAGGAACTTGATCACGGCGAGCGACACCACAAAGGCCACGAGGCAGCCAACGCCCAGGATCGCTGCCTCCGTGCCGGCGAGGACGTTGCCCGCGAGGAAGTACTTCACAAGACGGAGGCCGCTTGCGCCCACCATGACGGGGATGGCAAGGAAGAACGTGAACTCGGCCACCACGGTGCGCTTGCAGCCCAGGATGAGGCCGCCGATGATCGTGGAGCCGGAGCGAGAGGTGCCCGGGACGATGGAGAGCACCTGGAAGAGGCCGATGCCGATGGCGGTCTTCCAGTCGAGCTCCTCGAGCGACTGCACGCGCGCGTCGGCATCGGCGAGCTCGGAGCGCGTGAGCTGCGCGGAGGCGGCATCGACAGCGAAGTGCTTGCCGCCGTGCGACGTGCCCTCCTCGAGGGCGCGGTCTGCGGGGCGCTCGCGGACGGTCTCGATCACGATGAAGGCAATGCCGTAGACGATGAGCGCCGCGGCAATGACGAAGGGGCTGCCGAGGTTCTCCTCCATCCAGTCGTCGATGGGGATGCCAATGACAGCGGCGGGAAGGCAGGCCACGATCGTCTTTGCCCAGAGCACCCACGTGTCGCGCTTCTCGCCGGCGCTCTTCTTGGGCGAGAACGGGTTCAGCCGATGGAAGAACATAACGCAGACGGCAAGAATGGCGCCGAGCTGAATCACCACGAGGAACATGTTCCAGAAGTCCTCTGAGACGTTCATGGTGAGAAACTGGTTGAGCAGCAGCATATGACCGGTCGACGAGATGGGCAGCCACTCCGTGATGCCCTCCACCACGCCAAAGACGGCGGCCTTTACGAGCTCGATGACATCCATGTAACCTCCTCGGTTGTGAAAACCGTCATATCATCGCGCCCTTCTCGCCCACGCGTGGCCAGAAGCGGCGGCCCCCACCGAAAAACTATGCCGTTTGGCGAGAAAAACCGCAACTTCGGCCCCCTCGGGGGCATAAGGGTTGCAACCCACGAATCTCGCGGAGCGTGAAGGGAGCTCACCATGGCCGAAACCACAACCACCTATCAAGACCTCGGCTACGACAAGATCTTCGTCTCCCTGGACGGGTCTGACCAGCAGGACAAGGTCCTCGATCGCGCCATCGTCATGGCAGCCAACGACAACGCCGAGCTCTACATCGGCCACGTCATCGACTCCACGGCGCTTGAGGCGGCGGGCACCTTCCCGGTTGACATCGTTCCCACCCTCGAGAAAACCTTCCGCGAGTCCATTGCCGAGAAGGTCAAGGCGGCGGAGGCCTCCCCGGAGATCAAGAAGGTCGAGGTCATCGTTCGCGCCGGGCGCATCCGCGAGACCATCAAGGACGAGATGCTCGACGTCATCAAGCCCGACCTCGTGATCTGCGGGGCGCGCGGGCTCTCCTCCATCAAGTACGCCATCCTCGGCTCCATCTCCACCTTCCTCACCCGCAACACGGACTGCGACACCCTCATCATCAAGTAGCGCAGAGGTGGTAGCGCGGACGTCCAGAGGCGTCCGATCGAATGACTCGCCCCGCCTGAGCCCCGACTCGGCGGGGCGAGTCATGAAGGAACGGTGTCGATATAAAAAGTGGCGTAAAATTAGCGGGCTTGTCTCAGGAACGCCCGCTTCCTTGCGGGACCACACGTCGCGGAGGTCACCGATCGCTACGTCAGACACACGCCCTCTCCTGCGCGGGAAGCGCGGCGCCGTTGTTGTTGCGGCCCTGGTAGCCGCCCTTGGCGTCCCCCTGGCGCCCCTCGTCTCCCAGGCAGAGCCCGAAGACGAGATGGCGCAGATCCAGGCGCAGATCGTCGAGAGCAATGACGCCTACGACCAGGCCGTCGAGTGCGTGAACAGCCTTCAAGCGCAGATTGACGCCAACGAGCAGCGCATCGACGAGATCGAGCAGCTGCTGCCCGAGGTGCGCGAGCAGGCCGCCGAGTCCATGCGCACCCTCTACCGGATTCAGCAGACCTCCGGGGGCATCGTCAACCTGCTGCTCTCCTCGGATGACTTCTACGAGCTGCTCACCACCATCCAGTACCTCGACGTCATCCAGAGCCACAACAACGACGCCGTCAACGAGCTCGTCGTCCTGACGACGGAGCTCGAGCAGACGCGCTCCTCGCTCGACCTCCAGATGGACCAGGCCGAGGACGAGCGCGCCAACGCCGAGGAGGCCCTCGACGAGGCCATCGCCGCCCGCGAGAAGCTCGAGGCCGAGATGGCCGCGCGCGCCGCGGCGGAGGAGGCCGCG
>CASEGE010000185.1 GCA_949287335.1 uncultured Olsenella sp. | reverse complement strand
GAGCGCGACCTCTCCAACGTCAAGCTCTCCGTCTCCCACAAGACGCTCGACGACATGCACCCCGCCGACATCGCCGACATCATCGAGCGGCTGGACCCGCGCCTGCGCGGCCAGGTCTTCGCGCAGCTCGACGACGAGCAGCGCGCCGGCGCGATGGCCGAGTTTGACGACGACGCCATGGCCGCCGAGCTCATGGGCAACCTCACCGAGACCGACGCCTCGCGCATGCTCTCCGAGATGGACCCGGACGACGCCGCCGAGCTGGTCTCCGAGCTGGACTACGACAAGGCCGAGAAGCTCCTGCGCCTGATGGGCGTCCAGGAGCAGCGCGCCATCCGCCAGCTCCTGGGCTACCGCGAGAACACCGCGGGCCGCATCATGACCTCCGAGGTGGCCTCCATCGGCGAGGACGCCACGGTGGCGGACGCCGTTGAGCTGCTGCGCGGCCTGGACGAGGACTTTGAGTCCGTGCGCTACGTCTACCTCACCGACGAGGACGGCAAGCTCTCCGGCGTGGTGACGCTGGGCGCCCTCATTGTGTCGGACGGCGAGACGCGCCTCTCGGAGCTTGCAACCGAGGACCTGGTCACGGCCAGCCCCGAGGACGACCAGGAGGACGTGGCCGAAAACATTGCCAAGTACAACCTGCTCGCCATGCCCGTCGTCAACGACGAGGGGCGCCTCCTGGGCATCGTCACCGTTGACGACGCGCTGGACGTCCTCGAGGAGGAGCACGCCGAGGACCTGCGCGTTGCCGGCGGCTCCGCGGACGGCGAGGAGTCCGGGCACGCGAGCACGCTCATCTGGCTCGTGCGCCGCAACGTGTGGGTGGCGCTCTGGGCGCTGGGCGTGGTTGCGCTCGCGCTTGCCGTGGGCGGCCAGCTGGGTCTGCAGGAGACCCTTGCCGTCTCCATCCCCCTGGCCGTGGCGCTTGTGCTCGCGGACGATTCCGTGAGCTACGTCACCAACTTCTTCCTCGAGAACGACCCGGACGACGAGGACTCCCCCTCGATGATTGGCTTCACGTTCCGGGGGATTGGCATCGGCGTGGTTCTCGCCGCGCTCGTGGCGCTCATCGTGCTCGCGCTCGAGAGCGTCATGGCCTCGCCCGCGGTGCCCACCATCGACGCGTCGCTCGAGGGGCTTGGCGCGGCGCTCACCACCGGTGGCGCGGCGGCGGCCGTCTCGACGTTTGTCTCGTTTGCGTTCTCTCCCGTCTACCTGGCCGTCCTTCGCAGCCGCGACGCACGCAACAAAGAGACCTCCGGCTTCACACTCTCCGTGGTGTCCATGCTCGTGGCCGCCGTGGTGGTCTCGCTGGCCGTGCTCGCGCTCGCCGGACCCCTGGGGCTGGTGGGCTAGCGTGAGCCTCCTTCGCAGGAAACGCGCGGGCGAGAAGCCCGAGGCGCCGCGCACGCGCCTGCAGCCGCGGCTCATCCTCGCGGCCATGGGGCCGGGCATGGTGGCCGCGCTCGCGGGTGCGGACGCCGGCGGCGTGGCAACCTACTCCAACGCCGGCGCGCTCTTTGGCTTCAACCAGCTCTGGACCGTGCCCGTGATGTGCTTCTTGCTCATCGTGGCGCAGGAGACCGCGGCGCGCATGGGCTGCGTCACCGGCAAGGGCCTGGCCTCGCTCATCCGCGAGCAGTTTGGCGTGCGCCTCTCGGCCGTGGCCATGCTCGCGCTTCTCGTCTCCAACACCACGGTCACGCTCTCGGAGTTTGCCGGCATCGCGTCGGCGCTCGCGCTCTTTGGCGTGCCGGTGTACGTGAGCGTTCCCGTGGCGGCGCTGGCCATCTGGCTGCTCACGATGAGCGGCTCGTACCGACGCATCGAGAAGGTGCTTCTTGCCATTGCGTGCGTCTTTGTGACCTACATCGTGGCAGGCGTCATGGTGGGCCCCAACTGGGGCGACGCGCTCCTGCACACCGTGGTGCCGCACGTGGACGCAACGCCGCAGTACCTCTCGCTCCTGGTGGCGAGCGTGGGCACCGCCATCGCGCCCTGGATGCTCTTTCTTGCCCAGTCCAACGTGGTCGAGAAGAACGCAAACGCCGAGGACCTCCCCTACCAGCGCATCGACACCGTGACGGGCGCCGTGGCGGCGAGCGTGATCTCGTGGTTCATCATCCTCACCACCGGTGCCGTGCTCCACCCTGCCGGCGTTGCGGTGAGCGGGGCCGAGGATGCCGCGGCGGCGCTGGCGCCCTTGGTGGGCGACTACGCCGAGGCCCTCTTTGGCGCCGGCCTCACCGGGGCGTCGTTTTTGGCTGCGTGCGTGCTGCCCGGCATCACGTCAAGTGCCATCTGCGAGGCCTTTGGCTGGGAGCGCGGAGCCGACCGAAGCTGGTCCGAGGCGCCGGTCTACCGCGGCATCATCACCGCCGTCATTGCCATCTCGGCCGCCGTGGTCATGGTCCCCGGCATCAACCTCTTTGGCATCATGATGGTCGCCCAGGTGATCAACGGCGTGCTGCTGCCCGTCCTTCTCGTCTTCATGGTGCTTATTGCCAGCGACAAGCACGTGATGGGGCGCTTTGCCAACGGTCGCGCGTGGAACGCCCTCACGTGGTTCACCATCGTGGCCGTGACCGTGCTCACCGTGATCATGTTTGTCATGCAGGCCCTGGGGCTGTAGCGCACCGCCCAACCGCCGGGTGCAAGGCAATGGTGCTTACGCCTGAGAGCGCCCCCTGGCCCCCGAGACGATAGCGCGCTCGGCGTTGGAATAGGGGAAGTGCTTGCCCATATGCTGGGCAAAGGTCTTGGAAGGACCCTCTGCCTTGCGCCCATGCGCCCTGGGAGAGTCGCCCTTCAGGACGACCTTTCCGTTGTCGACGTATGCCACGACTCGCCTCATGTCGCCCCTCACCTCACATCTCGCCCTCGGGCTCTCGCTCATCCACTAGGTACGCGTCGGCGCGCTTCAGGAAGAGCGAGAGCATGTCTGCGATAAGTACCATATAGCTGGTTATTATGCCATCAAAGGCATTTTTTACGTCTGAGGTCACGTAAAAAATCCCAACCAGCTCATCATGGTCGCGCCCGTCGAGTCCTCGCTCGGACAGGTTTATTCTCGTGAACGCCATGCTGAGAACTTCACTTGCGTAGGGCTCGTTCTCGCTGTTGAAGTCACGGGAGAGCACCCCGGAATCAAAGGCGCCGCGAGCATTGTTGATGAAGAACACGGCATCTGAGGACTCCTCCCCAGACGTTGCGATTTCTATGACCCCCGACCGCACGGTAAGGGGCGTGCTCTCCAGGTCTCGCTTTGCCGAGAGGTTGCCCGCCCGCGCGAACGTGGGAAAGCTGCTCGCACCGCTATCATCCTGGGTGAGCAGGCGTATTGCGACCCCTACCCTCCCCTCCCTCACCAGAACGGAGAAGACCCGCTCCGCCTCGGCAGCAACCTTGGAGAGAAAGCCCCTGTACGCCTCCGTGCTGCGAGCAATATCGGCAAGACGGTCGTCGACCTCAATGGCGGAGCGCACCGTCCAGGCGAGCATCGCCAACCTGTTAAGGGCAATCTCACGTCTCTGTGCCGCGAGGACGTCCTCGTCAAGCCCCTTGTACACAAGGGCAACAAAGGCGACGAGCAGAAGCATTGCGATGACGAGCATCAGGACGCCGAGCGCTCGCATCACCATATCGGCGGTCTGTTCCCCTATACCCGTAAAGAGCAGAAGCGGCCTGAGCATGTCCGCGACGGGCTGCCCCCACCATGGAGCACTCGAGGAGAACAGGAACGTGAGCAGGACCGTCACAACGGTTGGAGACCTGACGACCTCCAGCACGCGACGACCTATGCTTGGCCTTAGGCCGGCGCTCTCGCTTGGGTAGTCCACCTCCACAAACGTTCTCCGCTGTCCCATATCGACCTCCACAACCGCCCAATACTAGATAATACTTAAGCGTATTATTTCTAACATATTGTTTTATCTTAAACAAGATAATTTTTGTTAATTGCTGGGGTTGTAGCGCACATATTCGGCAGCGGACGGGCGCGCTTAGGTATCATCGTATGAGGGCGACGACGGGCGGAAGGCATGGATCGCGAGCACATCACAGGCTGGATTGACGAGAAGCGCGCGAAGCTTCTTGCCACGCTGCCCACGATTCTGTTCTTCATCGCCCTCTTCTGGGTGGTTCACCTCGCGTTTGGCGAGACGTACCTGCTGGTGGTCTCACCGTACACCACCCTCTTTGAGGCGCGCTTTGGCAAGTACAACCCGCCCGGCCAGTACCTTCGCTTCTTCCTTGTGAGCGCCCTCGCCCTCGTGGCGGCACGGCTTGCGGTCACGGGGCCGGTGCTCTGCGTGCTCATCAACCTCTGCGTGCCCTTCATCCTCGTATACATGCGCTCCTCGCAGCTCAACCCCAGGCGCTACTTCCCCTACACGATGCTCTTCGCCTTTCTCGAGCTGCGGCCGGAAAACCTCATCGAGACCTTTCCCACGCAGGCGGCCGTGCTCGCCACGAGCTGCGCCCTGCTCTCCGCCGTGCTCGTGGTGGCCGGGCTCTTTGCCCGTCACGGCCGCCGGGCGCGCGCGTCCTTGCACGAGAACATCCGGCGTCTTGCCGACGACCTCGATCGCATAGCCGAGGGAGGCGTCGGCCCCATCCTGAGCCAGGAGCTCCTGCAGGTGCGCCGGGAGATCGCCGAGCTGGCCTACACGGCTCGGGAGGACTCATCCGCGCCCGCTCGCGTGGCCAATCTGCTGGACATGCTCGCCACCCTCGCACAGCGCACGGCCTACCTTACCGGCAGTCTTGACTGGTCGGCGCGCCATGCGGAGCAGCACGCGCGCTGCCTGCGAGAGCTTGCGAGCCTCACGCGCGAGCTCGACGCCGCGCTCGAGGGCGGCGGCAACGCCGAGGCCTGCCAGGCCCTGCTGCCACGAGCCCGGGCGCTTCTCGCCGAGACGCGCATCTCCGAGGACCGCTTCCGCGTCTTCTTTAGGAGCTACCTCAACATGGTCGTGCTGATCCTGCGCACGGCCTCCGATCCCTACCAGCGCGTCTGGCACCTCTCGCCCGCCAACCGCGCCCGCGTGGTGCTCTTTCGCAAGCGACCCACGCTCGACTCCTTTGAGATGCGCTTCTCGCTTCGCTGCGGCGCGGTCCTTGCCGTGAGCTGCCTCTCCAACCTGCTCTTTCCCGTCGACCACCTCTACTGGTACGTGCTTCACGCGTTCCTGCTGCTCCAGCCGTTCCCGGACGAGAGCTCGCGGCGCATGCGAACCCGCATGATAGGCACTGTCATCGGCTGCCTCTTCGTGCACGCGCTTGCCCTGCTTAACCTGGGGTGGGTTGAGATCACCATCTTGGGCATGATCCTCATCGCGCCGCTCTACGCATCCACGCCCGGTTCCATCACCTCGGCGTTCTTTGCCACGGCCTACGCGGTGAGCATGGCCTCCGTCTCGATTGACGACGCGTACGCCACCTCGATGCGCATTGCGAGCCTCGTGCTGGCCATCGCGACGGTCGCGCTGGTCAACCGACTTGTGTGCCCCACCTCCGACCGCCGCCTCTTTGTGGCCAACATGCGCCAGATGCTCGACATGGTGGAGCGCTCCTGGGAGCTTGTGCGGACCACGCTCGACAGCCGTGTGGACACCGTGGTCACGTCCGAGACGCTGCTGCACTTCCAGATGGTCCACTCAAGAGCGGCGGGGTTTGTCGAGTCCCTGGGGCAGGAGGGCGAGAAGAACGCGGAGATTGCGGAGCTTGCCCAGTACAAGGACGCGGCGCAGCGCATGCTCTTCTGCCTGTGGGAGCTCATGTGCGAGCTTGAGCAGCTCGAGCTTTTGGTGCGCCTGCACGAGGTGCGCGCAAACGAGCGCCGGACCTTCGAGAAGATCATCGAGCTCGCCCAGGCAAACTGTGCGCCCGAGCGCTTTGGCACCAGCGTTGACGAGGCGGAGGAGCTCATCTTCAAGCTCTCCGAAGCCGACCTGCGCTACGTGCTGCAGCAGTACGTCGACCGCGCCGGCGAGCTGCGCCTTGCCATAGACGACGCCCGCGGCGCCCTCGTGGAGCGCCCCTCCTACATGGACGAGGTCCGCGGGTAACAGTCCTGACAGATGGGGACGGGGCGTTTTGTCAGGTTTTTCTAGACCTGACAAAACGCCCCCGTCCCCATCTGTCAGGTTAGGGTTAGCAGTTGCCCACGTAGACGTGGTGCAGGTAGCGGCGAGAGACGTCGGCGAGGCGATACACCGTCTCAACCGGCGTGGGACGCGCATCTGCCATGCGCCAGCGCGGGAAGAAGCGAGTCACGTGATGCACGATCTTCTCGGCACCGGCACCGCCGTCGAGGGAGGCCAGCCAGGCGGCAATCCGAGAGATCTCCTGCTCGGAATCGTTCATGCCGGGCACCACGAGCGTGGTCACCTCAAGGTGACAGCCGGGCTCTACCGCAAGCCGCTCGATGGTAGCCTGCACGGCATCGAGAGCGCCCGGAGCGCCGCCGCACGCCTCGTAAAACGCCGGCGAGAAACCCTTGAGGTCGATGTTGGCAGCGTCGAGCAGCGGTGCCAGCTCGTCAATAACGCCCAGCTCAGCACACCCGTTTGACACAAGCACGCTCACAAGGCCGCGCTCGTGCGCCATCTGCGCCGCATCGCGCACGTACTCCCACCCCACGAGCGGTTCGTTATAGGTGAAAGCCAAGCCGGCCACGCGCGCATCCCGCCGGCGAGCCTCCTCGGTAATTTCCACAAGTTCCTCGGGCGCCAGCTCGCGCCATGCAACGCCACGCTCCCCCGCCTGCGAAATCTCGTGATTCTGGCAAAACGGGCAGGAAAGGTTGCACCCGTAGCTGCCAACCGAGACCACCAGGCTGCCCGGCAGAAAGCGCGCAAGCGGCTTCTTCTCGATGGGGTCAAGCGTCAGCGACGTCACGCGCCCGTAGTTCTCGGCCACCACCGCACCGCCCACGTTGCGTCGGGCCCGACAGGCACCAAGCGCGCCCGGGGCAAGCCGGCAGTGTCTCGGGCACACTGGGCAGGTCACGGCAGCCGCAGGCCCCTCGGTTCCGCTCATAGGTGGCGCACCACCTCAAAGCGCTCGAGGAGCACGTCCTTCTCGCCGAGCGATATGCCGCCCTTGCGCGCGGCAATGCTCAGCTGCTCATCAACGGAGTCCACACCGTCGAGGTTGGGCAGAAGCAGCCCGCGGCGACCGTCCGGCGTGCTTACGATGACGCCATAGCGCACGGGGTCAAGCTGGTCCGGGCCCTCCACGGGCTCCGGCTGGCCAAGAACGTCCACATCGTAGACCAGCTCTGAAAGCTCGTCCTCGCGCACGGGCGAGAAGCGCGGGTCGTGGCAGCCGGCGGAAATCGCGTTTTCGATGATCTCCTCCGCCAGGCTCGCGCGGACGGGCGCAATGGTGCCAATGCACCCGCGCAGGCGGCCGTCCTTCTTGAGCGAGACAAAGGCCCCGGCGCGTCG
>CASEGE010000184.1 GCA_949287335.1 uncultured Olsenella sp. | reverse complement strand
GCTCGCGCTCGCGACGCTGCTCGGCGGCGATGCGCTCGGCCTCGGCCTTCTCGGCGGCGACGCGCGCCTCCTCGGCCTTGGCCTCCTCCTCTGCGCGCTTGGCCGCCTCGATCTCGGCGGCACGAGCCTCGAGGATGGGCTTGAGCTTCTTGCGAACCATGGAGACATAGGCGTCCTCGAGCGTCGAGGACGCGGACTTTGCGGGGATCTTCATGTCCTTGAGATGGTCGAGCATCTCCTTGCTGGACATGCCGTACTCTTTTGCGAGGTCATGTACGCGCGTCTTTGCCATAGGACCTACCTTCCAGGAAAACGGGCGCGAGCCCGGGACACATCAGGGAAACGCCGTCTAGATGAGCGAGTCGGGGTCCGAGCTCACCTCGACGTTGGCCATCTGCTCGTGGACGCCGCAGAAGCGAGATCCGGGACGGGCCATGTTGCGGCACTGGATGCCGTTGGCGCCCACGTACTCGCAGCGGTGCTCGCCCTCCTCGACCAGCTCCTCCTCGACGGTCGCGCGCGGCAGGTCGCGAAGGATGCCCGCGGCGAGCGACTCGTTCTTGATGTCGATGTGGAGGCCGGTGAGGCGCGCGGCGAGACGGGCGTTCTGTCCCTCCTTGCCGATGGCGAGCGAGAGCTGGTCGTCAGGCACGATCACCGTGGCGTAGTTGGTCTCGGGATCGATGACCACGCGGGAGACCTTTGCCGGAGAGAGCGCGGAGGCCACGCACTTGGCGGGGTCGTCGCTCCAGAGGACCACGTCGACGCGCTCGCCGCGAAGCTCGGAGACAACGGTGCGGACGCGGCTGCCCTTGGGGCCCACGCAGGCGCCCACGGGGTCGAGGCGGTCGTCGTTGGAGGAGACGGCAACCTTGGAGCGGATGCCGGGCTCGCGGGCGATGCTGCGGACCTCGACGATGCCGTCATAGACCTCGGGCACCTCGAGCTCAAAGAGGCGACGGAGCAGCTCGGGGTGGGTGCGGGAGACCACGATGGGCGGGCGCTGACGCTCGCCGCGAACCACCGGCTGCGTGGAGTTGGGGTCGCGCACGTCGATGATGATGGCCTTGATGCGCTGGTTGTGGCCATAGCGCTCGCCCGCGGGGCGCTCGTTGCGCTCCTCGGGGTAGCGACGCTGGTCAAAGTGGGGCAGCTCGGCCTCCACGCCCTCGCGGATCTTGATGATCGTGAAGTCGGGCGTGGTCTGGAGCACCGTGCCGGTGATGATGTCACCAACGCGCTGCGAGAACTCCTCGTAGATCTGGACGCGGGCCGCGTTGCGCACGATGGCGCGAATCTCGGCCTTGGCGTGCTGGGCGGCGATGCGGCTCGTGTCGGGCGGGGTCACGTCGACCTCGTCGAACTCGGTGTACTCACCGGTCTCGGGGTCCTCCTCGCCGCGCGGGACGAGCTCGTAGACGTAGACCTTGCCCGTGGTGCGGTCGATCGTCACGCGCGCACCAAACGGCAGGTGAAGAACGTCGGCATAGCTCTTGGCAAGCGACTGCTCAAGTCGCTCGATAAGGTAGAGCTGGTCGATGTGCTTCTCCTGGCACAAGATCTCAAGGGCTTCCATCATCTCAGAGGCCATGGTTTTCTCGCTCCTTACTTTGTCGCGCCGGACACAGAAAAGTCGGGCTTGATCGTGCACTTCTTGATATCTGCTAAGGCGAGCTCAACGCGCTCGCCATCAACCTCGAGGGCAACCGTCTCGGCGCCCGCCTCCCCCTCGATGCCAAGAAGGACGCCGGTGTAGCGGCGCCTCCCCTCGCCCGGGGTGAGGCTCACGGCAACGGTCTCGCCGGCAAAGCGCGCGAAGTCGCGCGGCTTGCGCAGGGGGCGCGCCATGCCGGGACTTGAGACCTCAAGGGTGAAGCTCGACGGGATGGGGTCGAGCACGTCAAGAGCCTCGGAGATCCACTCCGTCTCCGCCGTGACCTCGTCAAGCGAGATCGTGGGCGCCTCCTCATCGGCATGGTCGATGCGCACGCGAACGCACGGGGCCTTGGTGGCTCCAACAACCTCGACGTCAACGATGTCGATGCCGCGCTCCTTGGCACGCGGCTCGAGTGCGTCGATGATGGTCTGCTCTAGGCCGGCCTTGGGCATATGACCTCCCGTCTTCATACAGAAAGGAAGCGGGGCGAGAAGTTCCACCCCACTTCCTACGATTACAGCTTCGAATACGCTGCTAGTGTACGGTGTTTCCCGCCCTGCGTCAACATCGCCTCCACGAGAACCCCACAAGCCGACCGAGGAGAGCCCCCAGCCCATCCCTCCCGGCAGCGAGTGAGAACCGACACGCGCCGGCCCTCCGACCTTCCGGAGAGAAGTTTCACGAAGTGCACTTCTCGCAGGAAGGTCGGAGGGCCGTCACCTCGCGTGAGGGTCTACACCGCGACTATGTTGACCAGGCGTCCCTTGATGACGATGACCTTCTTGATGTCCTTGCCGGCGAGCTGCTCGGCAACGGCGGCCTTGGCGGCCTCGGCGACCTCGTCGTCCGTGGCGTCGGCGGAAACCATGACGCGACCGCGGACCTTGCCCTTGATCTGGACCGCGATCTCCACCTCGTCGGCCTTGGCGGCCTCGGCGTCAAACTCGGGCCAGGCGGCGTTGTAGACGGAGCCCTCCTGGGCCAGTGACTTGTGCCAGAGCTCCTCGGCCCAGTGCGGGCAGATCGGGGCGAGCATCGTCACGATCGCGTGCGCCACGGCGAAGCAGAGCGCCGGGTCGCGCTGCTCGAGCGCCACGTCGTTCACGTACTTGGACGCCGCGTTGGTGATCTCCATGACGGCGGAGATGGCGGTGTTGAACTGGCCGCGGTCGAAGTCGGTGGTGCACTTGATGCCCATGCCG
>CASEGE010000183.1 GCA_949287335.1 uncultured Olsenella sp. | reverse complement strand
CTGGTACGGCAACATCAGCTCTTCCGGCTACGGCGCCGCCCTTCCCTACGGTATCCCCGCCTTTGTGCAGGTGCTGAGCGGCGAGGCCAACCCCTCTGGTCGTCTTGCCGACACCGTCTACAAGAACAACCGCATGAACCCCGTCATGGCAAACTTCGGCCGCGTTGATGCCGACCTCTCTGAGCTCTCTGACGGCAAGCTCGACGAGATTTCCCGCGAGAACGACGAATGGCGTCCCTCCAACACCAAGGGAAACCACTGGCGTCATGATTACGTCTACGCCGAGGGCATCTACCTGGGCTATCGCTATCCCGAG
This sequence comes from uncultured Olsenella sp., assembly GCA_949287335.1. Classification (GTDB taxonomy): domain Bacteria; phylum Actinomycetota; class Coriobacteriia; order Coriobacteriales; family Atopobiaceae; genus Thermophilibacter. Next base: position 1,487 of record CASEGE010000183.1, on the reverse strand, counting down.
ACGCGCTATGAGGACAAGGTGCTCGGCCAGGGCAACGCGGGCGACTTTGACTACAGCTCCTATGTGGCCTATCCGTTTGGCGCGGGTCTTTCCTACACGACCTTCTCGTACTCCGATCTTGCCGTTGAGGAGGCCGACGACTCCTTTACCGTCACGGTGACCGTCACCAACGACGGCGAAGTCGCCGGCAAGCACGCCGCCTGCGTCTACGTGCAGACCCCCTACACCGACTACGACATCGAGAACGGCATCGAGAAGGCCTCCATCGAGCTTAAGGGTTACGAGAAGACCCAGCTTCTCGACCCCGGCGCCTCTGAGACGCTCACCATCAGCGTCTCCAAGTACGAGCTTGCCGCCTACGACGCCAACAAGGCCAAGACCTACATCCTCGACGATGGTGACTACTACTTCACCGTTGCTGCCTCCGCGCACGATGCCATCAACAACGTGCTTGCTGCCAAGGGTATGACCACCGAGGACGGCATGACCGCCAAGGGCGACGACTCCCTCATCTGGGTCTGGAACAACGGGACCTTCGACGACACCACCTACGCGGTCTCCGCGGTCACGGGCAACGCCATCACCAACCTCTTCGACGGCGTTGACCCCAACAAGAACCCGCTCATGAGCGACAAGAACGCCATCACCTGGCTCTCCCGCTCCGACTGGGAGGCGACGTTCCCGACAAAGCCCGCCAACCTGGTCTACACCGATGAGGTGGCCGACAAGGCAAAGCCCATTTCCTATCAAGCTGGCTCCGGTGACGCGAGCTCTGTCCCCACCCACGAGTTTGGCAAGGACTCCGACCTCGTCCTCGTTGACATGCGCGAGAAGGACTATGACGACGGCGACTGGGAGACTCTCGTATCCAAGCTCACCTACGAGGAGATGGTCGACTTCATCAATGACCCGGAGAGCGCAATCGCCAAGATTGGCAAGCCCAAGACCGTTGCGGGCAATGGCTCGCAGGGCTGGACCCCGCTCTTTACCGTGTCCGGCCTCTCGGGTGTGACCTGGCCCTCTAAGGAGACCGTCACCAACACGTACAGCACTGAGGTTCACGAGGAGGTTGGCCGTCTTACCGGCGAGAACCTCCTTCACTCCGCCACCGTTGAGAACAAGAACGTCTCGCTCTATGGCTGGAGCTGCAACGCTCATCGCTCCCCGTATTCGGGTCGAAACTTCGAGTACTACTCCGAGGACCCGTACCTGGGTGGTCGCGCCTGCGCGGAGGAGACCCGCGGCATCATCGAGAAGGGCGCGCTCGTCTACACCAAGCACTGTGCCGGAAACGACCAGGAGGAGTACCGCCATGGTGTTCCGTCCTGGGCCAACGAGCAGACGCTTCGTGAGATCTACCTCCGTCAGTTTGAGAAGGCCGTCGTCGAGGGCGGTGCCAACGGCATCATGAGTGGCTTCCACCGCTTGGGCATGGACTGGTCTGGCGAGAACCACGCGCTGCTCATCGATTGGCTCGAGGGCGAGCT
>CASEGE010000182.1 GCA_949287335.1 uncultured Olsenella sp. | reverse complement strand
GTGGACGCTTCGCGACAGTTTGGGGCACCAGAGTGTCGCGAAGCGTCCACAGCCGAGAAGGACGAGGACCCGTTGCGATACTTCCGGGGCCAAAACTGTCGCGAAGCGTCCACACAGGGTGGGGATGCCGGCGAGGGCCGTCAACTCCGCGAGAAGAACGAACCGGGCCGCGGCGCAATCGCCACGGCCCGGCCCGAAGTCATGCCACTACTGCCTAGTAGTACTCGAAGTTGAGAACGTCGAAGCCCTCGATGCCAAAGTCAGCGGCATCGCCCTCCATGTTGGCGTCATCGATCACGGAAAGCGTGATGTCGGCCGAGTCCAGCTTGACCGTCACGGCCGTATCGTCGGCGGCCTCCCATGTGCCCTCGCCGCTAAGAAGGTCCTCGTGTCCCTCAAGCGGAGTCACGGTTGCGGTGCCATCCTCCGTGAGCACCAGCTCGAGCATGGGCTCCTTGCCAGCCACGTTACCATACACGGTGTTCCCCGACGTCTCGACCGAGGCGCGCCAGGTCCCGGCAAAGAACTTGGCGAGGTCCCCGTCAACCGCAGCGTTCTCCTGGGCGGGCTCGGTCGTGTCACCCTGGGGCCCCGCCGGCGTGCCACCGCAAGCGCTCAACGAAAGTGCAAGTGCGGCAACCGCAGCAAACTGCGCAAATCTACTACGCATTCACTTCTCCTTTGCTAAATCTCGATGTGCTCGGCCTTGCTCAGCGGCTCCACGCAGTACTTCTCGGTGCGCCCGTCGGAGATGGGGCCGGACCAGTTGAGGCCGAAGCCGAAGTCGTACTCGTTGCCGGCGGCGTCCACGTAGCACTCCATGTCGCGCGGGACGTCCTCGAGCTGGGCCTCCACGGCGTCCATGCTCGCGGGCATCTGCATCGGAAGCAAGCCGGAGGGCTCAACCGCACCGGAAACGATGTTCAGGAACTCCTTGCCCGACGTGCCAAAGCCCATGAGGATGGCGTCCACATCCTTCTCGAACTCAGCCATGACCATCGGCTTGAACGCGTTCACGCACACCACCACGGGCTTATCGCCCATGAGCTCAACGGCATCCTTGATCGTGTCGAGGTCACCGGAGTTAATTGCCGTTGCGCTCTGGCCCACGTAGCTGCGATTCTCCTTGCTTCCGTCCTCGAGGACGTTGCCCGAGATGGAAACCTCGCGCACGTTGGGGCCATCGGCCACGTACTCGCCGTACTGCAGCGGGATGGGCTTGTAGGTCTTGGTCTCGGCGTCGTAACCACCCTCGTAGCGGCTTCCCATCTTCGGGCTCTCGACGACGACAAGCGCAAAGTCGCAGTCGGCAACGTCATCTGCCGTCGCGCGCACGATGTCGTCCTCGGTGAGCGTGGCGTTTCCCTCGGCATCCGGCGCGCCGGTTGCCTCGCCCACCGCATCCGTCACCACATCAAAGTGCTCGGCGAGAAGATCCTCGGCGATGGGCATCACCCAGCCGCCCGGGGTCACGCTGCCCAGGGCGTCTGCGGCCGCGGGCTGGAAGCGCATCGGCAGGTACACCTTGGGCCTGGACCCGTCGGATTTCCCGATGACCCCGCCCTCATTCTTGAGCATCACGATGGACTTGTCCGTGACCTCGACGGCAAGCTCCGCCATCTCAGTGTCTGCCAGCGTTGCCAGGGACTCCTCGGACGAGAGGTACGGGCAGTCGGAAAGCCCCGTGCGATAGATGGTCTTCAGGACGCGGCGTGCGGAGGTGCGCACGCGCTCGTCGGTTGCCTCGGTGCCGTTCTTCTCGGCAAGCGCCTCGTATGCCTCCTGGAGCGGGCCCCAGCCGTAGTAGCCTCCGATCTGATCGAGCCCCGCCTCAATGACCTTCTCGTAACGCTCGACCTTGGAGATGTTCTCGACTCCCCAGTGGGTGCCAGAATCCTCGACGATGCCCCAGTCGGTGCAGATGAGGCCGTCGTAGCCGCACTTCTCGCGCAGCAGGTCGTTCTTCCACTTGGAGAAGGCGGAGCCCACGAGCTCACCGTACTCCTCGGTATCGGAGTAGGCGATGGAGTACGAGTCCATGAAGGCACCGCACTCGCCCGTGGCGCTGTCAAGGTGCAGACCGCCGTCCACGAACGGGATAAGCTGAGCGCTCATGTTGTTACCAGGGTAGACGCAGTACTTGCCAAACTCGTTATGAGCCTCGCGTCCCTGCTCGCCGCAACCGTCGCCGGGGAAGTGCTTGATCATGCCGGTTACCGACCCAGAGCCCCAACCAAGATCGTTGCCATCCTCGTCATAGGTGGACTGCAGGCCAGAGACATAGGCGTTCGTGAGGTCACGCACGAGGGCGGGGTCCTCGCCAAAGGTGCTCGAGATGCGTGCCCAGCGAGGCTCGGTGGCAAGGTCCATCTGGGGGCCAAGCAGCGTGCAGATGTTCTGGGCGCGATAGGCGCGGGACTGCTGCTGTGCGGCGCGCTTGATGAGCTCAGGGTCAAACGTGGCCGCCATGCCGAGGTTCACGGGGAATCCGTAGGAGATCGGGTTGTTGGAGATGTTGACAGGCACGCCGGTACCGAGGCTCTCAACATAGCTCTGGGCAGCGTTGTTCCACTTGACGATATCCTTGGTGTCCGCGCTGGGGAACACAAACTGCAGGATGGTACGGATACCGTCGTCGAAGGCCTCCTGCATCGTGAGCGGGTTACCCGGGTCGTTGGCCATGCCCATCATGGACATGTCGACTGAGGCCTCGGCAAAGTTGGTCTCCATCGAGAAGCCCGAGACGTGCAGCATGAGAGCGAGCGCGGCCTTGATGTCGAGCTCGGCAGCCTGAGCCTCAGCGCGTGCCTCCGGCGTCTGGCGCCAGTCCTCCCAAAGATCGAGCTTGCCGTTGCCGTTGAGGTCCTTGAAGGCATAGCCGTCAACTTGGATGAGCTTGTCGGCATCCATGACGCCGAGCGTGACGCCGCCCTCGTTGGTCACGCGCGTCCAACCGTCGCCGGAGCGGGCGTCACCGATGACCTCCTCGCTGTGGCGAACGGTGCCACTGCCCCACTCCTCGGGCTCGATGGGATACGCATCGGCTGCCGGTGCCGTCGCAACGTCGGTCTGGGCGCCAGGCTGCTGCTCACCTCCCTGATTGTCGCAGCCGGCAAGACCCACGAGGCCCGCCGTGACCGCGGAGGCGGCCAGGAAGTTTCTGCGAGTGATGCTCTTTCTCATCTTTCCTCCCTTGAACGCTCTGGTTGCGCCCTCTGATGAGGCGGCACGCAACCCCTTCCTTGCACGTGCACCAAAGTCAGCTTATTGCCCGCATGCCCAACACGGAGAAGCGCCACACGAAGGTGGGTGCTGCCAACACGTACGGCCTTCAAGACCGATGAGCGGCACCGGTGAGTGGCAACCATTCGCCGGTCAGAGGCTATGGAGTACCCTAATATGCTGGAGCCCGCTTTGGGACGTGCCATAGGAGGGGGAAGCGATGTACCGAGTCATGGTCGTGGAGGACGAGCCCGATGAGGCAAGGCGCCTCATGGATCTCATCGAGCGCTACGGCAAGGCTCGCAGCCTGTCCTTTCAGGTTGTCTGGTACGCCTCAGCCCTTGAGATGTCCTCGGACAAGAGCCACTATGACCTGCTCCTGCTTGACATAGACCTCCCCGGAATCAATGGCATGGAGGCGGCGCAGCTCCTGCGCGTCTACGACGACGTGACCCCCATCATATTTGTCACCAACCTCGCGCAATATGCCATCAGCGGATACGAGGTGGGTGCCACGGGTTTCATCGTGAAGCCCGCCACCTTTGGCAACCTTCGCCTCAACCTCGACCGCGCAATGAGGCAGATTCGCCAGAGCGCCAGCCGCTCCATCTCCGTCTCCACCAGCGATGGCCTGCGCGTCATTGCTATCGGCGAGATTGTCTGGATAGAGATAAAGGGACACCACATTACCGTTCACCTTGAGGGCAATGACCAGATTGAGTCCTACGGCACGCTCTCTCAGATCGAGAAGGACCTCGAGGACGCCCCCGTCCTGCGCATCACCAAGAGCTTCCTCGTCAACATGGACAAGGTGCGCAGGGTGCGCGGCAACACGCTGCAGCTCGTCACCGGTGAGGAGCTCCCCATCTCCCGAGCCCGCAAGCGCGAGATCGTCGACACGATCACCGACTACCTTGGAGGACGCTGATGGAGGCACTTCTCGGCCTCTTGTCGCAGTACTGGACGCTTGAGATCCTCGTCCAGGTGCTCGTTCCCATCTCGCTTCTCGTCTACCGGCTCCCCCTTCGTCCCCATGCCGGCGCTCGCATCCTGGGAGTGCTGCTTGCCCTTGTTCTTCTCGCCGTCCTCCCCGTTGCCACGGGACTCATCACGGGAATTGACGAGGTGCAGGCCCTTGCGCTCTTTAGCGGGCTCATCGCGCTCTTTGTGTGCGCGATCTGCTTTGTGTTTGAGGTGACCGTGTGGCCCGCCCTCTTCTGCGCCACGGCGGGCTATGCCATACAGAACATGGCGAGCGGGGCCACGCTGCTCGTTGAGACCCTCATCATGCACAGCCCGCGACGCATGCTCCACGGGATGCCTGACGTCCTGGTAAACGTTCTCGTGACGCTTGCGGTGTATGTCGTGAGCTACCTCGTGCTTGTTCGAAGCCTCAACCGCAAGGGACTCACCACCGTGGAGAACAAGGTCATGCTGCTCATGTTCCTCCTGGTGGTGGTGACCGTCATTGGCTTTGACCTTCTCATCAAAAACCTCGTCTACAACAGCCTGCCGTTTGAGCAGTCCGTTTTGCTCCGCATGGTCCACCTCATTGTCTGCGGCTTCCTTCTCTTCTCGGAATACGAGCTCCTTCATGCCAAGCGAGCGGAGGACGAGCGCATAGAGACCGAGCGGCTGCTTGCCGAGCGCGCCCGCCAGTACCGCATGAGCCGAGAGAACATCGAGGCCATCAACATCAAATGTCATGACATCCGCCACCAGATTCGTCATCTTGCCGACAAGAGCGAGGTCGTTGACCGCTCGACGCTCGCGGACATCGAGCGCGAGGTCAGCGTCTACGACTCCTCTGTCAAATCCGGCAACGAGGCCCTGGACACCATCCTCACCGAGAAGAGCCTCACCTGCTCAAACGAAGGCATCACGCTCTCTGTAGTGGCAGACGGCCACGCGCTTGACTTCATGGCCGCCGCGGACATCTACTCGCTCTTTGGCAACGCCCTCGACAACGCTATCGAGGCCGTACGCGGCGTTGACGACCCCGATCGGCGGTCGATTACGCTGATGGTGCAGCGCAAGCGCGACATGGTCTCCGTGAACGTGGAGAACTACGTGGTAGCCGCGCCGCACTTCTCCGCCGACGGCATGCCCCAGACCACCAAGGCCGACAAGACAAACCACGGCTTTGGCATGCGCTCCATGCGCGCAACCGCCGAGCGCTACGGGGGATCGCTCCACGCCGGGACGGAAGACGGCGTGTTCTACCTCAACGTTCTTCTCGCCATACCCGAGTAGCGCGTCCAGGCAAAAGGTCGCCTAAAGGGAGCCCGTCGGTTCCCCAAGCCTTGCAAACCTCACAGGTAGTGGTTCTTGGAAAAAGTAACAGGGAAAGAACTTATGCTGCTACTTTGTTCAACTCGCACTACCTGTGAGGTTTGCGGAGATGAGGCAGGGTAATAGCCTGCTTCCCAACCTGTCCCAAAATCTCTGAGCGAAATAACCCGTCCCCTTTTGCCGCATCGAACCGGGCCGCGGCGCAATCGCCACGGCCCGGCCCGGGGAGGGACGTTCCCGTCAGGACTCCTGAGCGGGGCTACTTCTTGGCCGCCTCGCCCTTCTCGGCAGCCTCGATCTCCTTGTTGCGACGGGCGCCCAGGTAGCAGCGCGCACCAAGTGCGGCAGCACCGGCAAGGAGCACGGCGCTTCCGCCCCAGACGGCGTACTGCCACGGCGCCGGCGAGGTGGTGATGGTGGAGCCGGGGGCCATGCCCTGCATCGCGTTGGAGTTCACGACGGTGTAGAGCACGCGGTGAGACGCCTCGCGCAGGCGTGCCACGACGCTGGCCTCGCCGGTGCCCTGGAAGGCAGGCGTCATGGCTGCGTAGGTGAGGTGCAGGTCCGTGCCTCCGTCAAGCGCCCAGTTCTTGTCCATGTAGCCGTAGAGGTTGAAGTCCGTGATGATGCAGCCGGTGAAGCCCCACTCGCCGCGCGGGATCTCGGTGCACAGGGCGTGGTTGCCGCCGGCCCACTGGGAGCCCACGTAGTTGAAGGAGCTCATGAGGGCCGTGCAGCCCGGCATCTCGACGGTCTCGACAGTGCCCTGGTCATCCGAGATGTACTTCATCTCGGTCGAGGCCTCCTTGATGGTGATCTCAAACGGGCGCAGGTAGATCTCGCGCGCGGTCTGCTCGGTGGCCCAGGTGCAGAGGTGCTGGATGCGGTAGGACTCCTGGTCGTTCATCGCGTAGTGCTTGACCATGGCGTAGCAGCCGTTGCTCGCCGCGCCGGAGACCACCGCGGCGCCGATCTTGCCGGCGAGCAGCGGGTCCTCGGAGTAGTACTCAAAGTTGCGGCCGGCAAAGGGGCTGCGGTGCGTGTTCATGGCGGGGGCGTACCAGCCGTTGTAGCCGGAAGCCAGCGCCTCCTGGCCCACCATCTGGCCCGTGCGGTACATGAGCTCGGTGTTCCACGTCTGCGCCATGACAAACTCGGAGCAGTACGCGCAGTTACCGGTGGCGCCGGTGAGCGAGGTGAAGCCGGCCGGGCCATCGGGCTCGGAGGTGGCGGGCTTGCCGATGTGGGCGATCGCGGGCGTGTTGTAGGCGCAGTCGTTGAGCATCGTGGTCATGTCGTCCACGGTGAGCTCGTCGAGCAGCTGATCCCACAGCTCGTCGTCGTAGGCACGGCCGCGCAGGTCGATGAGGGAGACACCGTTGTTGGCGCCCGTGGTGGGCATAGGCTCGTCGCCCAGGTGCTGCTTGTAGTCGTACTCCTCGAGCGTGATGCCGCACTCGGCAGAGGTCTTGTCCTGCGCCGCCGCCGGCCAGGTGCCGGCAAAGTCCGCGCGAGAGAGGTTCTCGCAGTTGGCCTTCATGTACTCGGTCATGTCGTCAAAGCGGTTGGCCAGCTCATTGCCGGTGGCGGAGTCGGTCTTGAAGGTCTCACCCTCAATGGTGAGCGCCTGCTCGGCAATGACGGTGTGGGAGTCAGAGCGCAGGGAGATCACGTACTCGCCCTCGTCCAGCACGTAGCCGCCCTCGTCGGAGCTCCACGACGCCATCTGGCGCACGGGGAACGAGAGGTCAACGGTCTCGGACGCGCCAGGGTCGAGAAGGGCGGTCTTGCCGAAGGCGCCCAGCACAACGGCGCTCTTCTCGATGCCGCCCTCGGTGTAGGGCGCGCTGTAGTAGAGCTCCACCACGCACTTGCCGGCCACCGAGCCGGTGTTGGTCACGGTGACGGAGGCGTTGACGTTCTCGCCGTCGGACTCGCAGGAGTCGAGCGTCTGCTCGAAGGTGGTGTAGGAGAGGCCGTAGCCAAACGGGAAGAGCACCGCCTCGTCGTAGTCAAAGCCGGAGTAGTTGCCCGCCTCGGCCTCGGCGGCTGCCGTCTCGTAGTAGCGGTAGCCGTAGTAGATGCCCTCCTTGTACTCAACAAAGTACGCGGTGGCGTCCTCGACGGAGCCGTTGTAGTTGTGCGCGTAGTAGTTGGTGACGTCGGTGTACTGCTTGCCACCAAAGTTGCCGAAGGTGGGGTCGGCCGTGAAGTCGGTGGCCCAGATGTCGGTGGTGCGGCCGGAGGGGTTGGTGACGCCGGTCAGGACCTGGCCCACCGCGGTGGCGCCGCTCGCGCCGAGCGAGCCAATGGCCACGATGGCGTCGACCTCGAGCTCACCGGACATGAGCGGGGCAAGCTCCATCGGGGTGGAGCCGTTGTAGAGCACGATGACCTTGTCGCAGGCATCCTTGGCGGCGGTGATGAGGTCGCGCTCCTCGCGGGAGAGCTCCAGCTCATGCTGGCCCTCCTCGTAGTTGGCGGTCTCGTTGTTCTCCACAAAGGCGGCGTGCTTGCCGTCGTTCATCGTGCCGAGAAGATCCTGGGAGAGGTCACCGCCCTCGCCGCCGCCGCGGCCGATGACCACGAGCGCGGTGGTGCCGGAGATGGACCCCTGTGCCTCGGAGCTATAGTCGGCCCACGGAATCTCACCGATGTAGTAGGTGGCCGTGTTGGGGTTGTCCATCGTGATGTTGGCCTTGTCATAGTTGCCGTAGTTCTCGGCAATCCAGTTGTAGGCCGTCTCGTTGATGGTGAGGCCCGCGGCGGCGATGCCGTCGTGGAGCGTCACGCAGTCGTTGGGGTCAACGGTGCCCGAGCCGGCGCCGCCGTAGACGGGGTCGGCGGCAAAGCGGCCGATGAGCGAGACGGACTCGCCAGAGGCCAGCGGCAGCGCGTTGTTGTCGTTCTTGAGCAGGACGATGCCCTCGCCCTCGATCTCAACGACGATCTGCTTGGCATCCTCGGTGGCAGCGCCGCGACCGCGGTACTGCTTGTCGTAGTAGGCGGTGTCCCAGTCCTCGGAGCCCGGGGCGTTGGTGATGGTGGTCTCGCCGCCGCCAATGTAGTGGTCGATCGCGGACTTGAACATGTTCGTGCCCACGTTGACCGCCGCGGTGACGCCCACGAGACCGGCGGCGGTGGCGCCGCACGCGATGAAGCCGCGGCGCGTCATCTTCTTCGGTTGCTTCTTCGGCTTGTTGTCAGCCATGGAAACTCCTTCGCTGTAGGTTCCCTCCTAGACACCCATTCACGGTTACATCTAACGAGAAGTGCGCGCCTGCCGGGGGCGCTTCTCGCAAAGCGTCGATTTGACGGCGTAACTTGCATCCGTCCCGCCCGACCGTACTTCTCGCCAACCATGTGACATTGGTGACAGGTTAATTTGTCACATATGACGATGAGGACAGGGCTAGGTGTCAGGATAATGCGAGAAGGGCGCGCCGCGTCGAGACGAGCGGCGCGCCCCGTAAGGAGGCTACTAGGCCTCAGGCGCGGTCAGCGGCTCGACGCAGTACTTCTCGGTACGCTCGTCGCTGATGGAGCCAGACCAGTTGAGGCCGAAGCCAAAGTCATAAGTGTTGCCATCGGCGTCCGTGTAGCACTCCATGTCACGCGGAACGTCCTCGAGCTGCTTCTCCACGTCAAGCATGTCCTTGGGCATCTGCATGGGCATCAGGCCGGAGGGCTCGTCAAGACCAGCGACGATGCGGCAGGCGGCCTCAGTGGAGCCGGACATGGAGACCACGATTGCGTCGACCTCGGACTCAAACTCGTGCACGCACATCGGCTGCTTGATGTCCAGGACGACGATGCAGGGCTTGCCCGCCTCGTGCGCCACGGCAGCGGCATCGAGGATCTGATCGAGCTGGGCCTCGTTGGTCACCATCGAGGTGCGGCCAAAGTAGGAGCGGTTCTCCCTCGTCCCGTCCTCGAGGGTGTCGCCCGCAATCGAAACCTCGCGGACGTACTCGTTATCCGCCGTATACGGTCGATACTGGACGGAAAGCGGAATGTACTCACCCTGCTCGTTGCGGCCATCACGGTTGGAGGCGTTGCTGGGAGCCGCAGCGCACACGAGCACGTAGTCGCAGTCGGCAATGTCGTCGGCAGTGAGGCGCGTGAGATCTGCCTCCGCAGGCGTGGGGTTGCCGGTGGTAGCGTCCGCCGGTCCGGTGAGGGTCTCAGAGAGCGTGTCGGTCACGACCTCGAAATACTTGCTGAGCGTGCCCTCCGGCAGCGGCAGTGCGCAGGTCGCGGGGTTATCAACCCACGGCGAGGTCTCCATCGTGCCGGCAATGCGAGACGCGGCGGTGTAGCGCATCGGGACGTACACCTTGGGCTTGGCATCGGCGCTGCCCTGCTTGATCACGCCGTCGTGGTTCTTGAGCATGACGATGCACTTCACCTGGGCGTCAAGGGCCTCAGCGGTAACCTCGTCGTTGCCCTTGTCAATCTCAGAACGCGCCACGTCAACATCCACGTAGGGATCCTCGAAGAGGCCGGTGTTGAAGTAGCCGAGCAGCAGACGCTTTGCGGAGGCGCGGAAGTTGGCGTCCGCCTGCTCCTCGCCGAGGCTCGCGACCATATCCTCGTAGGCCGAGACGAGAAGAGTGGGGTCGTTGCAGCCGCCCATCTGGTCAACGCCAACCTCAACGGCCTTGGAGGCACGCTTAGCGGGGTTCCAGACCTCGGGGTCCTCAAGGCCCCAGCAACGATACGACGGGCTGCCCGTCTCGTTGACGTCGTTCAGGACCGACCAGTCGGTGCATGCCGCGCCCTGGAAGCCGTACTTGTCGCGCAGCAGCTCCTGCACCTTGTACTTGGAGAAGCCGGAGCCCACAAGCTCGCCATACTCCCCGTCCTCGCTCCAGGCGATGGTGTAGGAGGTCATGACCGAACCGGCGCAGCCCGTCTTGCCGTCGAGCTTGAAGGCGCCGTCGACAAACGGAATCATGAGGGCCTCAAAGCCGTTGCCCGGGTAGATGGCGTACTTGCCTCCGCTCGGGTGGGCCTCACGGCCGCCCTCGCTCGCGCCCTCCGCAGGCCAGTGCTTGACCATGGCGACAAGGGAGCCGGTGCCCCAGCCCTGGTCCTCGCCGTTCTCGTCAATCGTGGACTGGAGGCCATCGCACAGGCCCCTGGTCATGTCGCGAGAAAGTGCGGGGTCCTCGCCAAAGGTGCCGCTGAAGCGCTGCCAGCGCGGATCGGAGGAAATGTCAATCTGAGGCCCAAGGTAGGTGGTGATGCCCATCTTGCGCATGTCGGAGGCAATGCCTTGGCCAACGCGCTTGGCGAGCTCGGGATCAAAGCTGGCGGCCAGGCCCAGGTTGTCAGGCCAGTTGGTGCAGTTGAGGCCAAGGCGCGGGTCCGAGGAGAAGTTGATGGGAATCTTGTTATCGGAAGCCTCGACGTAGGCCTGAAGGCGGTTGGCAAACTCCGCCTGCTGGAACGCCGGATAGCCAGAGAGGGCATTGAGCACCGCGCGGACGCTCGCGTCGAGGAACGCCTTCTGCTCGTCGGTGATCTCATCGCCCTCGATGGAACGCTGGTGTGCCGAGAAGCACATGAGGCCCGCGATCTGCTCGATGCTCAGGCGAGAAGCGAGATCCTCGGCGCGCTCCTCCGCAGTGAGGCGCCAGTCCTCGTACGGGACGAGCTCGCCGGTGCCCTCGAAGTCCTTGAACGCAAAGCCGTCCTGCTCGATGAGCTTGAGGCCGGAGTCCTTGGTGTAGGACAGGCGCTTACCACCCTCCTGTTCAACCACGGTGTAACCAAACTCTGTCTCGGTCTCGGTGTACCCGGCACCGCCCGTCGTACCCTGCTCCTGATCACCCTGCTCAGTACCCTGCTGGTCGCAGGCGGCAAGCCCGAGCAGCCCCGCCGTAACGGCAGCGCCAGCAAAAAAGCCCCTGCGCGTAATGTTCTTCATTGCTTTCCCCATTCGTTTTGGCTCGTTCGTTGTGACGTTGTTTTGGGACGGCCGGACGGCCCCTGATCAAATCAAAAGGGCTCGCCCTGATTAGCCGTAGAAGTCAAACAGAATCGTGTCGAAGCCCTCGATGCCGAAGTCGGCAGCGTTTGCCTCGGCGGTATCGCCGCCAGTCACCGTTATGGTGATGTCACCATCGGTGAGGTGCAGGACAATCTGGCCCTCGGCGCCATCCCAGGTACCCTCATCGGTGAGGAGGTCGGCGTGCGCTTCCACGGGCTCAACGGAGCAAGTACCGTCATCGTTGAGATAGAGGTCGAGCATGGCCTCCTCGCCGCCCATGGTGCCGTAGACGGAGTCGCCCGAGGTCTCAACGGCGCCGTGCCACTGACCATAGTAGGTGGCGATGGCGTCAAAGTCACCTGACTGAGACTGCCCCTCTCCACCACCGTTGTCCGAGGCGGTGGGGGTTGAGTTGCACCCCATAAGCGGCAGGCTCAGCGCACACGCCAGGGCTCCGATAAGCAGTGCTTCCTTCTTCATGTCCTTCTCCTCCTTGTACTTCTCGCCGTACCGCCCTTGGCTGCACGGCCCCTTCCTTACATCCAGCTCACATTCAAGCGCGACAGAAGAATGGGCACGTAGCTTTGGCCTGAAGCGCACGAATTGAGACCCGTCGGTCACTCAGGCGCGCCAAACGGCCCCGCAATCCGCCCATTTCGACCGGTGAGCGGCGTCAAAACGTCCGTGAACGTAAAACGGTATGCTTTATCTGGGAAGGAAGACCGCATATTCGTAGCGGCCCGGGGAGGATGAAATGATACGCACGCTTATCGTTGAGGACGAGCCCGACGAGGCGCAGCGCCTCACGGAGTTTGTCCGCCGCTATGGAAACGCCCATGCTGAGACGTTCCAGATCACCTGGATTAAGTCCGCCATGGAAATGCTCTCGGACAAGGGTCACTACGACTTGGTCCTTCTCGACATTGACCTGCCGGGCATCAGCGGCATGGAGGCTGCGCAGCTCATGCGCGTCTACGACGAGACCACGCCCATCATATTTGTGACCAACCTCGCCAAATACGCCGTCAAGGGATACGAGGTTGGCGCCACAGGCTTTATTATCAAACCGGTGAGCTGGGGAAATCTCTCTATGAACCTCGACCGCGCCTTGCGCACCATCAAGCAGAACGTCGGTCGCTCGGTCATGGTGCCCACAGACGACGGCATGCGCGTAATACCTTTCTCTCAGATCATCTATGTTGAGGTCACGGGACATCGGCTCACCTACCATCTGGAGGACGGCTCCACCCTTGAGACACGAGGCTCTCTGGGTCAGATCGAAGACCAGCTTGCAGGCACACCAATAATCAGAACCGCAAAGAGCTGTCTTGCCAACATGGACAAGATCGTGCTCGTGAGACCACAAGGAATGCAGATGGTCAACGGCGAGGTGCTCCCCATCTCCCGCACGCGCAAACGCGAAGTCATGGACGCCGTGACTGACTATCTGGGGGGAAGGCGCTAGGGACGGGAGATGAGAGAGTTCCTCAGGACCTGGTGGTCCATCGAGCCCATGGTTCAGCTGATAATACCGGTGTTTCTCCTGTCGTACCGACTACCGCGCAGGCAGAACTCACAGCTGCGTGTCATTGGTGTGTTTGCCATCCTGCTTGCCATCGCAATAGTGCCGCTTGCCGCATGGGGCGTAACGGGTCTCGACGTTGGTGGCGCGTTCGTGGTTTTCTCCACGCTCATCGCGGTCTTTGTGGGGGCAATTCTCTTTATCTTTGACGTGCGTCCGTGGACCGCACTCTTTTGCGCCACGGCGGGCTACACCTTGCAGAACATAGCGAGCGGTCTCATCGAGCTCATCCGAATGGCTGTCACGGGACGATCGAACGTGTCACTTGACGAGCCCCTTTCCGCCATCGTCTCCATTGGCGTGCCGCTCGCAATCTATCTGGCCGGATATTGGCTCTTTGTCCGTCGTGTTACCTTGCGCGGCCTGCTTGATGTCGAGAACCGCCTCATGCTTTCAATGTTTGCCATCGTAGTGATAGTGGTAATTGGTCTCGACCTCATCATCAAGGCCCTCACTATCGTGGGCATTCCTTTTCGTTTTCTGTTACTGCTGCGACTGGTGCACCCGCTCATCTGCGTCTTTGTGCTCTTTGCCGAATACGAGCTGCTCTATGCCAAGCATGCGGACGACGAGCGCGCCGAGACCGAGCGCCTGCTCGCCGAGCGCGAGCGGCAGTATCGCCTGAGTCGCGAGAACATCGAGGCCATCAATATCAAGTGCCATGACATCCGCCACCAGATTCGCCACCTCGCGGACAGCGGCGTCGTGGTGGACGGGGCCGTGCTCGCCGACATTGCTCGCGAGGTTGACGTGTATGATTCGGTGGTGGAGACCGGCAACGAGGCCCTGGACACCATCCTCACCGAGAAGAGCCTCACGTGCTCGGGCGAGGGCATCGTGCTCACCGTCATGGCAGACGGCGCTGCCCTCGGCTTCATGGCGCCGGCGGACATCTACGCG
>CASEGE010000181.1 GCA_949287335.1 uncultured Olsenella sp. | reverse complement strand
CTCATGCACATCGGCGCCCAGCCCGTGCCCCTCTCGCTGATCCGTCGCTGGCGCGAGGTCTTCCCGCACCACGACTACGACACCAACTACGGCCTCTCGGAGTCCATGGGTCCGGGCTGCGTGCACCTGGGCGTGGAGAACATCGACCACGTGGGCGCCATCGGCGTCCCCGGCTACCGCTGGAAGTGCAAGATCGTGGGCGAGAACGGGGCCGAGGTCACGCCCGGCGAGGTCGGCGAGCTCTGCGTTCAGGGCCCGGGCCTCATGGAGTGCTACTACAAGGACCCCGAGGCCACGGCCGAGACCCTCGTGGACGGCTGGCTCCACACCGGAGACATGGCGCGCCAGGACGAGGACGGCTTCTACTGGATCGTCGACCGCAAGAAGGACGTCATCATCATGGGCGGAGAGAACCTCTACCCCGTGGAGATCGAGGACTTCCTCATGGGTCACCCCGCGATCAAGGACGTTGCCGTGATCGGCCTGCCCGACGAGCGCCTGGGAGAGATCCCCGCGGCGATCGTCGAGCTCAAGCCGGGAGCGGCGCTCACCGAAAGCGACATCGAGACCTTCTGCGGACGCCTGCCGCGCTACAAGCGCCCGCGCCGCGTGATCTTTGCGCCCGTGCCGAGAAACCCCACGGGTAAGATTGAGAAGCCGGCGCTACGCGCCAAGTACGGGGCGGAGTCGCTCGTCGCCCGCGAGACGCGCCGCTAAGAGAAAGTGACGATGATTCAATTGGGGACAGACCCCTTTTGAATCATGAGGACGATGATTCAAAAGGGGTCTGTCCCCAATTGAATCACCCCAGGAGAGGAGAGACATGGACAAGCACCTCATGTCCGGAAACGAGGCCATCGCCCAGGGCGCCTGGGAGGCCGGCGTTGCCGTCGGCGTGGGCTACCCCGGCACGCCGTCCACCGAGACGCTCGAGGCCCTCGTGCGCAAGGACGACGTCTACTGCGAGTGGTCCCCCAACGAGAAGGTCGCCTTCGAGGTGGGCCTCGGCGCCGCCATCGCCGGCGTGCGCTCGCTCGTCACGATGAAGCACGTGGGCGTCAACGTGGCCGCCGACCCCTTCATGGCCGCCGCCTCCACCGGCGTGAACGCCGGCCTCGTCCTTCTCGCCGCGGACGACCCGTCCTGCTACTCGTCCCAGAACGAGCAGGACTCGCGCTTCTACGCCGCCTTCGGCCGCATCCCCTGCCTCGACGTCGCCGACTCGCAGGACTGCTACGAGATGGCCCGCGCCGCCTTCGAGCTCTCCGAGCGCTTTGACACGCCGGTCATGCTGCACGAGACCATGCGCATCGCGCACACCCGCACGCTGGTGGCGCCCGCCGGCGAGCGCGAGGCCGTGGCCCCGCGCGACTACACCGACGACATCCCGAAGTACGTCATGATGCCGGCCAACGCGGTCAAGCGCCGCGTGGTGGTGGACGAGCGCCAGGCCGAGCTCGAGGCCTACGCCGAGACCTGCCCGTTCAATAAGGTCGAGCGCCGCAGCGAGAAGATCGGCGTCATCTGCGCCGGCGCCGTCTACCAGCACGTCCGCGAGGCGCTGCCCGAGGCCTCCACGTTCAAGCTCGGCCTCGCCTGGCCGCTGCCCGCCCGCGCGCTCGCCGACTTCGCCGCGTCCGTCGACGCGTGCTACGTCATCGAGGAGGCCAGCGACTACTTCTCCTCTCGCGTCCGCGCCCTCGGCATCGAGCTCGCCGAGCCGCCCGCCGCGCCGCTCCCCGTTGCCGGTGAGCTCAAGCCGCAGCTCATTCGCGCCGCCTTCGGCGTGGGGCAGCCCGCGCACCTCAACGCCGCCACGGACCTCCCGCCGCGCCCGCCGGCGTTTTGCCCCGGCTGCCCGCACCGCCTCGTCTTCTGCGAGCTGCGCCGCCTCAAGGCCATCGTCACCGGCGACATCGGCTGCTACACGCTCGGCGCCGTCGCGCCCTACGGCGCGTGCCACACGGTCATCGACATGGGCGCCTCGCTCTCCATGGCGCACGGCATGGAGCTCGCCGGCGCGCCTGAGCGCACCGGCCGTCCCGTCGTGGGCGTCATCGGCGACTCCACCTTCGCGCACTCCGGCATCACGAGCATGCTCGGCACCATCTACAACGGCGGCACCGGCACCCTCTGCATCCTGGACAACCGCACCACGGCCATGACCGGCACGCAGGGCAACCCCGTGAACGGCGTCACCCTCACGGACAGCTCGCACAAGATCGGCCCGCTGGACAACCCGAGCGGCAAGGCACTCGACCTTCTCGCCCTGTGCCGCGCCATGGGCGTTGAGGACGTCGTCGAGGTGGACGCGCAGGACCTGGCCGCCGTGCGCGCCGCCCTCAAGGCCGCCACGTCAGCGACCGAGCGCCTCTCCGTCATCGTCTTCAAGGCGCCGTGCCGCCTCATCGACCGCAGCCGCGGCAAGCAGCCCACCATCCGCGACTGCCGCGCGTGCGGCCAGTGCGTCAAGATCGGCTGCCCGGCGCTCGGACGCGCCAAGGACGGCACGGCCGCGATCGACCCCGCGCAGTGCGTTGGGTGCGACCAGTGCGTCCAGTCCTGCCCGTTCGGCTGCATCACGAAGGAGTAAGCAATGGCTGATACCGAGAAGAACTGCGCCGTCGTGGACGGCACCAAGACCATCCTCCTCGTGGGCGTGTGCGGCCAGGGCACGATCCTCGCGGGCAAGCTGCTGGCGACGGTCGCCGCCGGCGCAGGCCTTGACGTCAAGGTCTCCGAGATCCATGGCATGAGCCAGCGCGGCGGCTCCGTGAGCACCGTCATCCGCCTGGGCGAGCACG
>CASEGE010000180.1 GCA_949287335.1 uncultured Olsenella sp. | reverse complement strand
GGCGAGAAGGGCGCGCATGGGCGGTGTTTCGGACAAGAGAGACAGGTTCTTGGAGGCGCTCGGCGTGCGCGGGCTTCTCGCCGATGACGGCGCCACGACCACCTTTGGCATGCCTGCCTGGCGAGAAGTGCCGGCGGGTCGTGAGCCGCAGGCGCTCATGGACGCCGGGGCGCTCCAGCGCCGGCTGGTGGAGTGCGCCCACGGGACGGCTCCGATGGGGGAGGGGCTCTGCGCGGCGTGGGTTGAGCGCGCGTTCTCGCGGCTGGGCATAGGGTACGTGAGCGGCGACGCGCGCGAGCTGTACGAGGGGTTTTGCTCGCGGACGGACACGGCTGACCTGCTCGTTGGCATGATCGTGGCGTGCGGGCGCCACCCTTACGGTGCCGGCGGCTGGGACCACGGGCACGTGGGCCTCTACGTGGGTGACGGCGTGGTCATGGACTGCGTGGACGGTTGCGTGCGAGAGGTGCCGCTCGCCCTGTGGCTTTCCGCGTACGGTGTGGCCAGCGAGCCGCGCTGGGGCTGGCTTGGCGCCATCTCCCTTGCCTGACCTGACAATTGGGGACGGAGGCGTTTTGTCAGGTTGCGCGTCTGCCCGTCGGGATGGCGGAGCCGTTGGGTGCGCCGCCGTCAGGGCGCGGGGCCATTGGGTGCGCAAAATGCAGTTGTTTGCGCGTTCTGCTCGATTTAACTGCATTTCTCGCACCCAATGGGAACGCACCTGAGGTTGTGACAGATGAACCTGTCCTAATTGTCACGGCAGCGTCGAGCGCATGAGATTAAACTGTTCCACGGTGTGAATGTGGCCGGCGAGGGCCGACCCTGTGAGATAGGAGCATCCATGGCCGAGGACGCCAAGCAGTACGCGCTGGACAAGCACAAGGAGTGGCAGGGCAAGATCGAGGTGATCACCCGCGCGCCGATCACCACGCCGGAGGAGCTGGCCGTGGCCTACACGCCGGGCGTCGCCGAGCCGTGCCTCAAGATCTCCGAGAACGTGGAGGACTCCTACACCTACACCCGTCGCGGCAACCTGGTGGCCGTGGTCACGGACGGCACCGCTGTGCTGGGCCTCGGCGACATCGGCCCCGAGGCGGGCATGCCGGTCATGGAGGGCAAGTGCGCCCTGTTCAAGACCTTCGCGGACGTGGACGCGTTCCCGCTGTGCGTGCGCTCCAAGGACGTGGACGAGATCGTCCGCACCGTCGAGCTCGTCGCCGGCAGCTTTGGCGGCATCAACCTCGAGGACATCTCCGCGCCGCGCTGCTTTGAGATCGAGCGCCGCCTCAAGGAGTGCTGCGACATCCCCGTCTTCCACGACGACCAGCACGGCACGGCGGTCGTGACCTGCGCCGCGCTCATCAACGCCTGCCGTCTCACCTGCCGTGAGCTCGCGGACGTGCGCGTGGTCTTCTCCGGCGCCGGCGCCGCGGGCATCTCCATCGCCAGGCTCATGCAGCGCATGGGCGTGCACGACGTCATCATCTGCGACCGCACGGGCGCCATCTACGAGGGCCGCGAGGGCCTCAACCCCGAGAAGGCCGAGATCGCCGCGTGGACCAACCGCGAGGGGGTGAGGGGCAGCCTCGCCGACGCCGTCAGGGGCGCCGACGTCTTCGTGGGCGTGTCCGCCCCGGGCGTGCTCACCCAGGACATGGTCCGCACCATGGCGCCGGCCCCGATCGTCTTCGCCTGCGCCAACCCCGTGCCGGAGATCATGCCGGGCGAGGCGCTCGCAGCAGGGGCCGCCGTGGCCGCCACGGGCCGCTCCGACTTCCCCAACCAGATCAACAACGTGCTCGCGTTCCCGGGCATCTTCCGCGGCGCCCTCGACGTGCGCGCGTCCGACATCAACGACGACATGATGGAGGCCGCGGCCTACGCGATCGCCGGCCTCGTCGACGACGAGCACCGCGCCGCCGACTACATCATCCCCGGCGCCTTCGACGAGCGCGTGGCGCCCGCCGTGGCCGCCGCCGTGGCCGAGGCCGCCCGCACCTCCGGCGTCGCCCGCCTCGAGACGTTACGAAGGGACAGTCCCTTCGTAACATTTTGCCGCCCCGACGTTCCTTTGCGAGAAGGACGTCGGGGCGGCTCCGTTTATCCCTCAGCCTCCGTGATCAGGTAGAGGCTCGGCGGGTTCTGCGTGAGCTCGGTGCGGCGGGCATCATCGCCGGCGAGGTAGGCCTCCCAGTCCTCTTCCAGGTAGTCGGCATAAATCTGCGTGTAGTCCTCGCGCGGGGAGAACGAATAGCGCTTGGTCTGCTCGCTGCCGTCGTCGAACGTGGCCGTCATCACGAGCGTGGTCCTGGAGAGCTCCTCGGCAAAGAGCTCGGCGACGCGCACGCTCACTTGGTTCATCAGTTCCGTATTGCGTTGCTGCTCCTCGTCCGTCTCGATGATGGTCTCGCTTCCCTCCGAGCGCTCGGCAACGGTCTCGCCGATCTCCTGCATCTCAAGGAAGACGGGCACAAGGTCGTCTGGGATGGGGATGTTGGCGTAGACGCTGTAGGACGCGTTGGTGCCCGCGAGCGCGTCGAGAAGCCCGTTGGGATGCTGGTTCTCGTAGTCAACGGTGAAGCTGTCAACGGGGCCGCTCGACTTCTCGCCTGGCCGGTACGTGGTGGCCCATTGGATCCAGATGCCAGGGACAAAGTAGATCTCGTCCTCGGTTGCTCCGTCCGCGGTGAGGACGTCGTCGCCCTCGAGCTGGTACGTGAGGGTGTCCACGTTGTCGCCCGTGCACGAGAGGTTGAGTTCGGTGTGGACCATGAG
>CASEGE010000179.1 GCA_949287335.1 uncultured Olsenella sp. | reverse complement strand
GGGGTCTCTCATGGGGTTTCTCGATAGCGTTCAGTCCACGTTGAACCGCGGCGTTGCCGCGACAAACCGCACCGCCGCAACGGTCAAGCTCAGGGCGCAGCTTAATGATGCGCTCAAGCGCCGTCAGGCCCTTGCCGCGCAGCTCGGTGCAAGCCTGTACGAGATCACGAAGGACGACCCTGCGCTCCGTCAGGGCCGTGAGGCGCTCTACGACGGCATTGCCGCCATTGATGTTGAGCGCGAGAATTGCCAGGCGGAGATCGACCGCATCGAGGCCGAGTCCCAGGCAGCCCAGACCATGGCCACGCGCATCGTCTGCCCGTTCTGCGGCTCCCAGCTCTACGCCTCCGACATGTTCTGCGCGGGCTGTGGCAAGCCCATGAGCGAGATCCAGGCGTTCTACGCCGCCTCGCAGCCGCAGCCGGCTCCCGCCCCAAGCGCCTCGGGAAGGACCTGCCCTTCATGCGGCGCCCCGATGGGGGAGGGCGATCTCTTCTGCATGAACTGTGGTACCCGCGTTGAGGCTGCGCCTGCCGTCAGCGCGCCGCAGCCCGAGCCCGCTCCGGCCCCCGTGGCACAGCCCGAGCCTCTGATGGCCGAGGAGCCTTCGAGCGAGCCTGCTCCTGTCGCTGAGACGGCTTACGAGATGGGCGATATGGCCGTGGAGGAGGTCGAGCCTGAGGCTCAGCCTGAGGTCGAGGCTGATGTCGAGCCCGCGACTGTTATCGAAACGGAGCCCGTCGTCGAGCCCGTCCCCGTGATCGAGGTCGTTTCCGTGCCCGAACCCGAACCCGAACCCACCCCTGCGCCCGCGCCGGAACCGGAGCCCATCCCTGCGCCTGATCCGGAACCTGAGACCGAGCCGGAGCCAACCCCCGCGCTCGAGCCCCATCGCATTGCCTTCTGCCCCGAGTGCGGCACGCCGGCGGGGGAGAACGACCGCTTCTGCATGAACTGCGGCCACCCGCTTACGTAGGGGCGCTCGCGACCCTTGTTCTTCTCGCACCTTTGCTTTACAGTGAAGGGGATTTTTAAGCCGGTGCGAGACGCCAGCAAGGTCAGGTCCTCACGGGACGCTTCTCATAACCTTATTTTGACGCTCGTGTCGGCTCGCCGGCAGGGCGTCTTTTTGTGAGAAGGGAGTCCCATGGAACAGGCCACGCTCAAGGCCCAGATTATGGACGAGCAGGCCATGAGCCGCGCGCTCACCCGCATCGCCCATGAGATCATCGAGAGAAACGAGGGTGCCCAGGGTGTCGCCCTGGTGGGCATCGTTCGTCGCGGCGCCGCGATTGCGCCGCTTCTTGCCGATGAGATCGAGAAGATCGAGGGGATCCGTCCTCCCGTGGGCACGCTTGACGTCAGCTTCTACCGCGATGACGTGAGCAGAAGGATCGCCCCCGTTGAGTTTGGGACCGACATCCCCTTCGGCGTCGACGAGCGAGACATCGTGCTCGTGGACGACGTCCTCTACACCGGTCGCACGATTCGCGCCGCCCTTGACGCCCTCATCGACCTCGGTCGTCCGAGGACCGTCCAGCTGGCCGTCATGATCGACCGCGGCCACCGCGAGCTCCCCATCCGAGCGGACTACGTGGGCAAGAACGTCCCGTCCTCTCACGAGGAGGACGTCCGCGTGCTGCTCCGCCCCTATGACGAGGCCAACTCCGTCGAGATTTGGACCAAGCCCACCGACTAGTGCACAGGAGGTGCCACCCTTATGCTGTCCGTCAAGCACCTGATTGACACGACGAGCCTCACCGCCGACGACATCACCCAGATTCTTGACACGGCCCGCTCGTTCTCCGAGGTCAACAAGCGTGCCATCAAGAAGGTGCCCGCGCTTCGCGGCCGCACGATCGTCAACCTCTTCCTCGAGCCCTCCACGCGAACCAAGAGCTCCTTCGAGCTTGCGGAGAAGCGTCTCTCGGCCGACTCGCTTTCCATGGGCGGGTCCACGTCCTCGGTGGTCAAGGGCGAGAGCCTGGCCGACACCATCGAGACCATTGACGCCATGAACGTCGACATGTTCATCTGCCGCGCCAAGCTCGCCGGCACCCCGCAGAAGATCACCGAGCACACCGACGCCATCGTCATAAACGCCGGCGACGGCAAGCACCAGCACCCCACGCAGGCCATGCTCGACCTCTACACCATCCGCGAGAACTTCGGTCACCTCGACGGCCTCAAGGTTGCCATCGTGGGCGACCTCTCGCACAGCCGCGTGTGCGGCAGCCTCGTGCCCGCCCTCAAGACCATGTGCGCCGACGTCACGCTCGTGGGACCGCCCACCTTCCAGGTTGACGACCCCGACTACTACGGCGTGCCGCAGACCGCCGACTTTGACTCCGTCATCCCCGAGATGGACGTCATCTACATGCTGCGCGTCCAGCTCGAGCGCATGGAGGGCGCGGCCATCCCCTCCCGCCGCGAGTACAACCGCCTCTGGGGCCTTGACATGAGCCGCGTGAACAAGATGAAGCCCGAGGCCATCATCTGCCACCCCGGCCCCATGAACCGTGGCATGGAGATCAACGCCGACGTGGCCGACTGCGCCCGCTCGCGCATCCTCGACCAGGTGAACGCGGGCGTCCTCACGCGCATGGCCGAGATGTACCTGCTTCTGGGAGGAGAGAACAATGGCGTATCTGCTTAAGGGTGCCCACGTCGTCGACCCGCAGGTGGGCCTCGACGACGTTCGCGACGTGCTCATCGACGGCGACAAGATCGCCGCGGTGGGGGAGAGCCTGGACGCCCCGGAGGGTGCCGAGGTCATCGACGCCGCCGGCAAGTACCTCGTGCCCGGCCTCGTTGACATGCACGTGCACTTCCGCGATCCGGGCTTTGAGTACAAGGAGACCATCGAGACGGGCGCCCGCGCGGCCACCCACGGCGGCTTCACAGACGTGGCCACGATGCCCAACACCGACCCTGTGACCGACAACGGCGCCGAGGTGCGCTACCAGATCGACCGCTCCCGCCACGCGGGCCTCTGCCACGTGCGGCCCATCGGTTCCCTCACGGTGGGCGAGAAGGGCCAGACGCTCGCGGAGATCGGTGACATGGTCATGGAGGGCGCGGTGGCCTTCTCCGATGACGGCCATGGCGTCCAGAGCGCCGGCATGATGCGCACTTGCATGGAGTACGTCTCCCAGTTCGACAAGGTCGTCTCCGCGCACTGCGAGGTGGAGTCGCTCACCACGCACGGCGTCATCAACGAAGGCCGTGCCTCCACGCGCCTTGGCATGTTCGGCTGGCCGGCGCTTGGCGAGGAGCTCGAGATCTACCGTGACATCGAGCTCTGCCGCATGACCGGCTGCGCCCTGCACATCGCTCACATCTCCACCAAGAAGGGCCTTGACCTCGTGCGCGCCGCCAAGGCCGAGGGTCTGCCCGTGACCTGCGAGGTCACCCCGCACCACCTGTTCCTCTGCGAGGACGACATCACCGACGCCTACGACACCAACCTCAAGATGAACCCGCCGCTGCGCACCGCCGCGGACGCCGAGGCCATGCGCGAGGGCATCCTTGACGGCTCGATCGACTGCATCGTGACCGACCACGCGCCTCACGCCCCGCATGAGAAGGACTGCGAGTGGGAGATCGCGTTCTTTGGCATCGTGGGCCTCGAGACGTCGCTTCCGCTCATGCTCACCAACCTTGTGCTTCCCGGCACGATGAGCTGGTCGCGCCTTGTTGAGGTCATGGCCGTGAACCCGCGTCGCTGCCTGCGCCTGCCCGAGATTCGCGTGGAGTCCGGCAGCACCGCCGACCTCACGCTCATCGACCCGGCAGCCGAGGTCACGGTCACCGAGGACTGGCTCCAGAGTCGCTCCAAGAACTCCGCATGGCTCGGCAAGACACTCACCGGCTGCGCGAGTCATGTCTTTGTCGCCGGTCGCCACACCCTCACCGACGGCGTGGTGACCCCGGTCAAGCGAGTCCTCGTATGACGGCGGCGCTTCATGACTTCACGGTCGTCTCCAACGAGCCGGCCGCAGACGGCCTCATGAGGGTCGTCCTCTCCGCGCCCGACCTTGCCTTCAGGCTCGAGGCGGGTCAGTTCCTGAACATCGCCGTCCCCGGGGACGCGAGCCAGATTCTGCGAATCCCGCTCTCCTTCAGCTGCGCCGATGCAAAGACGGGCACCATCGAGATCGTCTATGCCGTCGTGGGCGACGGCACGAGGCGCCTCTCTCAGATGCTGCCCGGGGAGTCCTCCACGGCCGTGGGACCGTGCGGCAACCCCTGGCCCCTGCTTGAGGGATCCCGTCGCGCGTGCGTGGTAGCCGGTGGCGTTGGCATCACCCCCGTCGTGGCCTGCGCCCGTATGCTTGCGGATGCCGGCGTGACCTTCGACGCCGTGGTGGGCGCGCAGACCGGCGCCAAGCTCTGGGGCACGGACGTGCTCGAGGGCCTCGGCGCCGGCACCGTTGCGGTGACCACCGACGACGGCACCTCCGGACGCCGCGGCTTCACCACCGACGCCCTCGCCGACCTTCTCGCAAACAGCGACTACGACGTCGTCTACACCTGCGGCCCCGAGGTCATGATGGCGGGCGTCGCGCGCCTCTGCCGTGAGGCCGGGGTCGCCTGCCGCGTCTCCATGGAGCGCATGATGTGCTGCGGCTTTGGTGCGTGCGGCACCTGCAACGTGGCCATGGTCGATGGCACCTACAAGTCCTGCTGCAAGGACGGCCCCGTCTTCGATGCCGAGGAGGTGGCGTGGTAATGGGCGAGAAGAACGTGAGCATGTCCGTTAACCTCGGCGGCATCCAGATGAAGAACCCCGTCAACACCGCCTCGGGCACCTTTGCCTTCGGCTCGGTCTTCGAGGGGTTCTTCGACGTCTCGCGTCTCGGCGCGATTACGCTCAAGGGCTGCTCGGCAAAGCCCTGGCCCGGCAACCCGGCGCCACGCATGTGCGAGGTCCCGAGCGGCATGATGAACACCGTCGGCCTTGCCAACCCGGGCGTTGCCGGCATGGTCGAGCAATATGGCGACTATCTCTCCGGCCTTGAGGAGCGGGGCTGCCGCGTCATCGTGCAGGCGGCCGGGCACTCGGTCGAGGAGTACGTCGCCGCCGTTGAGCTCATCGAGGAGCTCTGCCCGTGGGCGAGCGGCGTCGAGATGAACATCTCCTGCCCCAACATCGCGCGTGGCGGCGTCCTCGTGGGCGGCACGCCCGAGAGCGCCGCCGAGGTCGTGCGCGCGGTGCGCCCTCGCGTCAGGAGACCGCTTCTCGTCAAGATGGCGCCGGTGCGCGTGCCCGAGATCGCGCGTGCCTGCGAGGCCGAGGGCGCCGACGCCCTCTCGCTCATCAACACCATCAACGGCATGTCCATCGACGTGCGCACCAGGAGAAGCCGCCTCTCCAAGCCCACGGGCGGCGTCTCCGGCCCCGCCATCCACGCCATCGCCGTGCGCATGGTCTGGGAGGCCGCCCAGGCCGTCAAGATTCCCGTCAACGGCATGGGCGGCATCGCAAGCTGGCGGGACGCAGCGGAGATGATTCTCGCCGGTGCCACCTCCGTGACCGTGGGCACCGCCAACTTCTACGACCCCACGTGTGCCGCCGACATCGTGGACGGCCTCGCCTCCTGGGCGGCCGAGCAGGGCGTCTCTGACATCAACGAGCTGATTGGAGCCTTCGAATGCTGACATACGAAGAGGCAAGCGACAAGATCATCATCGCGCTGGATTGCTCGAAGGAGCGTGCCTTCGAGCTGGCGGACATGCTCGCCGGCAAGGCCACGTGGGTCAAGGTGGGCATGACGCTCTTCTTTGCCGAGGGTCCGGCCATCGTGGACGCCATGCGCGAGCGCGGGCTGCGCGTCTTCCTCGACCTCAAGGTCCACGACATTCCCTTCCAGGTGCAGGGCGCCGTCCGCGCCGCCTCCCTCACTGGTGCTGACATCCTCTCCATCCACGGACTTGGCTCCTCTGCCATGATCGCCGCGGCTCGCAAGGGTGCCGAGGAGGCCGCCGAGAAGCGCGGGGGAGACCGCACGCGCCTCGTCGCCATCTCTGTGCTCACGAGCATGGACCAGGCTGCCCTTGCCGAGATTGGCGTCGAGTCTCCCGTTGCCGAGGAGGTTGCTCGCCTGGCGAGCCTCGCCTACGGTTCCGGTGCGGACGGCATCGTCTGCTCCCCGCAGGAGGCCGCCGAGATGCGCGCGCTTCTCGGCCCTGATGCGCTTATCGTCACCCCGGGCGTCCGCCCCGCCGGTGCCGAGGTGGGGGACCAGAAGCGCATCGCCACGCCCGCCGCGGCGCTTGCCGCCGGTGCCTCAAAGCTCGTCATCGGCCGTCCCATCACGGGTGCCGATGATCCGGTTGCCGCCTTCGATGCCATCTGCGCCGAGGTCATGGCGTAGGAAACGCCCCATCTGACGTGCGGTTTTGCGTAAGAGTGCGGTACGTTTGTGGAGGATTGACCCCGTGAGCTGCACTTTTGGTAGAGAGGTATTGCAAAACCGGAGCTAAATGGGCACACTATGTTTTTGCGAAGCCGTTTGGACCGCTTAAACGGCTTAAAGGATTGAAATGGAGGAACAAATGGCTCTACCCCAGCTTACCGACGAGCAGCGCAAGGCCGCCCTCGAGAAGGCCGCTCAGGCCCGCCACGAGCGTGCTGAGCTCCGCGAGAAGATCAAGAGCGGCAAGGTCACCCTCGAGGATGTCCTTGACTCTGACGATCCCATCGCCAGCCGCATGAAGGTCTCCACCCTCATCGAGTCCCTTCCCGGCTACGGCAAGGCCAAGGCTGCCAAGATCATGGACGAGCTCGGCATTTCCGCCACCCGTCGCGTCAAGGGCCTCGGCGCCCGTCAGCGCGAGCAGCTCGTCGAGGCTCTCTCCAAGTAAGTTGGCGAGACGAGCTCGGATTTTCGTCGTCTCTGGGCCGTCAGGCGTAGGTAAGGGCACGCTCGTCGCTCTCGCGCGCGAGCGTGTCTCTTGTCTGGGCCTGACGGTCTCTGCCACCACGCGCTCCCCGCGTCCCGGCGAGACCGACGGAACGTCCTATTACTTCATGAGTGACGAGGAGTTCGAGCGCCACGTTGAGGCCGGAGACTTCCTCGAGTGGGCATGGGTGCACGAGCACCGCTACGGCACGCTTCGCCAGGAGGTCGAGCGCGTCGTGGGCGAGGGGAGCTCCGTCATCCTCGAGATTGACGTCCAGGGTGGCATCAACGTCCGCAAGGCCATCCCCGACGCCGTGCTCGTCTTCATCGAGCCCCCGAGCATGGAGGAGCTTGAGCGCCGCCTGCGCGGGCGCGGAACCGAGGACGAGGCGTCCATCGAGACGCGCCTGGCCAACGCGCGCGGCGAGATGGCCTACGCGGACAGCTATGACGTTCGAATTGTCAACGATGACCTTGAACGCGCCTGCCTTGAGCTTCAGAATGTGATTGACACGTACGAGAACAACAACGGAGGTCTCTCCTAAGATGTCTGTTATCAAGCCCGAGATTGACACGCTGCTCGACCAGACCGAGCAGAACCCCTTCCTGCTCTGCTCCATCGCGTCCAAGCGTGCGTGCGACATCAACAACATGGTTCGCGGCCAGCACCTGCGCGTCACCGCCATCCAGGACTTTGACGACATCACGACCGTTGCCTCCGGCAAGGACCCCGTTTCCATTGCCATGCAGGAGATCGAGGACGGCACGCTGAGCTTCGTCAAGGAGGACTTTGACGAGGATATCAAGGGCGCCAACACCATCGTCCTCTAGGGAGCGCAATGACCGAGAGACTCTGCCTCGTCCACTATCACGAGATCGGGCTCAAGGGAAAGAATCGCGCCACCTTCGAGAATCAGCTCGTCACGAACCTCCACCGCGCGCTTGCCGGCTTTGACATAGCCAACATCGCGCGCGTCTCGGGTCACCTCGTCGTCGAGACCAACGATCGCCGTGCGAGCGAGGAGCTCGCCGCGGCGATTCGTCGTGTTCCTGGCGTCGCTCGCGTGTCTTTGGCCTACAAGTGCGGTCTTGATGCGGACGAGTATGTGGCCGCAGCCATTCAGGCGATGGGCGAGGCGGGGGAGTTTGGGACCTTTAAGGTGCACGCCCGCCGTTCCTCGACTAACTACGAGCTGCACAGCCTCGACATGAACCGTCTTGTGGGCGCCGCGCTCTGCGAGGCCTTCCCCGAGAAGAAGGTGGACGTTCATCACCCTGACGTGACCGTCATCGTGCATGTGGTCCAGGGCAACACATATGTCTACGCCGCCTCTGCCCCTGGCGTTGGTGGGCTGCCCGTTGGCACCGCCGGTAAGGTTGTGACGCTGCTCTCGAGCGGCTTTGACTCGCCTGTGGCGACGTGGATGGTCGGGCGCCGCGGAGCCACCTGCGTTCCCGTGCACTTCTCCGGCCGTCCCATGACGGCGGACACGAGCGAGTGGCTCTGTCAGGACATCGTCGAGGCCCTTGCGCCCGCCGGCCTTGTGGGAAGGCTCTATGTCGTCCCCTTCGGCGAGCGTCAGCGCGAGATCTCGCTTGCCGTTCCCCAGAGCATTCGCATCATCATGTACCGTCGCGTCATGCTCCAGGTTGCCGAGCGAATCGCGCTTCTCGAGGGGGCGAAGGCCATCGTGACCGGTGAGTCACTGGGACAGGTTGCCTCTCAGACGCTCGACAACATCGCTGCCGTGAACGAGGCCGTGACGATGCCGGTCCTGCGCCCGCTCATTGGCTCCGACAAGCAGGAGATCATTCGACGTGCCGAGGAGATCGGAACCTACGACATCTCCTGTCAGACCGCTCCCGACTGCTGCACGCTCTTCATGCCGCGCCGCCCCGAGACGCACGCGCGCCTTCGTCAGGTGCTCGAGGCCTGGGAGTCCTTCGACCACGAGGCCATGGTCGAGGACCTCGTTGCCAACGTCGAGTGGAGGGACTTCTCGCAATGCCCCTCGTATCACGCGCCCAAGGGTGCGCTTCGGGAACATCATCGCGAGCTCTTGCCCTTCTCGGGTGACGAGCGGTAGCGATCCGTGTGCAAGCGGTGTCCCGCTAATTTAAAGGTCCATGAGCTGCGCCCTCGTTTTCGAGGGCGTTTCTCGTTTGCGGGAAGATTCGTGTCAGATAGCGGCAAGGTTCGTGTCTGACTTTCTTTGATTCTCGACCCCCTGGGCCCCATGCTCCCTCACGCTAAAGAGGGGGTGGTTTCATGGCACAGAACAGACGGGCGTCGCGGGGACGCCTTCTCGGTCGCTTTGGACTCAGGGGCAGGGTTGCCGCGGGAGTTGCCGTTGCGCTTGTGCTTGCGGCGGTATGCGCGCTTGCGGTGCTTGGCCAAGGCGGGGGCGTGACCGTCGAGCGAGCCGACGCGCCCTCAGCGGAAACCGGGGAAGCCCCCTCGACCGAGGCTCGGAGCGAGGGGCGGAGTGCCGGCCACGAAGAGATTGATGACGTCGAGGACGAGCCCGCCCGCCTGCTCGTCCATGTCGATGGCGCCGTGAACGCGCCGGGTGTCTATGAGCTTCTTGAGGGCTCACGGGTAAACGATGCCGTGAGCGCCGCAGGGGGTCTCAGGGGGGATGCCGAGACCACGGCAATCAATCTGGCCGCTGAGGTCAGAGACGGCGAGAAGATCCATGTGCCCGCCGTTGGCGAGCCGGTGACGACGGCGCCTGCCGGGCAGGATGGGCTTGGCACATCTGACGCGGCTCCCATTAACATCAACACGGCCGATGTGACGGAGCTCGACGAGCTGCCGGGGGTGGGGGAGTCCACGGCACGGGCCATCGTCGAGGACAGGGAGGCAAACGGCCCCTTTGCCACGCCGGAGGACCTCATGCGCGTCTCTGGCATTGGGGAGAAGAAGTTTGCAAAGCTCGAGGCGATGATCTGTGTCTAAGGAAGCCGAGCTGCCTCCAAGGCCGATGCTGCCGGCCCTCTTCTGGGCGCTTCTCGCTACGCTGACCTGCATTCGCGTAACGCTTGCCACAGGGCCGGACCCCACCGTGCCCCTTGTGGGGTCCTGTGTCCTGGGCGTGCTTGTCGTGCTCCTCCTTCTGGCGTCACGCGTTCTCAGATGGCTTGGCGCGCTTCTCGGCGTCCTTTCGATCGTTTCGGCCCTCGCCTGCTCGCTGATGGTGTGCTCGTTCGAGCTTTCCCGACAGGGGTCGCTCGAGCGGGCCCTGGGCTCCTCTCCTGTCTCCTCGTGGGAGTTTCTCCTCGAGGGGGATATGAGCGAGGGAGTCTCGGGCTGGCGGGGTCGCGCGTGCGCGTACCGGGACGGTCGCAGGCTTGGGCGCGTCTGGCTCGTCTCGGATGAGTGCCATCAGATGGGAACGACGCTTCGCTGCGTGGGGCGCTACTCCCCAAACGATAACAACGAGTGGGGCGCGAGCTCGCGCGCACGGGGCCTTGCGGGCACGGTGCGCGTGGTGAGCGTCCTTGACCGGCGTGCCGCGGGCGGGGCGTGGGGCATGGTGCTTTCGTTTCGCGAGTCCGTGCTCGAGCGGCTCGATCCGGACTCCTCGGACGCCCGGGCCCTGCTCGCGGGTACGATCTGCGGATCGACCGTCTCCATGGCACGTCGTGGCCTGAGCGACGTCTTTGCGGCGTGCGGGGTCTCTCATCTCGTTGCGGTCTCCGGTGGTCACCTCGTGCTTGTCGCGGCGCTTGCGAGCGGCCTGCTCGAGCGCACGCGTCTCCCTCCACCGTTTCGTGCCGCGGCTCTTCTCGTTCTTACGGGGACCTTTGTCGTCTTCTGCGGCGCGCCCTCCTCGGCGGTGCGCTCTTGGGCCATGTCGCTTGTGGCCGAGCTCTCGCGCCTTGCCAGGCGGCGTGCGCACCCGCTCTCGTCTGTGAGCGCCGTTGCCCTTGTCATGGCGCTCGTGAGTCCTGGCGTGACGGGACAGCTTGGGTACCTGCTCTCCGTTGTGTGCGTGTGCGGCATATGCGTGCTGGGGTCCTACGCTCGCTACGTCGTACGCGCCTGCACTCCCATCAGGCTCCCGTTGCGTGGCGCCCTCTTCGGTCTTCTTGCGAGCGCATTGGACGGAGCGAGGGAGGCGCTCTCGCTCACGCTTGTCTCGCAGGTGGTATCGTCACCCCTCACCTGCGCGACGTTCTCGCAGCTCTCGCTGGTGGCTCCGCTTGCCAACGTAGTGCTCGCACCGCTCTTCTCGGCACTTCTTGCCCTTGGCCTTGTGGCCGCGTCGCTGCAGGGGGTACCGGCGGCGCAAGGGCTCGCGCTCATTGGCTGCGACGCGGTCGGGGGCCTACTCATGATTGTGCTGAGGGCGATGGCCGAGCTCCCGCTTGCCTGCGTCGCGGTGAGCGTGGATGAGGGCGCGGCGCTCGTGGTGCTCGGGACGTCTCTCGTCGCCTTGCTCCTGCGGTGGCCGCGCGTCTCTCGCCGCGCCGTGCTTGGCGCTCTCAGTGCCGCCGCTCTTCTTGTCATGCTGTACGTTGCGCGATGGCGCTACTTTGCCCCGGCGTGCGTACGCGTGCTCGACGTGGGGCAGGGGGACGCGATTCTCATCACGGACGGGGCGTCCTCCGCACTCGTTGACACCGGTCCCGACGGTGCCGTTGTTGAGGCATTGGCGAGAAACCACGTCTTTCACCTTGACGTCGTGGTTCTCACGCACCTTCATGCCGACCACGCGGGCGGCCTGGAGGACGTCCTGGGCGTCGCGAGCGTGGGCATGGTTGTGGTCCCGGAGGGAACTGACACGACGTCGATTGCCGATGACGTGCGCTTTGATGAGCTTTGCTATGGCGACGCCTTTTCCGTGGGGCGCTTTGTCCTCAGGGCGGTCTCTCCGGTGGAGCCTTCGGGAGGGGAGGGCAACGAGGGATCGCTTGAGCTTTCCCTCACGTTCTCCGATGGGCGTCGAACCCTCACGGGGCTTCTCGCCGCCGATGCGGAGCGGGAGGAGACCGGTGCCGCACTTGAGCGCGGAGACGTGGGTGACATCGACTTTCTTAAGGTTGGGCACCATGGGTCGGAGGTCTCGGTCACGCCGGAGATCGCACGGGCGCTGAGACCTGAGGTGAGCGTGGCGAGCGCCGGGGAGGGCAACTCGTACGGACATCCCGATCCGGTGTGCGTCGAGATGCTCGAGGACGTGGGGTCGGTGTTTCTGTGCACGAAGGATGTGGGTGACGTCACGGTGGAGCCAGGTGCCGACGGACCCATCGTGACCTGTCAGAGGGAGGAGGGGTCATGAGTGCTACACTAGGGGCCATGATTATGGCCCAAAGGGGGTGTGAAATGCCGAGGTGCATACCCATCAAGGAGATCAAGAACACCACCGAGTTTGCGCGAATCGTCGAGGAGTCGCCTGAGCCCGTCATTGTGACGCGCAACGGGCGCGAGGCCTTTGCGGCGATGTCCATCGAGCTTCTTGACGCGATGCGCATGGAGCGCGCCCGCGCCGAGCTCTATCGCCTTCTCGACGAGGCCGAGGAGGCGTCGCGTGCCGGTCGTGTGGTCGACGCACGTGAGTCCATCCAGAGGACACGTGATCGCTATGGCCTATGACGTGACATTTACCGAGCCGGCAGAGTGGGACGAGGACCAGATCGTCTCTTACCTCCTGGTAACGCTCGGTAACCGTGGCGCTGCGGCACGCTTCCTCATGGCTCTCGACAACGTTGTGGGAAACCTCTCGCGCACGCCGCAGATGTACCCCTGTTCGACGGAGGGGCGTGCCCTTCAGGAGGGGTATCGAAAGGCAAGCTTTCTCAGCTACCTGCTGCTCTATCGATTTGACGGGCATTTCGTTGAGATCGCGCGCATCTTTCACGCTCGGCAAGACTATGCACGCCTGCTCTAGCGTGTGTGACAATTGGGACAGGTTGAATCGTCACATTTTCCGCTAGGCTGCCAGGAAGGAGTCACATGGCAGACAAGCCCGCGCTGCTTCCGGCCTATCTCATCGTGGGGCCGGACGAGCTCAAGCGCAAACAGGCCGTCACCCGCCTCAAGGCGCGTGTGGACGGACCCTTCTCGGCGTTTAACCTCGAGGAGCTCGTGGCCTCGGGAGATCTTGAGCCCGTGGGTGTGCTCGCGTCGCTGAATACCCTCCCCATGGGCGGCGAGCGCCGCGTGGTGGTCATTGAGAACGCCGAGAAGCTGCCCAAGGCCGTCTCCGAGGCACTCGTCACATACCTTGCCAACCCCAACGAGAGCTGCACGCTCGCCCTCGTTGCCGGGACGCTTGCCAAGACGACGCGCCTCTACAAGGCCGTGGCAAAGATCGGTCCCAAGTCGGTGATCGAGTGCGCGGCAAAGAAGGGTCGCGACCTGCCGCCCTACGTGCAGAAGCTCGCGCAGGCCCACGGCGTCTCGATCGCACAGGACGCCGCGGTGGAGCTCGTGGCGCGCGTGGGGGAGTCCACGACGATGCTC
Organism: uncultured Olsenella sp.; assembly: GCA_949287335.1. Classification (GTDB taxonomy): domain Bacteria; phylum Actinomycetota; class Coriobacteriia; order Coriobacteriales; family Atopobiaceae; genus Thermophilibacter. The sequence goes on along the minus strand of CASEGE010000179.1, from coordinate 2,588 downwards.
GACACGCAGATCGCCACGCTCGCGGCGCTTCTCGGGGGCGTCGGGACCATCACGCGACCCTTTGTCGAGAAGAACGTCGCGCGCGTGTCCGAGGTCAAGCCGTGGGAGTTTCTCGACAGGCTCTCCGGGCGCGATGCCCATCGCGCGCTTGCGCTGTACCATCTGCTCGACGGGTCGGAGCTTGGCCTGCTCTCGCTCATCGTGGGGCGCCTCCGCGAGCTTGTCTGCGCTCGCTCCCTCGACGCGCGTGGTCAGGCCCATGCGCTTGCCGCGGAGCTCAAGAAGCAGGACTGGCAGGTGAGAAACCATGTTCGCTGGGCAAGAGCCTTTTCGGACGGCGAGCTTGAGGAACTTCTCGGCGCATGTGCCTGCGCCGAGCGCGCGCTCAAGAGCGGCGATGATGCCGATACCGTGATGGTGAGGCTCATCGCGCGCATCTGCTCGAAATAACAAAAACGCGGACCCGGGCAGCACCCCGGGTCCGCGTTCTCAATGCGCTATGAAGCGAGAACTACTTGACGGTGTTCACGAGCTTCTGGACGCCGCTCTTGCGCTGAGCGGCCTGGTTCTTGTGGATGATGCCCTTGGAAGCGGCCTTGTCGAGCAGGCGGCTCGCCTTGTTGGCGGCATCCTGGGCAGCGGCGGCGTCGCCAGCCTCGACGGCGGCGCGAACCTTCTTGACGGCGGTCTTGAGCTCGGAGCGGACCGCGCGGTTGCGCTGACGCGCCTTCTCAGCGGTGATGATGCGCTTCTTCTGAGACTTGATGTTAGCCACGTGCAGTTCCTTTCGGTTCTTTCTTATCTGAGGCCTCTGTGCTGAGACACGGCGAGGTCAACAATCAGCGAGTATAGCATGATGCGTTGGAGTTCGCTATTATTCACTTCATGTCTACGAACGATACCTCACATATTCGCAACTTCTCGATCGTTGCGCACATCGACCACGGCAAGTCGACCATCTCGGACCGCATTCTCGAGCTCACCCACACGGTGGAGGAGCGCGACATGGAGGCCCAGCTGCTCGACACCATGGACATCGAGCGCGAGCGCGGCATCACGATCAAGTCCAACGCGGTGCGCGTGACCTACGATGCCGACGACGGGGAGACCTACCAGTTCAACCTCATCGACACGCCGGGCCACGTCGACTTCACCTACGAGGTCTCCCGCAGCCTTGCGGCCTGCGAGGGCGCGGTGCTCGTCGTGGACGCCACGCAGGGCGTGGAGGCCCAGACCGTCTCCAACGCCAACTTGGCGATGAACGCGAACCTCGACATCGTGCCGGCCATCAACAAGATCGACCTGCCGAGCGCGCATCCCGACGAGGTCAAGGAGGAGATCGAGGAGGACCTTGCCATCCCGGCCGATGACGCCGTGTGCGTCTCCGGCAAGACGGGCGAGGGCATCCATGACCTGCTCGAGGCTATCGTGCTTCTCGTTTCTCCGCCCAAGGGCGACTACGAAGCGCCGCTCAAGGCGCTCATCCTGGACTCCTACTTCGACGAGTATCGCGGCGTCGTTGCCACGGTGCGCGTCTTTGACGGGCACATCCGCAAGGGCGACCAGCTCTTCATGATGCAGGCGGGCGAGGGCTTCCTCGTTGACGGCGTGGGCGTCAAGCGCCCGGCCGAGCAGCTCATGGACGAGCTTGGCGTGGGCGAGGTCGGCTTTGTCGTCACGGGCCTCAAGGACCCCGACGCCGTGCGCGTGGGCGACACCCTCACGTACCGTGACCGTCCCTGCGCCGAGGCGCTCCCCGGCTACCGCGAGGCCAAGCCCATGGTCTACACCGGCATCTTCCCGGTGGACAACAAGGATTACGAGAACCTCCGCGACGCCCTGGAGAAGCTGCGCGTGAACGACCCCTCGCTCACGTGGAGCCCCGAGACCTCCGTGGCCCTGGGCTTTGGCTTCCGCGTGGGCTTCCTGGGACTTCTTCACATGGAGGTCGTCAAGGAGCGCCTGGAGCGCGAGTTCTCGCTCTCGCTGATTGCCACCTCGCCCTCGGTTGACTACCACGTCTACAAGACCGACGGCGAGATGATCGAGGTGCGCAGCCCCCAGGACCTGCCCGACGTGACGCGCATCGATCACATCGAGGAACCCTACCTCAAGGCAAAGGTGATCGTTCCGCCCGAGTACACGGGCGCGGTCATGCAGCTCGCCATCGAGCACCGCGGCATCACGCAGGACATGATCTACCTCACGGAGAAGTCCGTCGAGATGCACTTTGACGTTCCGCTCGCCGAGCTCATCCTTGACTTCTTCGACCAGCTCAAGAGCCGCACCAAGGGCTACGCGAGCCTGGACTACGAGTTCAGCGACTATCGCACGAGCGACCTCGTGAAGCTCGACATCCTGCTCTCCGGCGACGAGGTGGACGCGCTCAGCTTCATCGTTCATCGCGACAAGGCCTACGCCCTCGCGCGCGGCCTCTGCGACAAGCTCAAGGAGATCATCCCGCGCCAGCAGTTCGAGGTTCCCATCCAGGGCGCGATCGGCAACAAGATCATCGCAAGAAGCACCGTCAAGGCCGTGCGCAAGGACGTTCTGGCCAAGTGCTACGGCGGTGACATCTCCCGCAAGCG
>CASEGE010000178.1 GCA_949287335.1 uncultured Olsenella sp. | reverse complement strand
GTTTTTGGGACAGGTTTCAAACCTGTCCCAAAAACTCTGAGCGAAATAACCCGTCCCCTTTTGCCCGTCCCCTTTAGGCAAGATTGGAGAAAGATGCACGGCATGCACGCACGCCTTCCCAAGAACTTCGTGCTCGAGGAACGTCTTGAGCGCTACGAGCGCGTCATCGAGCTGGACCCGGCCCTCTGGCGCGGCCGCTGGGCCGAGGCGTGCGCACCGCTGGGAAGCAAGCCCTTCTCGGAGGTTCGCCTTGACCTGGGCTGCGGCAAGGGCGCCTTTTCCATTGAGTCGGCCCGTCTCAACCCGGACGTGCTCTTCGTCGCCATGGACTCCGAGCCCGTCTGCGTTGCCTACGCGGCGCAGCACGTCAGCGAGAGCGGCCTTCCCAACGTGATCGTCGTTCCCGGCAACGGCATGCGCGTGCGTGAGTTCTTCTCGCCGGGCGAGCTCTCGATGATCTACCTCAACTTTCCCACGCCGTTTCCGCGCAAGCGCGACGCGCACAAGCGAATGGCCTGCATGGAGCGCCTCCTGGACTTCCGCGAGGTTCTCGCCGAGGGCGCCGAGGTCCGCCTGCGCACGGACAGCCAGCCCCTCTTTGACTTCATGCTCACGCAGGTCCCACTTGCCGGCTACGAGCTCCTCTGGTCCAGCCGAGACGCCCGCGCGGACTACCCCGACGAGCCCACGAGCGAGTACGAGGAGCGGCTCGGCGCGCAGGGCGCGTGCGTGTACGCCCTTGCCGCCACGACGGGCGAGCTGCCCGAGCGCATAGAGCAGACCGCCGAGCTCTCGCTCACCGAATACCTGCCGCACGATCTTGAGGAGCTCGAGGGGCTCACCTACGCCCCGCACGGCATGCAGGCAACGGTCGTGAACCTGCGAAACCGCGCCAGCCGCGCCGCGTCAAGGGATGCCCGCCGCTGACCGCTCGGGGATTTGTCGGCGTCGCGCCCGATTTGGGTAGTAAGGTAAAAGACCGCACTTTTCGCGCGCACGCGCTCATATATCCCGAGAAGAGGCCACGATGTCCAAGATCACCCCCGGAAACCGACTGTACCTCTACCAGCTCTTTTCTCGCGAGCTGGGAATGAGGCGACAGACCCTGCTGCCTCGCGTCGAGGAGGTGCTGGCGGCGGACGGCCTTGCCCCCGCCGACCTGGGGTGCAACGACATGCGCGAGCTCTGCGAGCAGCTCCCCGAGTTCATTAAGCTCACCGTCTTCAAGAAGGGCTACGTCTACGCCACGGTCATCGAGTGCGAGGAGTACGACCGCTCGCTCGCCAAGCTTGGCTCGGATTCTGGCGAGAAGAGCTCGGCAAGCGGAAAGCCGTGGAAGCGCAAGCGCGGGGCCAAGGGCATCAAGCCGGTGAAGCCGCGCCACATTGAGGTTGTTGTCGAGAAGGAGCCTCTGGCCGAGGCCCCGGAGGAGGTTTCGGCGCCCGAGGCTCCCGAGGCGGAGAAGATCGAGGAGCTGATCGAAGGTACCGTCGAGCCGACGTCTGAGGCGGAGGTTGCGTCGGAGGCCGAACCCGAGTCCGCGCCGGAGCTGGAGCCGGAGCCGGAGCCCGAGCCGGAAGTCGAGCCCACGCTGGAGCCGGAGCCTGCGCCCGAGCCCACGCCGGAGCCGGAGCCTACGCCCGCACCTGCGCAAACCCCCTCCATCTCCCTCACCATCACCTACGTGCCCGAACCCGAGCCCGAGCCTGCGCCAGACGCCGCCCCCGTTCCCGCGCCGCAATCAAGTCCCGCGCCGGAGCCCACGACGCCGCGCATCCAGTCCGACCTCCCGCAGGACTTCCACACCGACGTCCGCTGCTCGAGCGAGCAGCTCAGCATCCTTTACCAGGTGCTTCCCGCAGACGTTGACCCCATGGCCACACTCGAGGAGGACTTTCGCGTTGCTCGCTCGACTGGCGAGCTGGAGGGAACCCGCAGCAACGTGACGTTCTCCCTGCGCTACCTGCAACCAGACGGCGTGACCCCCGTTCGCGTGACGCTGCGCAGGTCCGCCAAGGCGGTGGCCGGAAAGCGCTGGGCGCTCACCGAGATCGAGGCGGGCAGCCTCGAGGACGTTGACCTCGACGGACTTGCCGAGAAGAAGCGGGGCGCCTGGCAAGCCTTTGCCGGCGAGGGCGCCGACGCGGACCTCGAGCGTCAATTCGCCCAGCAGGTGGCCATCGGCTCGTGGGATGAGACGCTCCAGCAACTCGCCCAGCTCGCCGCGCCCGAGAGTTGGGGCCCCGGCCTTGAGGTCCTGCGAGATTACCTCACCATGACCTTCTCGCACGTCCGCGCGCACGACGCGCTTCTCGTCACCCCTGACGGGTCGCGTGCGGAGTTTGACACCGGCCTGGTCACGGAGCTTGGCATGCCCATCTACGCGCATCTCTTGCGGCTCACGGGAGACATCCCCTGGCAGCTCGACGAGTTCTCAACGTCCGGCGGGGCGCCGCACGCCCCCTACGTCGCCCCGCTCGCCGCGCTGGCGCTCGACCACTCGCTGGACGCACCGTCCTTCTCGCAAAGGACACTCGTGGAGCGTAGCCCCCGACTTGCCACGCCCGCCTATGACCCCCTCTTGGACCGGGTCGTCCTTCTCGTTCCCGATAAGGACGGCGCGCTGACCCTGCTTCCCACGGACGAGGGTTACGTCGAGGCAGCTCGCCTGACGCTGCGCGACGCCTACTCCTGCGCCCGCGTCATCAGCTCCGAGCAGCCGTCCTGGCTCGCCGCCGGCCTGGAGGGCTAGCGTCAGGAGCTCGGCTCTGTGACAAGTAGGTCTCCAAATCCCCGGTTGCGCCACGACGCGTCGGGGGCGTGATACAGTCATGCCGCGAGAAATCCTTGAGACCCGGAGGAGCACATGGCCAAGATCGAGATGAAGACCCCGCTCGTCGAGATGGACGGCGACG
>CASEGE010000177.1 GCA_949287335.1 uncultured Olsenella sp. | reverse complement strand
GAGCCGCCGCCACAAACCGCCCCGCCGCGGCACCGTTTTTCACACTGGCGTCTGGGCCGGCTGCCATGTTTGCCTCATCCGTCACGCCCGCGCGCCAATCTCGTCCAGCCACTCAAGGGCAAGCTCAAGCCAGCGGGCCACGTGCGGCACCACGTCGCCCTCGCGATGCGCCGTCTGCGCAGTTGCCAGCGAGAGCCCATGACGGCCCTCGTGAAAGACGTGGCACTCGTGATCCACGCCCTGCGCGGCAAGCGCCTCGGCGTACAGATAGGCATTTCGCACCGGGACCGTACCGTCCGTGGCCGTATGCCACAGAAACGTGGGCGGCGTCTGCGCGCCCACAAGCCCCTGGGCATGGCGCAGCGTCGACCCCTCGCCGCAGATCCGAGCCGCCCAAGACGCCTCCTCGGGCCAGCCCGCCTCGAGGTCGATGACCGGGTAGCAGAGCACCTGCCAGGCCACGCGAGCCTCCTCGGCCAAGACGCCCGCACGGGCGAGAAACCCCTCGTCGCGCATGAGCGCCGTGTACGTAGCACACAGATGGCCGCCCGCCGAGCAGCCAAGAATCCCGAGGTTCTTCTCGTCCACGTGCCACCTGTCCGCGTGCGCGCGCACCAGCGCAACCGCACGGGCCAGGTCGACCTGTGGCGCCGGCAGGAGCTCGCTGGGCTCGGACAGGTCAATCACGGTGTAGTCAAGAACAAAGGCCTGGTATCCGCGGGCGAGAAACGCAAGCGCTATGGGCTCGGCCTCGCGATCAGAGCAAAATGCGTAGGCGCCGCCCGGGCACACGATAACCGCAGGGCGGCGCCGCGTTGCCTGGTCAGCCACGTTGTCCTGCAGGTAGGCCGTGAGCGTGGCCGTCTTTGGCCCGTAGCCCGCGTGCGGCAGCTCGATCTTCTCGATGCGCATGATGTCCCTCCCCTGAGTGCTCAGGTCAATCATAGCGGCCCGGCACATTGTCATGTTGTCGGTCGGGGGCCGTCCAGCAACCGCTTTTGACCGAGTGTGCACGAGCCGAGAAAAACGGCGACCCTGGGACCCATTATCTTCGGTTCGTGCACACTCGGCGAGAACGTGACAATTTAACCTGTCCTAAATGTCACACGCACGTGATGCGCTGCTCGTCGATGACGGAGAGCGAGACGCTCTTCACGTCCACGCTCTTCTCGGCAAGCGAGGCGCTGAGGTCCTCGAGCTCGGGCGCGTCGCCATGGCCGGCAATGCGCAGGTAAACGTCACCGTCATCGATATCAAGCGCATCGACGCGGTACTCCGTCCCCTCAAGCCACGAGGCGGTGGCAACCTGAACCTGCCGCTCGCGCTGCGTGGAGCCCACCACGCCCATGCTCGTGCTAAAGAGAAACCCCACCACAATGGCCATCGCCAGGGCGACAAACGCGTACCAGATCTGTCGCGCCTGCTCGCCGGTCTGCGAGAGCCTGCTCACGCCAAGCCCCATGAGCAGGTAAACCACGCCGCCCATCACCTGGATCGCGAGGAAGTTGGTGAAGAAGAGCGTGAACGCGCCCAGCGCGGCGTCCGGCGCCCCCTCGTAGAGCCCGGCGCCCACCACGCAGAGCGGCGGCACAATGGAGGCCGAGATGGCAACGCCCGGCACGGCGTCCGGGATGTCTGCGCGCATGGACGCAAGCGCCGCCATAAAGCCCGCGGCAAGCGCGATGACAAGGTCGACCAGGCGCGGCGAGACGCGGCAGAGCACCTGCGTGTTGGTCTCCATGTCCGCCGCCACGGGAATGAGCGCCGTCACGCAGGCCGAGACCACCACGACAAGCGCCATGCCCCCAAGCGTGAGCACCAGCGCGCGCAGCGCCTGCGCGGCCGACCCATCGCCGTGGCAAGCGCCGTGCCCAGCATGGGCGACATGAGCGGCGCGATGAGCATGGCGCCTATGATGGTGGTCGCGGAATCGCTGGCTATGCCTGCCGTGGCCACAACGGTGGCGGCAAGCAGCCGCATGAAGAACGACGAGTACTGCCGCAGCGGGTCGTCCACGCGCATGAGCGTTGATCGCTCGGCGCCCATGAGAACGTCCGCCTCAAGTTCGCCGCCCAGAAGCAGCCTGGAAATGCCGCGCATTGCCTCTCCCCCTCTCGTGAAATTGCGCCTTCGATGGTACGACAAGAGACACGACGCGCCGAGAAGGACCACGGCTCGAGAAGGCCGCACAACACAAGAAGCCCCGCCGCCGGAGACCGACGACGGGGCCCAAAGGGAGGGAAGGAGCCCGTTACTCCCCCAGGCGCCTGCGATACCCGCGCAACGTTGCCACCTCGCAGCCAACAAGCGCCGCGACAAGAACCACGTCCACGCCGATGAGCGCCATCTGCCACACTGGGAGCCAGGCCTGAGCGCCACCGTCCTCGTACGCCCAGCTCGAGACCACCGTGTACATGATGTTCTTGCTCGCCTGGCGCATGTAGGCAACCGTGGAGGCATCCGTCACGTCCGCAGGGACGTTGGGGCCGCCGCCGTAGGTGGAGAGCATCGCGTCCACGCCGTTGGCGAGCGCGGCGTCGGCGTTCATGAAGCCGTGGCCGTTGTTGCGGAAGAAGTCCGTGAGCGCCATGCCGCGGAAGCCCCACTCGTCGCGCAGGACGCCGACCATGAGCTCGGGATCCTCGCCGGACCACTTTGTGCCGAGGAAGTTCCAGGACACCATGACCGCGTTTGCCCCGGCGTCCTTCACGGGAATCTCAAAGGCGCGCAGGTAGATCTCGCGCGCAGCCTGCTCGTCGGCCCAGACGCACACCATCTTGGCGTTGCCGTCATAGAGCGCGAAGTGCTTGACGTAGGCATAGACGCCCTTGGTCTGCGCGCCCGCCACGGCCTGGGCGGCAATGAGGCCGGACATCGTGCCGTCCTCGGAGTAGAACTCGTAGTTGCGCGCGCCAAAGGCGGAGCGGTGGATGTTCACGCCGGGCGCGTACCAGCCCTCGATGCCCATCTCGCGGCACATCTGGCCCATGATCTCGCCGTACTCGTACTGCAGGTCCGGGCTCCACGTGGAGGCAAGCACCACGGGAATCGGCAGGCCGATGGAGCCCTCGCCGGTGAAGTTCTGGTTGATAGCGGTGGGGCCGTCGGCGTCGATGGTCTGGACCTTGCCCACGGAGTCAACGGCAGGCGTCTGGTAACCGGACATGGAGATGAGGTTCACCATCTCGTCCACGGTCATCTGGTCCAGGAGCTGCTCCCAGCGCGGGTCGTCGTAGTCGGCGTCGCGCAGATCCGCGAGCGTAAGCCCGTTGTCGGCGCCGGTCGTGGGCATCTCAACGTCCGGGTCGAGGTAGGTGGTGTAGTCGAAGGTGGAGTTGAGGTGGTACTCGGCACGCTGCTCGTCCGTCATCTCGGTCACGGCGGCAGGGGCGCACGCCTCGTCGTAGTTGGCAAAGCCGCCCGCACGGGAGAGGTAGGTCACGTCGCCGGCAATGTCCTCAAAGCGGGAGGTGGCGGCAACCTCGTCGCCCTCGCGCGGGTTGGACTCGTCAAAGACCTCGGTCTCGTCAAGCGAGAAGCTCTTCTCGTCCAGAACGTCGTGGCTGTTTGCGCGGATGCTCACCTCGTAGTCCCCGGCGTCGAGCACGTAGCAGCCGCGACCGTCCACGTCGAAGGACGCCATGTCCTCCACGTTGAGCTCAAAGTGCACGGTCTCGGACGCACCGGGCTCGAGCAGCTCGGTCTTGTCGTAGTCGATGAGGTTTGCCGCGGCCTTCTCGATCCCACCGTCGATGTAGGGCGGGTTGTAGTAGACCTCCACCACGTCCTTGCCGGCCACGTTGCCGGTGTTGGTCACCGTGACGTCAAAGCTCACGGTGTCGCCGTCAACGGAAAGCTCGCTCATCTCCTGCTCAAAGGTGGTGTAGGAGAGGCCGTAGCCAAACGGATACTGCACGGCGGAGTCGTAGTCAAAGTCCATACGGCCGGCCTGGGCCTCGGCGTAGGCGGTCTCGTAGAACTTGTAGCCCACGTAGATGCTCTCCGCGTAGTTAATGTAGGCCGGGTAGTACGTCTGGGGCACGCCGCTGTTCATGCCCTCGACGCCCATGTCGGCCATGTTGGTGTAGTCGGCCTTGACGGCGTTCTCCCAGTACGGGGCGGCCGTGATGTCGTAGACAAAGGTGTCGGGCGTGCGGCCGGAGGGGTTGACCTCGCCGGTGAGGATGCGCCCGAGCGCGCTGAAGCCGGTGTTACCGGGGCCGGCGGCCCAGATGACGGCACCGATCTGGTCGTAGTCCTCAACCCAGCCGAGCTCCATCGGGTTGGAGCCGTTGTAGACCACGACGACCTTGTCGAAGTTCTCGCAGACCATCTCGATCATGTTCCTCTCGGTCTGGGAGAGGCGCAGGAAGTGGTCGCCAGCCTGGAAGTCCGCGTACTCGTCGGAGTTGTTGTCGTAGGGGACGGCGGTCATGTCCGTGGGCATGTCGTTGTGGCCCTCGCCCGCGAGGCGCGAGATCACGATAACGGCGGTGTCGGAGAACTCGCGAGCGTTGGCGAGAAGCTCGTCGGAGTACTCGTCAACGGTGGGCTGGGGCAAATCCCAGCTCTGCGAGAGCTCGCTCACCTCGGGGCCCGCGCCATAGTCCGCGTAGAACTGGCTGAGCTCCTCGTTGTACTCGATGCCCGCGTTGACGAGGCTGTCCTTAATGGAGACCTTCTCATAGAGGTCGTTGATGCCGCCGGAGCCCACGCCGGAGTAGACGGGGTTCTCGGAGGCGTAGCCAAAGAGGTTGACCTTGGCGCCCTCGGAAAGCGGCAGCGCGTCGTCCTCATTCTCAAGAAGGACAAAGCCCTCGCCCGTGATCTTCTCGGTGAGCTCCTTGGCCTGCTCGGTGGTCTCGTCGGAGACCGTGAGCGCCGGGCTCGTGGCCAGGCCGATGAGCGTGGCCAGGGGCCCGAGGCAGAGCAGGTTCACCGAGATGGCCACCACGAGCACGCAGGCAATCGCCGCCTGGGCGCGCACGAGGAACCTCTTGGGCTTGGGGTGCTTGCGAACCGCGACCATGGCCACGAGCATTGCCACCACGGCAACGCCAATGACCACGAGATACGGCACGCAGAGGTCGAGGACAGCAAGGACGTCCTCAATGTCAACTTGCAGCATGTCGTGCTCCCTTCTTCCCTTTCTCTGGTCGCTGTGACGCCGGTGTCACGGCGGGCCCAGAATCCCTTTACTCGAAGCTACGCCCACCTGCCGCGCCCAAGGCGGACACCTTCGCCGATACCGTGCGTTTGTTGACGGATTTGCCAAAGGTGTCTCGGAGCGCGTGCGACATACTGGCTGCAGGGGAGGAAGAGGGGGACCCATGGCTCAGCGAGACGACCGCCGGGCGCGCTTCACGCGCGAGTCGCTCAAGGACGCGCTTCTCGCCCTGCTTGGCGAGAAGGGCTTCAACGACATATCCGTGGCGGAGCTCTGTCGGCGCGCGGACGTCACGCGCGCCACGTTCTACCGGCATTTTGTCGGCATCATGGACGTGGTTGACCTGCTTGTTGACGACGCCTTCGACGTAGCAAAGAACATCAAGAGCGAAAACGCCAGCCTTGCGCTGCTCGAGCGGCTTCAGGCTGTGGCGGCACTTCGAACCCCCAACGAGCTGCGCGAGCACGAGAGCCTGCTGCCCACCTGCCAGCGTCTGGCGCATGACGAGAAGTACCTGCCGCTGCTCATGGACACGGCGCTCGCAGAGCACGTGATCCACCGCATCTACCTCATCGAGCACGACAGCTCGGTGCCGCTCTACATGCTCGCTGGCGGGATACGGCGCGACGAGGCCGAGCTGCTCTTCCAGCGAGACCTCTACGGGGCGTTCTACATGAACCGCGCGCTGCGCTGGAAGAAGGACGACCTCTGGTACCGCACGCAGCTGCTCATCTGCCGCGGGATTCTCGGCTCGCTCGAGACCCTCCGCAACCGCTAAACTTTACGCAGGGACGTTCCCTTTTCCACATCGGGGGGTGGATATGTATCGAGCGCTCATCGTCGAGGACGACCCGGCAGCCGCGGACGTCCTGCGCGCGCACCTCGCCCGCTACGGCAAGGAGCGCGGCGCGGAGTTTGCCGTCGAGGTGCTCCCCTCCGCCCTTGAGTTTCTCGAGCGTCGCCCCAAGGCCGACATCGTGTTTCTCGACATTGGCCTGCCGGGCATCAGCGGCATGGAGGCGGCCGAGGTCATGCGCCAGACCGACCCGGTGACGCCCATCGTCTTTGTGACCGACCTCGCCCAGTACGCCGTGCGCGGCTATGCTGTGGACGCGCTCGACTTTATGGTCAAGCCCGTGGAGTACGAGGACTTCTCCCTGCGCATGGGTCGCGCGATGCGCGTGATGGAGCGCAACGCCGAGCGCACGGTTGCCATCCCCACGGCCGACGGCCTGCGCGTGGTTGCCCAGCGCGACGTCATCTACGTGGAAATCTTCCGCCACGACCTCTGCTGGCACGTTGCCCGCGAGGCCGAGCCGCTGCACGCGCGCGGCACGCTCACGGCCGTGGCCGAGGAGCTGGGGCCGGACCGCTTTTGTCGCATCTCCGCGAGCCATCTCATCAACATGGGACAGCTGCGCCTCATCCGCGGCGACTCCGTGGTCATGAGCAACGGCGACGAGCTGCCCATCTCGCGACGGCGCCGCAAGGACGCGCTCGACGCGCTCACCCGCTACGTGGGCGGGAGCCTCTGATGGGCGCGGCGGGCGGAACGGCGCTCACGCTGGCGGGACTTCCCTACGACCTCATCAGCATCCTCGCGCTCTCGGCGAGAATAGCGGTGGGCATCGCGCTCTTCTCCTGGCAGCTGCCGCGCCGGGAGGGGTTTGCCCGCCGCCTCACGCTGCTGCTGGCGCTCTGGGCGGTGGGAGTGGCCCTCTTCGTATTTGCGGGCCTTCACGTG
>CASEGE010000176.1 GCA_949287335.1 uncultured Olsenella sp. | reverse complement strand
GCTGCCGTTGGCTTCTTCGGCGCCGCCACCATCGCGGCCCCGACCGCGTAGCGAGAGAACCCTCGCACATCGCCATAATCGCCCGGGCCGCTGCTTCACCGCGCGGCCCGGGCATGCCCGTAGGGAGGACGTCTCACATGGCATTCGATACCTCAAACTGGACCCGAGAGGACCTCGTCCGCGAGGCAAAGCTCCAGACCGACGCCATCCAGCGGTTGAACGTCTGGCTGAGGCTCGGTTACTCGCTCATAGCAGCTGGTTTTATCGTGGGCTATTGGGGCTTTTATGGCGGAGGAGGCACGGGCTTTGGCGTGCTTGGCGTTGTGGTGCTACTCGTCGGTATTGTTGCCTCCGCCATTCTCAAGGTGGGGACCACCAATGCAAAGAAGAACGTCAAGAACATCCTCGAGGCGGCTGGAATAGATCTTCGGGACGGGGGAGGGAAGGCGCTCTCATGACTCATGTTGCTGACGAGAAGAGCGACTCCTCCGAGCGCCGGCTTCCCTCTGCGGTCTTCTCGGACGTGGACGGAACGATCCTCAATGGCGAGCATTGCGTGAGCCCGCGCACCGCAGCGGCTGCGCGAGAGCTCGCGCGCCTCGGCATTCCGCTCGTACTGGTCTCCGCACGGATGCCGGAGGCCCTCACCGACATTCGCCGCGAGCTTGGAAACGTTGGGCCCGTTGTGTGCTACAGCGGCGCTTACGTGCTGGATGCTGCGGGTGCCGAGCTTCTGAGCCGTCCGATTGCGCTCGGGTGCGCGCTCGAGGTGCGAGACTTCGTGGCCTGTGCGGCTCCCGACGTCTGCTGCATGGCGTACGGGTACCATACCTGGGTGACCTCGGACCGCTCGGACCCACGCGTCGCGCGTGAGGAGCGCATCGTGGGCGTCGAGTCCGTCGAGGGGACGATCGAGGAGCATTTCTCGGAGCGCGGAGTCCACAAGATTTTGCTGGTGGGAGATCGGGATTCGGTGAGACGAGCGGAGCATGAGGTGGGCTCTGCCTTTCCCAACCTCAACGTCGTGCGGTCCTCGCCCATACTCTGCGAGGTCATGGACGGGCAGGTAAGCAAGACGGAGGGAATTCGCACCGTGTGCGACCATCTGGGCGTGTCCGTACGTGACGTTGCCGCACTTGGTGACGGGCAGAATGACATCGACATGCTGAGGGCGATTTCCGAGAGCTGGGCCATGGCGAACGCGCCTGCCGAGGTGAGGGCTGCCGCCGCGCACGTGACCGCGCTCGACAACGAGCACGATGGCTTTGCGGAGACGGTCCTCTCGCTTCTTTGGGGGAGGTGATTCTCATGCGCTCCGCGGGAAATGTTGCTACTATTAATCAGTCTAGTGAAAACGAGGGAGCGCAGCTTCCCGCACGCTTGCTGGAGAGGACAAGTAGCAAGAGCATGGACTACGAGGACGCCGCAAAAAAGCTCATCATGTACTCTCGCGGAGTCGCGAAGGGATCGATTGGCACTGCCTACGGCATGTCGATGGGCGAGGACCCGGTCCTGGAGTACCTCTCTCGACAGGATGAGGGCATGAACCCGTCTGATCTGGCCAAGAAGCTCGGCTACACCCGTCCTCGCATGACGCGCATTCTCGACTCGCTTGAGGCAAAGGGTTACGTCGAGCGCGTCCCCGACGAGAACGATCGTCGCCGCGTGATTGCCTATTGCACCGAGGAGGGTCGGCGTCATGCGGGCGATCACAGCTCAAACGGCGTCTCGTCTCTTGCCAAGACGCTGAGCATGATGGGCGAGCACGATGCCCGCGAGCTGCTGCGTGGTCTCGAGGTTGCCTACAGCCTCACCTACGACAAGGACGACATCCTCGGCGGCGCGGACAAGATGTAGGTCCTTCTCGCCAGGCGGCGCCCCTGCGCCCTAGTGCGCAGCGCCCCTGTGTTCTTCTCGCTGTGCCATGACTATTGTCCGGGCTTCCGGCTACACTCAGAGGGCACAAAACGCGGCGAGAGGAACCTCACGGTATGACGATTGAGCAGACGTCACTGTTTTCACAGGCACCGGCCCCGACCATCGACCTGTCAACCCTCAACCCCGCCCAGCGCGAGGCGGCGGAGTGCACGCGCGGGCCGCTACTGGTGCTCGCCGGCGCGGGCTCGGGCAAGACGCGCGTGCTCACGTACCGCATCGCGCACATGATTGCCGACGAGGGCGTGAAGCCCTGGCAGGTCCTGGCCATCACCTTTACCAACAAGGCCGCCGCCGAGATGCGCGAGCGCCTCGAGGCCCTGCTGCCGTACGGCACGCGCGGCATGTGGGTCTGCACCTTCCACGCCATGTGCGTGCGCATGCTGCGCGAGGACCCGGAGCTTGCGGGGTATCGCCCCAACTTCACCATCTACGATGACGACGACTCGCGCCGCCTGGTCAAGACCATCATGGCCGACCTCGACATCGACCAGAAGCAGTTCCCGATGAACTCCATCCGCGCCAAGATCTCCGCCGCCAAGAACGCCATGGTGGGGCCCGAGGAGCTTGAGAGCTCGTCCAACCCGGCGGACCGCGCCGCGGGGCGCGTGTACCGCGTGCTCGACCAGCGCCTCGCCAAGGCGAACGCCCTCGACTTTGACGACCTGCTCGTCAAGGCCTTTGAGCTTCTGGCCAAGCACCCCGAGGTGCTCGAGCGCTACCAGGA
This sequence comes from uncultured Olsenella sp., assembly GCA_949287335.1. GTDB lineage: Bacteria > Actinomycetota > Coriobacteriia > Coriobacteriales > Atopobiaceae > Thermophilibacter. The sequence goes on along the minus strand of CASEGE010000176.1, from coordinate 906 downwards.
GCGCTTCCGTCAGATCAGCGTGGACGAGTACCAGGACACCAACCACGTCCAGTACGCGATCACCAACCTTCTGGCCGGGCGCTACCGCAACCTCATGGTCGTGGGTGACGACGACCAGTCCATCTACAGCTGGCGTGGCGCGGACATTCAGAACATCCTGGACTTTGAGAAGGACTACCCCGACGCCCGCGTGGTGCGCCTGGAGCAGAACTACCGCTCGACGGGCCACATCCTGGCCGCGGCAAACGCCGTGGTTGCCAACAACGCGCGACGCAAGCCCAAGCGCCTCTTCACCGACGCGGGCGATGGCGAGAAGATCCGGGTCTTCCAGGCCTCCGACGAGCGCGACGAGGGCCGCTGGATTGGCTCGGAGATCGAGAAGCTCCATGACGGCGGCACGAGCTACGACGACGTGGCGGTCTTCTACCGCACCAACGCGCAGTCGCGCATCCTCGAGGACATGTTCCTGCGCGCGGGCGTCCCCTACAAGATCGTGGGCGGCACGCGATTCTTCGACCGCGCCGAGGTCCGCGACGTCATGGCCTACCTCAAGCTCGTCGTGAACCCGGATGACGACGTGGCGGCGCTTCGCGTGGTGAACACGCCCCGTCGCGGCATCGGCACCACCTCCATCAACAAGATTCGCGAGCTCGCGGCCGACGAGGGAATCTCGTTCTTCTCTGCCTGCGAGCTTGCCATTGCCGAGACGGGCCTTCTGGGCGCGAAGGTGCGCCAGGCGCTCTCCGAGTTCACCGGCACCATCGAGGCCGCGCGCCACTTCACGGGCGAGCTCGCCGACGTGGTGGAGGCCATCGTGGACCGCGCGGGGCTCATCAAGGCGCTTGAGGCCGAGCACAGCGTGGAGGCCGACGGCCGCATCGAGAACATCAAGGAGTTCCTGGGCGT
>CASEGE010000175.1 GCA_949287335.1 uncultured Olsenella sp. | reverse complement strand
GTCCGAGCGATCTTGTGAAGCTCGACATCCTGCTCTCCGGCGACGACGTGGACGCGCTCTCCTTCATCGTGCACCGCGACAAGGCCTACGCGCTCGCTCGCGGCCTCTGCGACAAGCTCAAGGAGATCATCCCGCGCCAGCAGTTCGAGGTCCCCATCCAGGGCGCCATCGGCAACAAGATCATCGCCCGCAGCACCGTCAAGGCCGTGCGCAAGGATGTCCTGGCCAAGTGCTACGGCGGCGATATCTCGCGCAAGCGCAAGCTCCTGGAGAAGCAGAAGGAGGGCAAGAAGCGTATGAAGCAGATCGGCTCCGTTGAGGTGCCGCAGGAGGCGTTTCTCGCCGTCCTCAAGGTGGACGACCAGTGACGGCCGCCGAGGTCCTGGCCGCCTACGCCCCCGCCGCCGCCCTCTCCCCAGACTTGCCTAAAAGGGGACGGGTTCATTTTAGGCAAGATTTCACAAGCCTCTTTGAGGGCGAGCCCCTGTTCATGGCTCCCATGGCCGGTGTCTCCGACGCGGCATATCGTCTTATGGCCCGCGCGGGCGGCGCTGCGCTGGCCTACTCGGAGATGGTATCGTGCGCCGGGCTCCACTATGGCGAGAAGAGCTGGGAGCTCGTGGACCCCGATCCCGCGGAGCCGGACATCGCGGTGCAGCTCTTTGGCTCCAAGCCGGAGCTCTTCCGCGAGTCCGCCGAGCGTGTCACGGCGCGCCTTGGGGACCGGCTTGCCCTCATCGACATCAACATGGCCTGCCCCGTGCCCAAGGTGACCAAGAAGGGCGAGGGCTCGGCGCTGCTTGAGAGCCCCTCGCTCGCGGCGGATATCGTGCGCGCGTGCAGGGAGGGCGCGCCGGACGTTCCCGTGACGGTGAAGATTCGCCGCGGTCGCTACATGGGCCAGGAGGTGGCGCCCGAGCTCGCGCGCGCCATGGAGGACGCGGGTGCGGCGGCGGTTGCCGTGCACGGGCGCTTTGCCACGCAGATGTATCACGGGCAGGCCGACTGGGGCGTCATCGACCGCGTGGCGGACGCGGTCTCCGTTCCTGTGATCGCCTCTGGCGACATCCTCTCGCACGACGCCGCGCGCCGCGTGCTTGCCGAGACCGGTGCCACGGCCGCGATGGTCGCGCGCGGGACCTATGGCAACCCCTGGGTCTTCTCGGGCCACGAGGCCACGGCTGCCGAGAAGATCGCGGCGTTTGAGTGCCACGTGCGTCTGCTCGAGGCAACCGGCGCCCACCTCAAGCGAGCCCGCAGCCTTGCGGGCTGGTACTTCAAGGGCATGCCCGATGCAGCGCGCTGGAGAAACGCCGCCATGAGCTGTGTCACGGCCGAGGAGTTTCTCGCTGTGGCTGCAGAGGTGCGCGCCGCGGTCTGTTCGTGATTTTTCTCCTCACGGGAAAGCTTGACGGCTTACCGGGTAAAATGGGGTTGCCGGGAGCCGCGGCTGAGAATTCGGCTCACGTGTACGTATAGCCTCCGAGGGCGACGGGGCGCGCAAGCGTAGAATATCGCTCACGTGTTGCGGGGTTCGCTTTGGCGGGCCCCGCCTTTTTCAAAGGGAGGGCGATGAGGCTCGTATCCATTGATGACGGCTATGTTGACCTGCTGTCGTCTCACGATCGGGAATTCATGCAGAAGCGTGGGAGGCCATGCGTTCTTCTCGTGAGGCTGAAGTTTCGCGGCGTGCGTCGTGACTTTGCGGTTCCGCTGAGGTCGAACATCGCGCCGAACGTGCCCAAAGACCAATTCTTCCCTCTGCCCCCACGTCCGACCACGAGGTCTCGTCACCGGCATGGGGTTCACTACATCAAGATGTTCCCGGTGACCCGCGATAGGGTCAGAAGGTTTCGTACTGAGGGAAACCAGTACTATGAAAAGCTCCTCTCGATCCTCGCGAAGGGCGAACGTCAAATTGTCAAGGATTGTCAGGAGTATTTGAATCGGTACGAGAGCGAGGGACGGCCGCGTTATGCGGTTGACTTGGATCGGGCGATCAGCCTAATGGAAACTCAATGACGAGCGCGCTCTACCTGCACATACCGTTCTGCGTGCGCAAGTGCGCGTACTGCGACTTCGCCTCGTGGGCCACGCCCGCGATCGACCCGCTCATGGCCGCATACGCCCGTGCGCTTGAGCTCCAGATCACTGAGGCGGAGTCGCTGGGCCTGCTCGAGGGTTGCGAGACGGCCTACGTCGGCGGCGGCACCCCGACGCTTCTTGGCGAGAAGGACCTCGGCTCGCTCGTCTCCTCCGTGCGCGCCTCCGCGCCGGGGATTCTCGAGCTCACCTGCGAGGCCAACCCGGACTCGCTCGCCGACGAGGTCCTTCTCGTCGTGCGGGAGGCGGGCGCCACGAGGCTCTCCATTGGCGTGCAGAGCCTCGATGACGCCGAGCTCGCCGAGCTCGGCAGGCTCCACGATGCCGACTGCGCGCGCGAGCGCGTCAGTGCCGCGGTGGCGTCGAACCTCGACGTCTCCGTGGATCTCATGTGCGCCACGCCGCGCCAGACGGACGAGGGGTGGGCGCGCACGGTCGAGGGCACCGTCGCGCTGGGCGTGGGCCACGTGAGCGTGTATCCCCTCCAGATCGAGGAGGGAACCGCCCTCGACGCCCGCTACGCCGACGATCCCTGTGACTGGAACGACGATGGGGTTCAAGCCTCGAGAATGACTCAGTCTCAGGCTCTCCTTGAGGGTTGCGGGTATCATCGCTACGAGGTCGCGAGCTACGCCGCCGCAGGTAAGCAGTGTCGTCATAACATCGCGTACTGGACGGGCGTGCCCTATCTGGGGCTTGGGACCGGCGCCTCGAGCATGCTCGACCTCGAGGGTTACCTGAGGCTCCGTGAGGCCTGCCGGAGGCTTCCCGAACCTCCGTTGGGCACCGTGCGAGCGCGCCTCACGGTCCGGACGGGGAGGGGGGAGCTCGCTGCCGACCCCCGCCTCTCCGCACTGTCCTTCTCGCTCGAGTTCCTGTCGGGTCCGCAGGCCGTCGCCGAGGACCTTATGCTCGGAGCGCGGCTCGTCGAGGGCCTCCGCCCGGAGCTCGTCTCCCGGGCGCGCGAGCTCTTTGGCGCCCGGCTCGACGCCACGCTGGAGGCCCTTCTCGCCGACGGGCTCCTCGCCGAGAGGGGAGGCCTCCTCGCACCCACCGAGCGCGGCTGGCTCCTCGGCAACGAGCTCTACGGCGCGCTCTGGGAGCTTGCTCCGGGCGAGGTCGCTGACGCGCGCTGCTAGGCCGCCCGCGACGTCGCGGGCGCGCTACGCCGAAGTCCCGCCCGCGGGAACGCTCCCATGCCCTACGCTCTTCCCATCGGGCCCCGTGCCCGCGGCCACTCCGGAGAGGATTACCCCATGGCAACGTCCAAGCTGCTCGAGCCCATTGAGGTCGGCAACCTCACGCTCAAGAATCGCATCATGTTCCCGCCGCTCACGACCGGCTACGAGGAGCGTGACGGCTCCATTGGCCCGCGCAGCCTCGCTTTCTACGAGCGCCTCGCCAAGGGCGGGGTCTCCTACATCGTGATCGGTGACGTTGCGCCCGTGAACACCGCGAGCCCCACGCCCAAGCTCTGCGACGACTCGCAGATTCCGAGCTTCGCGGCCCTCGCCGATGCCGTCCACGCGCACGGCGCCAAGCTCGCCCTGCAGCTCTTCCACCCGGAGTACGACGTCCCGGGCGTGGGCAGGCTCATCATGACCTCGCGCATGGCGGCCATGGAGGGCCAGAAGGCCCAGGCCGCCGGCGACATGGAGACCTTTGCCGCCAAGATGGCCGAGTCCAAGGAGATTGCCAACCAGGCCTATGCCAAGCTCCACCACGACATGCAGCATTTCGTCTCCGAGGCCACAGTCGAGCAGCTCACCCAGATCAGGGACGCCATCGCCGCCTGCGCCGCCCGCGCCGAGAAGGCCGGTGTCGACGCCATCGAGGTCCATGGTGACCGTCTGGTGGGCTCGCTTTGCTCTACGATGCTCAACCACCGCACGGACGAGTACGGCGGCCCCTTCGAGAACCGCGTGCGCTACGCCCTCGAGGTTGTGGCAGCCATCAAGGAGGCGGCACCCGGCCTCATGGTGGAGTACAAGCTCCCCGTCATCATGACCAACCCCGACGGCTCCAAGCGCGGCAAGGGCGGCCTTGAGCCCGACGAGGCCTGCGAGCTCGCCGTCCTTCTCGAAAAGGCGGGCGTCGACATGATTCAGGTGGCGCAGGCCAACCACACCGGCAACATGGGCGACACCATTCCGCCCATGGGCACGATGCCCTACAACTGGACGCTTCCCGTTGCCGAGCGCGTGAAGGCGCTCGTGAGCATTCCCGTTGCCACCGTCGGTCGCGTGATCACCCCCGAGGCGGGCGAGAAGATCCTCGAGGAGGGCAAGGCTGACGTCATCGGCTACGGGCGCTCCCTTCTCGCCGACCCCGACATCGCCCTCAAGGTTGCCTCTGGCGAGCCGGTGCGTCTGTGCCTCAACTGCAACAAGGGCTGCGTCGACGCCATCCAGGGCCGTCGCTACATCTCCTGTGTCCTCAACGCCGAGAACGGCGACGAGGAGACCATCTTCATCAAGCCCGGCGAGGGCGATAAGCGCGTTGCCGTGGTGGGCGGCGGCATCGCGGGCTGTGAGGCCGCGCGCGTGGCCGCCAAGCGCGGCTATGCCGTGACGCTCTACGAGCGCGCCGAGCGCCTCGGTGGCCAGATCGAGCTCGCCGCCGCGCCGCCGCGCAAGGCGGAGATCATGCGCTCGGTTGAGTACTACGAGGCGGTTTTGCCCACGCTCGGCGTGGACGTGGTGCTCGGTCACGAGCCCACCGTCGACGAGCTCAACGCCTTTGACTCCGTTGTCGTGGCAGTTGGTGCGGAGAACGTGTGCCTGCCGGTGCACGGCGCCGAAGGCTCAAACGTGTTCTCCGCGTGGGACGTGCTTGCCGGTAAGGCGGAGCCGTCTGGCAAGGTCGCCGTCATCGGCGGAGGCCTGGTGGGCACCGAGACCGCGGAGTACCTGCTTGCCCGCGGCTGCGAGGTGGCCATCGTGGAGATGCTCGACAAGATCGCGTCCGGCGAGTCCGGCACCATCCTGCCCACGATCATGGCCGAGTTTGCCGAGAAGGGCGTGGAGCAGCACGTGAACACGCGCGTCACCGCCATTACCGAGACGGGTGTCGAGGCCGTGTGCGACGAGGAACCCGTCACCATTGCGTGCGACGCGGTCGTCATGGCAGTGGGGTCTCGCAAGGCGCCTTTTGATGCGAGCGGCATCACAGTCCCCGTGTGCTACGTGGGCGACTGCTCCGGCGAGCGCACCGCCGACATCGCGAGCGCCATCCGCACCGCCTACGCCGCCGCCAACGAGCTGTAGGCTGTTTCAGGCCCCGTTTGCCCACGGGCCCGGCCGCCTCTCCTCCGGCCGGGCCCGATTCGTGCCCCATCACCTCATGAGCGCAAGAATCGGTCTGCGTCACAGGTTCTTCTCGCCCTCTTGCGCACTTGTTGCAAATGCGCCATGCTAGCAGGTAAAACGCATCCGAGAGGGGAGTGCCATGCCGGGCAAGAGGACAGACGTCATCAGCTGGGACGAGTTCTTCATGAAGGCCGCCGTTGCGGCGAGCCTGCGCAGCAAGGACCCAAACACGCAGGTGGGCGCCTGTATCGCCGACACCAACCACCGCATCCTCTCGGTGGGCTACAACGGAACGCCGCACGGCCTCAACGACGATGAGTTCCCGTGGGGCACGGCCGACAACCCACTCTACGACAAGCACAACTACGTCATCCATGCCGAGGCCAACGCCATCCTCAACTATCGCGGCACCCTCAAGGACATGACCGGGGCCACGGTCTACGTGACGCTCTTCCCGTGCCACGAGTGCGCCAAGACGCTCGTGCAGGCGGGGATCGGCGAGGTGGTCTACCTCGACGACAAGTACAACGGCACGGAGGACAACCTCATCTCCAAGAACATCCTCGACCGCTGCGGCGTGTCGTATCGCCAGATGGAGCTTGAGGACTAAAGTCCCTCTCGCCAGCGCTTGGCTGCGTGTGGACTGCGCGGAAACGTGCGGTGCCGTCTCTTTTTCAACCTTCTCTGGATATAATTCTCCCCATCTGTGACGTATCGCCAGCAGGGAGACATGCCACATGGCATCGATGAACGATAAGGATTACTACGCGATTCTCGGCGTTGAGAAGGACGCGTCCACCGAGGAGATTCGCAAGGCCTTTCAGACCAAGGCACGCAAGCTCCATCCCGATGTGAACAAGGCGCCGGACGCCGAGGAGAAGTTCAAGGAGGTCTCCGAGGCCTACGCGGTGCTCTCCGATCCGGACAAGCGCAAGCGCTACGATGCCATGCGCTCCGGCTCTCCCTTTGGCGGCTACGGAGCCCCGTCGGGTCCCCAGGGCGGCTATTCCGACCCCTTTGGCGGCTTTGGTGGCAACCCGTTTGGCTGGGGGCCCTTTGGCTCCGGCTTTGGCGGTGCGTCGTCGAGGCGCCGCTCTCGCGCGTACAACCCCCGCGCCGGCGCGGACGTTGTCTATGAGCTCACGCTTGACGCGGAGACCGCTGCCAAGGGCGCCCGTCGAGGCGTGACGTACCAGCGCTACGTCTCCTGCGACGTCTGCCATGGCTCCGGCTCCGTCCAGTCGGAGCACTCCGAGACGTGCCCCACCTGCGGCGGTGCCGGACACATCACCGTTGACACGGGCCTCTTTGGCGTCATGATGATGACCTGCCCCGAGTGCGAGGGCACGGGCCGCGTGGTCGCGGACCCCTGCCACGCATGCGGCGGCTCTGGGCGCACGCTCTCGGCGAGCGAGGTGGTGGTCGAGGTCCCCGCCGGCAGCCACGACGGTGACGAGGTTCGCGTCTCGGGCATGGGCAACGCCGGCACAAACGGCTCCACGACGGGCGACTTCGTCTGCCGCGTGTGCATCCCGGAGGAGCGTCTCACGCGCGGTCAGGCAAACGGCTTCAACTTCATCGGCTTTGCCGTGCCGTTCATCGCGCTCGGACTCATCACCCAGACGCTCTCCTCGCTCGTCTTCCTCATTGTGCTTCCCATCGCAATTGGCATCTACCTGGTGGTTCGCGACGGCATCCGCAAGAGCGGTCGCTGGTGGAGAAACGCGGGCATCGCGGTTGTCAACGGCGCCTCAAACGCCTTCATGATCGCCCTTGTCTTTGCCCTGATGTTCTCCTGCACCTCGGGTCTGGGCCGCGTTGGCTACATGGGCTACCCCTACATCTGGTAACCCAAAAAGTGATAGGGTTTGGGAGGCGGAAACGAGGCTTTCCGCCTCCTTTTGGGTATAAGGCCCAACGGAGTATTGGTTTTCAGGTCTCTGGAGATTGCTCGTGGAACCAAAGAAGGACTACTACGAGGTGCTCGAGGTGCCTCGTGATGCAGATGCCAAGACGATCAAGCGCGCTTTTCTTAAAAAGGCGCGCAAGCTCCACCCGGATGTCTCTGACGCTCCGGACGCCGAGGAGCGCTTCAAGGAGGTCAACGAGGCCTACTCCGTCCTCTCCGACGACCAGAAGCGCGCCAACTACGATCGCTACGGTGACCCGAACGGGCCTGCCGGCTTTGGTTCCGACTACGTTGACGTCTCCGACATCTTTGGGGGCGGCGGCTTTGGCTTTGGCGATATCTTTGACTCCTTCTTTGGTGGCATGGGAGGGCGCGGGGCGTCGGCCCAGCGCACGCGCGGCCGAGATATGGGCATTCGCCTTCAGATAACGCTCGAGGAGGCGGCGGCGGGCTGCAAGAAGACCGTTGCCTACACGCGTCTTGCCCCCTGCGAGGACTGCGGCGGCACCGGCGCCGCCGAGGGTGGTCGCATGCGCACCTGCGAGCGCTGCCATGGCTCGGGTCGCGTGGTGGAGGTCCAGCGCACCATCTTCGGCCAGATGCAGACGCAGACCACCTGCCCGGTCTGCCACGGTCAGGGCCAGGTCATCGATCACCCCTGCGAGACCTGCGAGGGGCAGGGGCGCACGCCCTCTCGCGAGAAGGTCGAGGTGCAGGTGCCCGCCGGCGTCCATACCGGTCAGACGATAACCGTTGACGGCAAGGGCGAGGCCGGCCTTCGCGGAGACGCGTGCGGCAACCTCGTCGTGAGCATCGAGGTGGCTGACAACGAGCGCTTCGAGCGCCAGGGCGATGACCTCTACTGCACCGTCCAGGTGGACTCGCTCCAGGCCATCGTCGGCACCTCCGTCACCATCGACGGCATCATGGAGGGCGAGCGCGTCACCGTCGAGGTGCCCGCAGGGTGCCAGTACGGCCAGCAGATCGTCGTCGAGCGCCGCGGCATGCCGCGCATGGGCATGATCGCCCGCGGCAACCTCATCGCGGTCGTGCGCATCGAGACCCCGCGCGACCTCACCAAGAAGCAGCTCCTCGACATCGCCGCTCTTGTCGCCGAGCGGTCCCTTGACGAGGACGCTACAACGGGGGAGGAGCGCGCCCAGGAGGAGGGCGAGTCCCGCGCCGCTGACAAGGCGGCCGAGCACTTTGCCAAGGAGCGCTGGCACGCGCCCAAGAACCCGTTCAAGGGGCGCAAGTGACGGCGGATGCAGCCGGCGAGGTGCGTCACGGCGTCGCGCTCGTGAACCTTGGGTGCCGCGTTAACCGTGTCGAGCTCGATCTCATGGCCTCTGAGCTCGAGCGCTCTGACGTCGAGGTGGTCTCGGAGCGTGATGCCAGGGTCATCGTGGTCAACACCTGCGCCGTAACCGGCGAGGCAGAGGCCAAGACGAGGAAGGCCGTGCGCCACGCCGCCGGCCTTCCGGGCGCGCCGCTTGTGGTGGCCACGGGGTGCGTGGCCAATCTCTTTGCCGATGAGCTCGAGGCCCTTGCGCCCAATGTCGTGGTGGAGCGCGAGAAGTCCCACGTTGCCGGGCGCGTCCTTTCCGAGCTTGGCCTTTCTGCCGGATGCGGCTCCGGCGCCATCCCAGCGCTCACGCCAACCCCCACGGGACGTACGCGCCCCGGAATCAAGATCCAGGACGGCTGCGACAACCGCTGCACGTACTGCATCGTGTGGCGGGCGCGAGGGGCCGCCCGCTCGCTGTCAAGCGAGCGGGTCGTCGAGGCGGTGCGCGCCGCCCAGGAGCGCGGCGCCCATGAGGTGGTGCTCACCGGCATCAACCTCGGAAGCTATCGCGACGGCGTGCTCGGGCTGCCCGGTCTTCTCGACCTTCTCCTTGAGCGCACCGACGTCGAGCGCGTAAGGCTCTCCTCGATAGAGCCGCCCGATGTGACCGAGGAGCTCTGTGACGTCATGGCCGCGGCAGGGGAGCGCGTTGCTCCGTTTCTGCACATCTGCCTGCAGTCTGGATGCGACGAGACGCTCAGGCGCATGGCTCGCGTCTATCGAACGGACCTCTTCCGGCGTGTGGTTGGTATCGCGCGCGAGCGTATCGCACACGTGGCGATTGGCACAGACCTCATCGTCGGCTTTCCCGGTGAGACGGACGAGCAGTTCGAGGAGTCTCTTGCGTTTTGTCGCGAGATGCGCTTTGCCAAGATGCACGTCTTTAGGTACTCGCGTCGTCCAGGGACCCCCGCGGCAACGATGCCGGACCAGGTGGACCCACATGTGAGCGCCGCTCGAAGCCATCGAGCCCGCGCGCTTGCCAACGAGCTGCGCCTTGCCGAGGCTCAAACGCTTGTGGGCGAGAAGGACCTCGTCGTGGTGCAGTATCCGGGGCGCGGCGTAACCGGTGGCCTTTTTGACGTGACGATCGACCCGTCGGTGCCCGTGGACTCCCTCGTTCCGGTAACGATTACCGGCGTGCGTGACGACGCGACGCTTACCGCGCAGGCCCTGTAGCTCCCGCAGTTTCAGGGACCCTGCGGCACCGGTAGGCCCCTCGCTCCAAGGCGCCTCGACTCATTTACGGAAGTGAGTCCTTCTCGGCACTCGTTTCCAGAAGTGAGTTGAAATCGCACAGTTTTTCGGGCGCTCGGCACAAGTTTCAACTCACTTCCGCAAGTGAGTCGAAATCCCAACTCATTTTCGGAAGTGAGTCCAGCATCGTGACTCACTTGCGGAAATGAGTCCAAGCCCCAACTCATTTCTGGAAATGTGTCACGGGAACCCCGTTCCGCTATCATCATGTGTGAACACGCTACATACAGGAGGAGCATGGAGCCCACCCAGGTTCGTCTCACGATTCCCGACTCGGTTGACCCGACCGCCCTCATGGGCCCGGCCGACGCCCTCTTGCGTCGCATCGAGGCCAACTTTGATGCCATGGTCTCGGTAAGGGGAAACCAGGTCGCGCTCTCGGGTCCCGTTGAGGTGGTGGATCAGCTGACCTCGGTCTTCTCGCGACTCATTCGTCTGGTAGAGGCTGGCGAGAAGCCCAGTGCAACAGATGTCGACCTCATTGTCGACCAGGTTCGCCACGGCGCCGAGCGCCTTGACCTTGCCACGGACGACATCCTGCTTACCTATCACGGCCGTGCCATCCGTCCCAAGACCGCCGGTCAGAAGCGCTACGTTCAGTCCATTCGGAGAAACACCGTCACCTTTGGCATCGGGCCGGCCGGAACGGGCAAGACCTACCTCGCCATGGCGATGGCGGTTGCCGCCCTCAAGCGTCGCGAGGTTGGCCGCATTGTCCTCACGCGTCCCGTTGTGGAGGCGGGGGAGTCGCTTGGCTACCTCCCGGGCACGCTTGCCGAGAAGCTCGACCCCTACGTGCGCCCGCTCTACGACGCGCTCTTTGACATGACGGACATGGAGCGCGGAAACGCCCTCATCGAGCAGGGCGTCATCGAGATCGCCCCGCTCGCCTTCATGCGCGGCCGCACGTTCAACAACTCCTTCGTCATTCTCGACGAGGCGCAGAACACCACGCCCGAGCAGATGAAGATGTTCCTCACGCGGCTGGGGTTCTCGTCCAAGTTCGTGATCACGGGTGACGCGTCCCAGCGAGATCTTGGCGGCGTGGGCGGCCTCGAGTCGGCGCGGCGCGTCCTCTCGGGCATCGAGGACATCGCCTTTGTCGACCTCGATAGAAACGACATCGTTCGCCACACGCTCGTTGCGCGAATCGTCGACGCCTATGCGGACGACGCTTCCCAGAAGGGAGGCCACAATGGCCAATGAGTACGACTTTTCCTGCGAGGAAGGCGTGTGCGGCCCCCTTACCGAGGAGGAGATGCGCGCGTGCTGCGACCTCGTTCTCGCTGAGGAGGGCGTCGAGCGCCCGTGCATGGTCTCCATCTCGCTTGTGAGCGACGAGCGCATTCGCGCGCTCAATGACGCATGGCGCGACGTAGACCGCGCAACCGATGTCATCTCCCTCGAGTGCGAGCGCCCCGACGACCCGTCGCTTGCGCCCGGGGAGCCCTGCGAGCTGGGCGATATCGTTCTTGCGCCTAACTATATCAAGCGCCAGGCCGCCTCCTTTGGGACCACCCACGCCGACGAGCTAAGGCTGCTTCTCACCCACGGCCTGCTGCACCTGCTGGGCTACGACCACCTTGACGAGGAGGAGGCCTCTCAGATGGAGGCGCGCGAGGAGGAGCTTCTTGCCCTCATGCCCTGTGACGCCCCCATAACGGGAGTCATTCTCACCCTTCACCGAGAGGACGCCGACGAATGATTCCCGGATCGAAGAGCGACCACCCAGATTTTCGCAAGAGCTTCCTCTTTGCCATTCAGGGCTTCAGGACCGCCGTTGCCACCGAGCGCAACATCAAGGTCATGCTCGCGGCTGGGGCGTGCGCCATCGTTGCCGGCCTTGCCCTGCAGCTCGACCTCATAAGCTGGGCCATCATCTTGCTCTGCTGCGGCATGGTCATCACCGCCGAGCTTCTCAATACCGCGGTCGAGACCGTCGTCGACCTCGTGTCGCCTGAGTTTCACCCGCTCGCCGGACGCGCCAAGGACATTGCCGCGGCCGCCGTCTGGGTCCTCTCGCTTCTCGTGGGCATTGTGGGCGTCCTCGTCTTCCTGAACGCCATTCTCGCCAAGTTTTAGCCAACAGCTCTACCGGAGGTTTGATGGGCACAAACGCCACACCTTTCACCAGCGGCTTTGTCGCGCTGGTGGGACGTCCCAATGCAGGGAAGTCCACCCTGCTCAACGCATGCATGGGCGAGAAGATCGCCATCACGAGCCCTGTTGCTCAGACCACGCGCCGTCGCATGCGCGCGGTGATCAACACCGACCACTCCCAGCTCGTCATCATCGACACGCCGGGCCTGCACAAGCCCAAGGACGCGCTGGGTTCCGAGCTCAACAAGGCCGCCCTTGCAGAGCTCGCCGACGCGGACGTGGTCGCCTTTCTCGTTGACGCAACCAAGCCCGTCGGGCGCGGGGACGAGTGGGTGGCGCGCCACGTTGACGGGTCGGACGCGGCCTACAAGCTGCTCGTCCTCACCAAGGCGGACATTGCGGGGCCCGAGCAGGTCTCGGCGCAGCTCGAGGCGGCGCGTGCCCTTGCCGCCTTCGACGACGAGCTAGTGGTCTCCGCAACCGAGGGCTTCAACGTCAACGCGTTTCTCGACCTTGTCTCGGCGCATCTCCCGGAGGGCCCCAAGTGGTTCCCGGACGACATGGACGTGGACGCCACGCCCGAGGACCTGGTGGCCGAGTTTGTGCGCGAGAAGCTCTTCTTGCACCTGAGGCAGGAGCTCCCGCACTCCGTGGGCGTGCTCTGCGACGAGATTGACTACGCCGATGACGGGCACGCCTCCATCGAGGCCACCATCCTCGTGGAGCGAGACGGGCAGAAGGGCATCGTGCTCGGGCGGGGAGGCCAGATGATCAAGCGCGTTGGCATCGAGGCCCGCCGCGACATCGAGCGCCTCCTGGGGTGCAAGGTCTACCTCAACCTTACCGTGAGGGTTGCCCCACAGTGGCGCCGCGACGAGCGGGAGATTCGCCGCCTGGGATACGGCCTGGAGGAGTAGCGTGGCCGGGAGGCGCACCTATCGTACCCGCGCGATTGTGCTCGACCGCACCAAGCTGGGCGAGCAGGACCTCATCCTGTCGCTTCTCACCGAGGACGGGTCGGCCGTCCGTGCCGTTGCCAAGGGGGCACGCAAACCGGGCGGACGCCTCGCCGCCCGCGTGGAGCTCTTCTCGCAGACGGACTTTCTCATCGCCGCGGGTCGCTCGCTCGACGTCATATCGGAGGCCTCGCTCGCAAACCCGCATGCACGGCTTCGCGGCGAGTACGAGCGCGTGGCCGCTGCGGGCGCCGTCGCGGAGGTGGCTCGCCTCACGTGCTTTGAGGACGCGCCCGACCACTTTCTCTTTCCCATCTGCGCGCGCGCCCTTGAGGCCTGCGAGCAGGCGCAGGACCAGCCTCACCTCGACCTCGTCGTGTCGGCCTACGTCATGAAGGTGCTCGCGCACGGCGGCTGGCGTCCCGAGCTCGACGGCTGCTGCGCCTGCGGCGACGAGGCGATGACGTTCTTCTCGTCCGCGGCGGGCGGTGCCCTCTGCTCGAGCTGCGCGCGCGAGGTTGCGGGCGCGCAGCCGGTTGGCGCGGGGCAGCTCGCGTGGCTGCGAGCACTCATTGCGTGCACCTTTGACGAGCTTCTCGGCAGCGAGATAGAGGCGGAGACGGCCGTCTTCCTCCTTGGGACGGCGCACTCCTGGGCGGCAACGCATCTGGACGCGCGTCTGCGCGCCATGGAGTTTCTCGCGGGCGTGTGATTCAAAAGGGGACAGTCCCCTTTTGAATCATTTTTGGCATAATGAGCGGCCGTTGCCGTTGCGAGAGGGGAGCCTCGTGTCAAGAAATCCGCTGATCGGCGTCGTGCCGCTTGTCGACTATGGCCGCGAGAGCCTGTGGATGCTGCCGGGGTACTTCGACGCCGTTCTCGAGGCGGGTGGCGTGCCCGTGATGCTGCCGCTCACCGATGACCGCGATGTCCAGGCTCGGGCCCTCGATGCCGTGGACGGCCTCGTCGTGACCGGCGGCCAGGACGTCGATCCGGCGCGTTACGGCGAGAAGGACCCCGGGCTCGTCGCCCTCTGCGGCGAGCTCTGCCCGGAGCGTGACGCCATGGAGGCCCTTCTCGTCCAGGAAGCCCTTGAGCGCGACCTGCCGCTTCTCGGCATCTGTCGCGGCCTCCAGGCGCTCAACGTTATCCTCGGCGGCACGCTCTGGCAGGATCTCCCCAAGCAGAGGCCCTCTAAGGTCGAGCACCACGGCAAGGCTCCCTACGAGAACCCGGTTCACGTGGTTGACGTGCTAGCGGAGACGCCGCTCGCGGCGTGCGTGGGAGAGGGCGAGCTGCCCGTGAACAGCTTTCACCACCAGGCGCTTCGTGACGTGGCCCCAGGGCTTGAGGTCATGGCTGAGGCGCCCGACGGCGTGGTCGAGGCCGTGTGGCGCCCCGCCTCGCGATTCTGCTGGGCGCTCCAGTGGCACCCCGAGTTCTCCCATACCGTTGACGAGCCGAGCCGCAAGATCTTCTCGGCGTTTGTCGAGGCCTGCCGACACTAGCCGCATTGGCACTTCGGCTCTTCGGCTCCTCTCGTCCTTCTCGTGGAGAAGCCGCGTAGGCGAGAAGAGCCTCGCGCTCGCACGTCGTCTGTGGTACCATACCGCAGGTCAATACCCCGTACCTGGAGGTCCGCCAACTGCCTGACGGCCATCCCAGTTCGGGGCGAATCTATGTGAAAGGTGGTTTGACATGGCAGTTACCAAGGAGCGCAAGGCCGAGCTCGTCGCGCAGTACGGCGCCAACGACAAGGACTCCGGTTCCGCTGAGGTTCAGGTGGCTCTGCTCACCGAGCGTATCAAGGGCCTCACGGAGCACATGAAGACGCACCCGAAGGACTTCCACACCCGTCGCGGCCTTCTGATGCTCGTCGGCAAGCGTCGTCGTCTGCTCTCCTACATCAAGGCTCGCAACATCGAGGACTACCGCACCCTCATCAAGAGCCTCGGCATCCGCGACAACATCCAGTAAAGCGGTCATTCGGAGGGGCGCCCGCGGGCGCCCCTTCTTTGGTTTGTCCGCGAGAAGCGCGGACGGGCGGCCGGGCGGCCGCCGAGACGGCCCGTCTGCAACGGGGCAGACGGAGATCAGGGAACAGACATGGCAAAGGGTACACACGAGTTCGACCTCTACGGCAAGCACTATGTGCTCGAGACCGGCGAGCTGGCCAAGCAGGCCACCGGCGCCTGCCTCGTCAAGTGCGGTGACTCCACAGTCCTTCTCACCGCGGTGGTCTCCAAGGAGCGCAAGGACTACGACTTCTTCCCGCTGACGGTCGACTTCATCGAGAAGATGTACGCCGTGGGCCGCATCCCCGGCGGCTACCTCAAGCGCGAGGCGCGCCCGTCCGAGAAG
>CASEGE010000174.1 GCA_949287335.1 uncultured Olsenella sp. | reverse complement strand
CGCGCTCCTGCGTCGTGCGCAGGGCGCCGGCCATGTCGAGCGTGCGCAGGTACTCCGCCACGAGGTCCGTGCGGTCCTCGTCGGTGAGCGGCACGCCGTTGACGTGCGTCTGGGCGCCGACGGTCTCGAGCCCGGCCGCGACGTCGGCCACGGCCGCCTCCACGCCCTGCCAGAGCTTCGCCTCCTTCGTGCCGTAGTTGTCGCCCTTCCAGTCGGCGCCGTAGCGCGCCTTGAGGCGCTCGAGCGGCACCTGGGCGGCCATGTCGGGGTACTCGTCGCGGTAGCGCCCCTCGATGCGGCCCCACCGCTCGGAGACCACCTGCCGCTCCCAGCGCTCAATCTCGCCCTTGTACTGGACGTCCTCCTCGATGAGGTCGGCGAGGATGCCGCCCACCTCGGAGTTGAAGCGGCTGAGCGTGTCTCGGAGCTGCGCCGTCATGCGCCTCTTGTCCCCGTCGACCTCGCTGATGAGGGCCCGCAGGGCCTTGCGCTGCGCCTTGGCGTCGCGGTACTGCTCGGGCGTCGTCACGTCGAAGGCGTGGAACGTGCCGCGGCGCGCCGCGACCTTCTCGCGCTGCTCGGCGAGCCAGCGGTCCGCCTCCGTCAGCGCCGCCGGGGCCTCGATGACCTCGGGCTCGACGTCGATGACCTTCTCGTCTGCCATGCCTATCCCCTCACTCTCCTTTCGAGCCCCTTCAGGACCGCTGCTATCGAGCCCATGACCACCGCGAGCGCCACCGGGGCCCACAGGGGGGCTAGCACGACCCACCACGCCCAGTCGACCACCCCGACGAGCTTGAGGACGATGAACGCTATCGCAAGCAGGCCGCAGAAGCTCACGCCTCCGCTCACTTTGACGTTGTTAGCCATGTCGCCCCCTACTCGATGCCGAGGAAGGCGCGCAGCGCGTCGCCGAGCTCTTCCTTGGGGCTCTTCGCGAGATTCTTCTCCACGTCCCCGAGGGCCCTCTCGACGGCCGCGGGGTCGAGCCTGGAGAGCAGGGCCTCGCAGTTCGCGACCATCATCAGGGCGACCGCCGCGACGTTCTCCTCGACGTCGCCCTCGCGGCCCTCGATGCACCTGCGCTTGAGGTGCGGGGCGGCGTCCCTGACCTCGAGGTTGTGCACGAGGGTGCGGAACGTGCTCCAGAGCGCCTCCCCCAAGAGGTCGACGTCGACCTCCTGGAGGTAGTTCTTCTCGAAGTACTTGTTCATGTCATGTCCTCCTATTCGTATGCCAGCAGGCAGAACTCGGCGAGCGTCATCTGCACCCAGATTGCGTCCCCGTACTCCTCGAAGCCCTCGGCGAGGGTCAGCTCGGGCACGAGCAGCGCGAGGTCGCGCAGGGTGATGTGGACGGTCGAGAGGCGCGTCGGCAGGCGCTTGCCCTGCGGGAACGATTCCGAGGGCGCGGAGTACCCGGCGCAGACCAGGACGCCGATGTCCGCCCCGGCCGCGTCGCGCTCGCTGAGCGTCTCGGCGCGGTAGGCGTCTATGTCCGGGCGGCGCACGGACTTGCACTCGGCGATGCAGCTGAAGCCGTGGACGTCGATGCCGAAGATGTCGCCCATGTCGTTGACGCCGTGGAGCGCGCGGCGTTCGATGCCGGGCTGCCCGAGCGAGCCGGCCATGAAGTTGCGGACCCGCGCCTCGTACTCGCTGCCCCGCTTCTTGGACTTGGTGCTCACGAGATGACCTCCCCCTTCAGCCCGTGGGCGTGCAGCGCCGCGCGGGCGACCTCCTCGGCCATGTCTCGGTCGTGCGTGCGCACGAAGACGGCGAGCGTCTCGCCAGCGAGCATCGGTATCTCCGGGGTTCCGGACAGGCGCACGCAGACGCGGACGTTGTCGACCCGCGCCGGTCGCGCCGAGCGCGGGACGATGACGGACTCGTTGCCGGGGATTTTCGCCAGCTCGGCCAGCTCCTCCGGCGTGACGGTGGACTTGCGCATGAGGTCGTCGGTCATCGCGGCGCCCCCTTGCTCAGGTAGACGCACTTGCCGCGCTGGGACACGGTCACGGGCCGGCCCTTGGAGGCGCCCCTCAGGAGCGAGACGTAGCTCTTGGCCTGCTGGGGCGTCTCGCACTCGTAGCGCGCGCACTCGACGCCGGAGCGCAGGAACGCCCGGATGGTCGCGGCGTGGGCCGAAGTGAACCCGCGCTTCCTCTCCGGGACGCCCTTGCAGGGCTTGAAGTCGTCGAAGGTCGGCACGGTCACCACCTCACCGACGCGAGCAGCATGCCCATCAGGAAGACCGCGAGCGCGACGACGGGGTGCGCGTCGAGCCACTCGCCCGCCCGTCGCGCTGCCGGGTGCGTCCCGGCCAGGAACTCGAGGATCATGCGACCACCACCGGCCTCTCCATGACGAATCTGAGCTGACTGACGTAGACCATCCGGCCGCGCTGGTACCCCATGGGCATGACGGCGGGCAGGATGCCGCGCTCGATGCGCTTGTTGATGACGGACCGGCTGTAGCCGGTCTCCTCGGCCGCCCTGGCGACGGCCACGGGCAGCTCGCCGTCCAGGGGCGGCGGGATTGCTGGTAGACTCATGCTTAGACCTCCTGTCAGGTCGCTTTGCCCCCGCCGCGTGGCAGCGCTGCGGGGGCGTCTCTTTTTCTTCTGGTGGTTCCGGCGCGCCGCGCGGGACCGCCGGGGTCACGGACGCCCCGGCGTAAGGAGTTGACCGGTCGCTGGTGGGCTCGGGTACCGGCGTGTTGCGCGCCCCCTCCCCTCGCCCGTCGTCGCGGCGCCGTTGCGGCGCTCGCGCGGGCGCAGACGCAGTTAAGACCTCCCGCGCTCATGCG
>CASEGE010000173.1 GCA_949287335.1 uncultured Olsenella sp. | reverse complement strand
TGGCTCGTCTCGTCCCTGCTCAAGCTCGCGCGCATCGACGCGGGCGTGGTGCGCTTCGTGCGCGGGCGCGTGGAAGGCTCAGAGCTTGTGGCACGGGCGTCCGAGCCGCTGGCCGTGGCGTTTGACCTTGCCGACGTCGCGCTCGTTCGCAACGTGCAGGCGGGTGCTGGCTTTGAGGGGGACGTGGCTTGGACGGCAGAGGCGCTCGAGAACGTCCTCAAGAACTGCCTCGAGCACACGCCGGCGGGCGGTACGGTGCGCGTGAGCTGCTCGGAGGACTCGCTCGCCTTCCGGCTGCGCGTTGAGGACACCGGTCCCGGAATCTCCGACAAGGACCTGCCGCACGTCTTCGAGCGCTTCTATCGGGGCGGCGAGGCCCAGGGCGAGAAGGACGCGGGCTCCGAGGTAGATCCGGCCGGCGTGGGCATTGGGCTTGCGCTCGCGAAGAGCCTCGTCACGGCGCAGGGCGGCTCCATCCGCGCCGGCAACGTCGAGGGCGGCGGCGCATGCTTCGACATCGTTTTCTTCAAGGCCACGGTGTGACAGGGCGTGACGGTTTGCCCTGTCCCAATTGTCACGCCTTGCCTTACAGAATCGTCACTCGTGCGTCACGCGGGCGCAGCGTGCCTCCCACACCATAGAATTGACAATGACCACGAGGAGGCAGCATGGACATTCTGCGGATTGAGCACCTGACCAAGACCTACGGCACCGGCGACACCGCCGTGCGCGCGCTCGACGACGTGAGCTTCTCGGTGGCAGCCGGCGAGTTCGTGGCCATTATCGGCAGCTCGGGATCGGGCAAGTCGACGCTGCTTCACATGATTGGCGGTGTGGACCGTCCCACGTCCGGCACCGTCTACCTCAACGGCGAGGACGTCTTCGAGCGCTCTGACGAGCAGCTCGCGGTCTTCCGCCGCCGCGAGGTCGGGCTGGTCTATCAGTTCTACAACCTCGTGCCGGTGCTCGACGTGGTGGAGAACATGTGCCTGCCCGTGCTCATGGACGGCCGCGCGGTGAACGAGCGCCGCCTCAAGGGCCTGCTCCACGTTCTCGGCCTCGTGGGCCGCGAGCACCACCTCCCCAACCAGCTCTCCGGCGGTCAGCAGCAGCGCGTGGCCATCGGGCGCGCCCTCATGAACGCGCCGGCCGTCGTGCTGGCGGACGAGCCCACGGGCAACCTCGACTCCAAGAACTCCGCCGAGATCATGGCCCTCCTGCGTAAGTCCAACCGCGAGCTCAGACAGACGCTCATCGTGATCACCCACGACGAGGACATCGCCCTCTCCGCAGACCGCGTGATCGCACTCGAGGACGGCCGCATCGCCTCCGACACGAGAGCGAGGTAGCCATGGCCGCCAAGCACTTCGGTGATTCAAATGGGGACAGACCCCTTTTGAATCATTGGACTCATGATTCAAAAGGGGTCTGTCCCCATTTGAATCACTCCGTGTTCGTGAGGTACACGCTGCGCTCGCTTGCCGCAAACCGAGTGAGGACGGTCGTCACCGTGGTGGGCGTTGCCCTTGCCACGGGCCTGCTCGCCGCGGTGCTCGTGAGCGTGACGAGCCTGCGCGCGGCGCTCATAGCCCAGTCGTGCGCCTCCGGCGGCGTCTGGCAGGCCGGCTTCACCTACGAGGACGCCGAGAAGATCGACGAGCTGCGCGCCGCCACGGGCGAGCACCTCGACCGGCTCGCTTTGCGCCGCGACCTCGGGGCCGCCGCGCTCAGTGCCGAGAGCGCCGAGGAGTCAGGCACGTACCTCGGCGTGCTCTCCCCGCCCGAGGAGCAGGCCGGCACCGCGCGGTCGGCCGGCGATGACCAGTACGCCGTCATCCCCAAGCCCACCGTGGCCGAGGGGCGCCTCCCCGAGCGCACGGGGGAGATCGCGCTACCCGCGTATCTGCAGGGAGCCGAGCTCACGGCCGGTCCCTCCGACATCTCCGGAATCGAGGCCGGAGCCGTCTCTGAAGGCCCGCTCGAGGTGGGCTCCACGATCTCACTCGCGCTTGGCCAGCGCCATGACGGCACGGATCCGACATATCGCCTGCACTCCGGCGCCTCGCTGATGGACGGTGAGACGCTCTCCGACGTCGGCGAGCCGCGCGCCTATACCGTGGTCGGCTTCGTCGAGACGGATTACGAGACGGGTAGCGCCGCCTTCGTCTGCTATGACGAGCCCGCAGCAACCGCCTCCGGCGGGGTCGCCGGCACCGCGTACTTCTCGACCATTGGCTATGAGAGCGCGGGGCAAATCGGCGACACCCTCGTCTCCGCCGGCATCGACTCATGGAGCTACAATACGACGCTTCTCATCTACCAGGGCCTCGACCGGGGCCGCGCCATCATCGACTCGCTCGCGCAGATCGCGGCGGTGCTCGCCGTCGTGATCATGGTGGCCGCCGTCTCGCTCATCTCGGGCGCCTTCACCATCTCCATCTCCGAGCGCACGCGCCAGTTTGGCCTGCTCTCGTCGCTCGGGGCATCGCGCCGCCAGCTGAGAAGGACCGTCCTCGTGGAAGCCGCAATCCTCGGGCTCGTTGGCATCCCGCTGGGGCTCGCGCTCGGCGTGGGCGGAGCCGCCGTCGCCTTTGCCCTCACGGCCGACGGTTGGACTGCGATGCTGCGGGAGACGACCTCGGTGAGCCTGGTCGTGGCGCCTGGCGACCTCGCGCTCGCCGTCGGGCTCTCGGCGGTCACGCTGCTTGCGAGCTCCTTCGCGCCCGCCCTGCGCGCGAGCCGGGTCTCTGCCGTTGACGCCATTCGCTCCTCAGCCGACGTCCGCCCGAGCCGACACCTGCGCCGCATCTTTGCCCGCCGCCGCACGGCACTCGACGACCTCTCCGCCGACCGTCGCCGGCCCCGCGGCCTTGCGGCGCGCCTCGGCGGGATGCCGGCGTTTCTCGCCCGGCGAACACTCGCCGTCTCAGCCGGCAAGCAGCGGGTCTCCGTAATCGCCCTCGCCGTCTCCGTGGCGCTGCTCGTGACCGCCGGCATCGTGAGCGACTACCTCCATAGCGCCACGGGCTACATCGACACGGGCACGGCCGACCTCATGGTGTACCTCTTCGCCGAGACGGACGAAGACTACGTCCCCACCGGCGACCTCGTGGCGCAGGCCAACGGGCTCGTCGAGCGCGCCGAACAGATCGACGGCGTGGAGACCGCAAGCGTCACCTCGCAAGGCTCCGTGACGTTCAGCGTCGGCGCGGACGGCGTGAGCGCCAACTCACTCGACATCTTTGCCCAGGAGAGCCCCTACGGCGCGTACTACCTTGACGCGACCGGCTACGGATCGGCCAACGTCGTGCTCCTCGACGACGCCACGTGGCGCGCACTCGCAGAGTCGCTTGGCCTCTCGGACGCCGAGAGGGACCCTGCCACGCTCTCCTGCGTCGTCCTCAACGCCGCAGACGTCACCAACAGCGACACCTACGGCACGGTACGCCCCTTCACGGGCTCCTCGGGCACGATCGAGCTGTACGCAGACCCCGAGCGCATGGCCTCGGACCAGTGGCTCGGACCCGCAGACGACGGCACTTTCGGCCTCGTCACCACCGACGACGACACGATGGAGACCGTCGTGGCCGTGCCGGCGGACGAGCTGGGGATGACCGCCGTCGCGCAGGTGCCCGTGGCCGCCTACGCCGAGAGCCTTGGCGACGCCGTGTCCTTCTCGACAGACGAGCTTGCCGTCAACGCCCCCAACGTCATCTTGCCCGCGCGCGCCGTGGCGGCGAGCGGCGCCGACGAGACCGTGCGCCGGGGCATGTCCTCGAGCACGGTCTACGCGACGCTCGAGCCGGGGGCAAACGACGCCGAGACGCTCGACGCACTCGAGGAAGCGCTGGAAGGCATCGGGGACTACGGCTCAGTCGGCGCGTACAACCTCCTTGAGCTGGCGCGCCAGAACCGCGCGATGGAGCTCACCGTCAACGTGTTCCTCTACTGCTTTGTGGCAATCACGCTTGCGATCTCGGTGGCCAACGTCTTCAACACCATCGCGTCCGGGCTCATGCTGCGCACGCGAGAGTTCGCGACGCTGCAGTCCGCGGGCATGGGACGGCGCAGCTTCCGCCGCATGATCGTCATCGAGTGCTCCGACTTTGCCCTGAAGGGCCTCATCGGCGGCGTGATGCTGGCAACGCTCATAAACTACGCGCTCTTCCAGGCGATGAGCGCCTCGATTTCCACGCTCGTCCTCGAGATGCCGTGGGGCCACGTGGCCGTGGCGTTTGCCGTGGTGGTTGCCGTGCTCGCCGTGAGCGCCGGCTACGCCCTGCGCAAGACGCACGCCATGAACCTCGTCGAGGCCCTCAGGTCGGACGTGATGTGATGGCTGCCCGGCACTCACGTGATTCAATTGGGGGCAGACCCCTTTTGAATCATGAGTCCGATGATTCAAAAGGGGTCTGTCCCCAATTGAATCACTCCGTGTTCGTGCGGTTCACGCTGCGCTCGCTTACAGCCAACCGCGTGCGCACCGTGGTCACCATAGTGGGCGTGGCCCTTGCCACGGGACTGCTCATGGCGGTGCTCGCAAGCGTCACGAGCCTGCAGGAGGGCCTCGCCAACCAGAGCAGGGAGACGGGCGGCGTCTGGCAGGTGGGCTTCCCGGCAACGGACGACGCGGAGCTCCAGACGCTGCGAGACGTTGCGGGCGAGAAGCTCGACCGTCTCGCCACCCAGCGCGACCTCGGGGCCGCGCCCTTCTCGGCCGCTGACGCCGAGCGCTACGGAACCTATCTCAGCGTGCTGGCGCTTCCCGAGGAGCAAGGAGGCACGGCCCGCCTGAAGGACGACCTCGCCTACGAGGTGCACCCCTCCCCCGTCATCGCCTCGGGACGCCTTCCCGAGAAGGACGGCGAGATCGCGCTCACCTCCAACCTCTCCGGCGTGGAGCTCACGACCGGGGCCTCCGAGCTGCCTGGCGTCGACGCCGGGGTTATGGCGGAGGGACCGCTCGAGGTTGGCTCTGAGATCACGCTCGCGCTCGGGCGGCGCATCGTCACGAACGATGACGGCACGAGCTGGGAGGCCGGCGCCGAGAGCTCAGTCACGTACCGGAGCATAGTCACGGGCATCGGCCCTGACGGCACCGTCAACGTGGAGGGGGGATCCATCGCTGAGACGCTCGAGGGCACGGCGGATCGGCGCACCTACACCGTGGTCGGCTTTGTCGAGCCGGACTGGGAGATCCCCGGCTACGTGGGCTTCGTGAGCGCCTCGGACTCCGGGGGTGCGTCCATTCCCCGGACCAACGCGTACTTCTCGACAACCTGTTCCAGCTACGACGAGCTCACGGCTCTTGTTGAGTCTGTGCGCCCGCTTGACGGCGGCAGGGAGAGCACCCTCAACAGGGGCCTGCTCTCCTACGAGGGCCTTGCCCCTGACCGCCTTGCCTTCGATACGCTGGGCATGTTCGCCGCCACGCTCGCCATGGTCGTGGTCATTGCCGCGGTGAGCCTCATCTCAAACGCCTTTACCATCTCGGTCTCCGAGCGCACGCGCCAGTTTGGCCTGCTCTCCTCGCTCGGCGCCTCAAGGCGTCAGCTCAGGCGCACAGTACTTGTGGAGGCAGCTGTGATTGGCGCCATCGGCGTCCCGCTCGGCATTGCCCTCGGCCTTGCGGGCGCGGCCATCGCCTTTGCCGTCACCGGCACGGGATGGGCGCGCATGGTGGGCACCTCGTCGGACATCGTGCTCGTCGTGCGCCCGTGGTGCGTGGGCGTCACGGTACTTCTCGCCATTCTCACGCTGCTGGTGAGCGCGGCCATACCCGCGGGGCGCGCCGGCCGCGTCTCCGCCGTGGACGCCATACGACAGTCCTCGGACGTCCGGCCCAACCGCCGCCTGCGCCGCGTCTTCCGTCACCGCCGCGCGGCAACGGACAGCCTCTCCAGAGACCTCAGGCGACCTCGCGGCATTGCCGCGCTTCTTGGGGGCGTGCCGGCGTTTCTCGCCCGGCGCACGCTCTCGGTCTCGGCGGGCAAGGCTCGCGTTGCCACGATCTCGCTCGCGGTCTCCGTGGCGCTGCTCGTGACGGCCGGTGTGGTAAACGACATGCTCACGGGAGCCACGAGCATGGCCTACGGAACCGGCGCGTTTACCTATGACCTGGAGCTCGTCATTGCCGACGAGAGCTCGGAGAACGTCACGGGCGAGAAGAACCGGTCCGCCTCCCTCGACGCTGCCGATAGCGCACTCGAGAAGATCCTCGACCTTGATGGCGTTGCCGCCGCGGCCTACGTCACCCAGGCGAGCGCGACCGCCCGTCTCTCGAACGAGCTCATGCCAGCCGCGGACACCGGTGTCGAGCCCGGGTCAAGCGGGGCCGTCATAGTCTCCGGAAGCGGCATAGCCTCCGCTGACGTCTATCTCGTGGACGACGACACCTGGCGCGCGTTTGCCGAGGCGGGCGTCGTCCCCGAGGGGACCTCGGATCCCTCCACCCTCTCCGCCCTGCTCCTGGGCACCGTGGACGCCAACGACGGGGTGCGCTACGGAGAGCGCGAGCTTCTCTCCCCCGGCACCACCGGCACGGTGGACCTCCTCTCCCTGAGCGCGCGAGACGGCTACTCCGACCCCATCATCGTCTGGGGCGGCGGCGAGCCGAGCGCCTACTACCAGCCCGATGGCGCCTCAGATGCATCCGAGCAGATAGAGGCGACGGTTGACGAGGCGACGAGCATCGCGGCCAGCGTGCCGGTCACGGCAATCTCCCCCGATGACCTCGTCGATGAGCTCCCGGTAAGCTCCGCGCAGCTCAAGGGCGGCTTCCCCGCCCTCATCATGCCCGCGCGGGCCGTCCGGGATTCCACAGGCGCCCTCAGGGCGGTGCTCGACGGGGGCCGCACACCGTGGACGAGCTTCGATGTGCGCCTCACGAATGGCGCCAACGAGGCAGAGGTCCTGCGTCAGATGGGCGACGTCGTCCAGGACCTTCCGGGGACCACGAGCCTCGGCACCACCAACCTCGTTGCCCAGCAGCGCGACGCCCGAGCCGTGTCCTTCACGGTCCAGGTCTTTCTCGTCTGCTTTGCCGCAATTCTCGCCCTCATCGCCGTTGCCAACGTCTTCAACACCATTGCGTCGGGCATGATGCTGCGCTCGCGCGAGTTTGCGGCGCTGCGCTCCGCCGGCATGGGCGAGCATGCGTTTCGTCGCATGATCTTCGTGGAGTGCGCCGACTACGCCCTGCGGGGCCTTCTCATCGGCGCGGCGCTCGCCCTCGTCGTGGAGCTCTTCCTGTGGCGCGCGATGTCGCTCTCGATAAGAGAGCTCTCGTTCGTGGTGCCCTGGGGGCACCTAGCGCTCGCGTTTGTCGTGGTCGTGGCGGTGCTCGCCGCGAGCGTGGCCTACGCGCTGAGAAAGACGCACGCCCTCAATCTCGTGGAGGCCCTGCGAGCAGACGTGATGTAGCGCGCGCCTCCCGCTTAGCTGGGCACAGCTGATCAAGAGTCTGTGCCCAGTTAAGCCGGTGTCAAGGTAGGGATATGCGAGAAGGACGGCGCTACTGCCTCGGAGCCGTCGGCGAAGCGCCGGCGTCCCTGCCCGCCGAGCCCGCAGCGAGCATCTGCTCGAACATGCTCGCCGTGCCCGTGAAGTCGCTCGGCAGCACCACCGTCGATGCCTTGCCCGCCTTGGCGAACTCGGACATCATCTCGGTCCACTGCGTGAACATGAAGAGCTGGTTGGCCTCGGCGGCGGTGACCCCGGTCTCCTGGATCGTGGCGAGCGACTCGGAGATGCCCGCCGCGATGGCCTTGCGCTGGTTGGCGATGCCCTCGCCGGCCTTCTCCATGGCCTCGGCCTCGGCCACGGCCTCGGTCACGCGGCGGATGCGGTCGGCCTCGGCCAGGTCCTGCGCCGCCGCCTTGGTGCGCTGCGCGGCGTTGATCTGGTTCATCGAGTCCTCGACCTCGGCCGGAAGCGCGATCTTGGTGATGAGCGTCGAGACGAGCGTGAAGCCGTAGGCGGCCATCTGCTCTGAGACGGTATCGTTAACGTCGCGCGCGATGTCGTCCTTCTTGGCAAAGACCTCGTCGAGCGTGTAGACGGGAATCGAGGAGCGCAGGGCGTCGGTGATGAAGTCGCGCATCTGCGCCACGGGCTGCTGGAGCATGTAGTAGCTGCGCCAGACGCCCGAGTCCTGCGGCGAGCCTCCCCGCTCGTAGCTCACGTGGTACTGCGCTGAGACCTCAAGGCCGATGGTGACGTTGTCCTGCGTCTTGACGTCGATGTTGAAGCCGTTCTTCATCGTGCGCAGGGAGACCGTGGCGGCCTTGCGGTCCACAAAGGGAATCTTGGCATGGAAGCCCGCGCCCACGATGCGGTGGAACTTGCCCAGGCGCTCGATGATCACGGCATGCTGCTGCTTGACCACGTAGAAGAGGTTGCCGGTCACTATCCCCACAATGAGGAACACAACAAGGACGAGAAGGACAAAACCAATGAGCTGAGGCATTGACACTCCCTAGAACGCCCGTCAGGTTCTCTCAGGATACCCAACCCAGGGAGCTTTCAATATACTGGGGGCAACCTTTTCGACGTACGGAAGGGGCAGCCATGTCCGCGTTCCGTCTCTCCCGTTCATACGAGTCAACGGTAGACCCCTTCAACGCGGGCGAACCGGAGCTCCCCGGCGGCGAGCCGGAGCCGCTTCTTGAGCCCGAGGAGCTGGGCGAGCAGGTCGAGTACGCCGCGCACGGGGACCCCTCGGGCACGCCGCACAAGCCTGGAGACAACTACCAGGCGCCCACCACGCGCGGTCACGACTACGACGCCCCCTCCATCGACGAGCCTCGCCACGGGAAGGGCGACCACACGTGGGCGCCCTGGGGCCCACGCCCCTCGGCCCCCGCGACGGGCAGGGTCCAGCAGAGAACCGAGCGCGACCGGCGCATCGTCACGCGCGGCATCGTCATTCTCATCATTCTCGTGAGCTTTGGCACCTCCATCGTGAGCTGCGCCGCGAACCTTGTGGGGCGTGCGGTCGAGGGTGCGGGAGAGGTGGTGGGAAACCTCGGCGACGCGCTCTTCGACAACGGCACCGAGGGCTGGGACAACGCGGAGGTGGGGGACTACCTTCCCGAGCAGACGGCCGATGACCTTGCCGCCGCAGGCGCGCTCGAGGAGCGGCTGGACGCACTTCTCGCCAACGCCGAATCGGGCCCGCTCCACGAGCGCATTGCCGCGTACTTTGAGGGGAAGTGCCTTGAGGTGGACGGCTACAGCGCGTCTGAGCTTGGCATTGATGCCGACGCGCTCGCGAGCCTTGTCCTTGCGGGTGCGAGCTCCGAGGCGGGCTACGCCTACGTCTACGATGACGGAACCGCCTCGGCATATGCCAACATCGCCTCCCTCGACTCCAGCGCGCTCTTCTGGGAGATCCACGACACATATGGCGAGTATCTGCTTGAGAACGCTCTTTGGGGCCGTGACGACACGATGCCAACGGAGGAGCAGCGCGCGCACGTGGCAGCTCTGGTCGATGAGGTCCTTGCAACCCATGACGAGACCCACAGCTACACGTACACCTTTGAGCTCGAGCTCGTGGACGGCGCGTGGGTTGTCGACGAGGGAGACCTCGATGGCTCCCTCGAGATGATCTTCGGGCTTTACTAGCTGATAACGAAACGCATCCAGCCTGACGGGCAACGCCTGTGCGCGTGCTATGCTCTTCGCGCAAAGACCACATCGGCGAGAGGAACCTCATGCCCTACGCGTCTCTTGCGGAACGCATCCGCGCGGAATGGAAAATCTACCTCGTGGCGTTGGTGTTTGCCGTGATAGCAAGCGCCATCGGACAGATTTCCATCCCCATGGGCCCGGGAACCCTCATCCTCTTCCCCATCTTCTACTCGCTCATCCTGGGCATCCTCTCCGGCCCGAGCGTGGCCAAGGTCTTCAAGACCCCCGAGGTGAAGGCGGCCTCAAAGCTCGTGATCGTGGCCATCTGCCCCTTTATCGCCAAGCTCGGCATCAACGCGGGCGCCTCGCTCGACACCGTCATCTCGGCGGGTCCGGCGCTCTTTGCTCACGCCTTCGGCGACATCCTCACGATCCTCATCGCCGTGCCCGTTGCGCTGGCACTCGGACTCAAGCGCGAGACCATCGGCGCCGCAAGCTCCATCAACCGCGAGACCAACCTCGCCGTGACCACCGACGTCTACGGCGCGGAGAGCCCGGAGGCCAAGGGAAGCCTCGCCATCTACGTGGTGGGCGGCATGCTTGGCACCATCTACTTTGGGCTTCTCGCCAGCCTCGTCTCGGCCTTTGGGCTCTTTGACCCGCTGTCGCTCGGCCTTGCCGCCGGCGTGGGCGCGGGCATCATGATGGCAGCGGCAACGGGCGTGCTCGGCGCCATCTACCCCGCGCAGGCCGACCAGATCACCGCGCTCGCCTCAGCCTCGCAGACCATCGCCGGCATCGATGGCGTGTACCTGGCCATGTTTGTCGCGCTGCCGCTTGCGCAGTGGCTGTACCGGACGCTCGAGCCGCGCTTCGCGGCGCTGCGCCACGAGCCCTCCGCGGTTCTCGCCGAGCGCGAGGCCGAGGCCTGCAAGAAGGACGGTGAGTAGCATGCGCAGCTTCGAATGGGCGTTTCTCTTTGCGGTCTCCGCGGCGGGCATCGCACTTGCCAACCTCGTGGGATTTCAGGTGGGCATCATGGAGAGCCTGCCGGGCATCCTCATCCTGGTGGCGCTCTCCCTTGCGGGCATGGCGTGCACCAAGCTCATCCCGCTCAAGCTTCCCATCGTGGCCTACGTCTCGATTCTCGGCCTGCTCGTCGCCGGACCCTGGAGCCCTGTGCGCGACTTCGTCATAGCCTCCGTGGGCGTGATCAATCTCACGGCGCCGCTCGCGCTCGTGGGCGCGTTCGCCGGCATCGGCGTGGCCGACCAGCTTGGCTTCTTTGCGCGTCAGGGCTGGAAGATGGTGGTCGTGGGCATCGTCTTCATGACGGGCTCCTTTGTCATCACCGCGCTCATCTCCCAGCTCCTGCTCACCCTCACCGGCGCCATCTAGCTGATTCAAAAGGGGACAGACCCCTTTTGAATCACTTTGAGTAAACGGCACTCACACGACAGACCCTTCCCGCACATGATTCAAAAGGGGTCTGTCCCCTTTTGAATCAGGAGGCAACCATGCTTGACATTCTCATTACCGACGCGACCGTCCTGCTCCCCCACGCCTCGGGCGTGGCCCGCCATCAGAGCGTGGGCGTGGCCGAGGGCCGCATCGCCCTGCTGCGCGCGGCCGATTCCGATGCCGACGCCGCCCTCGAGGCGAAGACGCGCATCGACGGCCGCGGCAAGCTCGTGATGCCCGGCCTCGTGGACTGCCACACCCACACCGGACAGCAGCTGCTCAAGGGCCGCGTCCTCGACGAGCTCCCCATGATCTGGACGCGCATCATGCTGCCCTTTGAGTCCACGCTCACCCCCGAGCTCATGCGCCTCTCGGCAGAGCTCTCCGCGCTCGAGATGATCAAGTCCGGCACCACCTCGCTCGTTGACGCCGGCAGCTACTTCATGGACGAGGCGGCCTCCGTCTACGAGGCCGCGGGCCTGCGCGCCACGCTCTCCGTCTCCACGATGGACCAGCCCGGCCTCCCCGCCTCCATCGCCATGACCTGTGACGAGGCCGTGGCCGCCGCCGACGCCCTCTACGAGCGCTGGGACGGCGCCGCGGGCGGTCGCATCCGCGTGGCCTACGCCCTGCGCGCGCTCATGAGCTGCTCCGAGGAGCTCATCCGCCGCACGGCAGAGCACGCCAACGAGCGCGGCGCCCTCATCCAGGCGCACATGAACGAGTACGCGGCCGAGGTCAACTACACCCTCCAGAACCAGGGCGTGAGACCCTTCGAGTACCTCGAGCGCCTGGGCGGCGTGCTCTCCGAGCGCTTCCTCGGCGCGCACTGCCTCATGCTCTCCGAGGTCGAGAAGAACATCCTCGTGGAGCGTGGCGTCAAGGTCTGCCACTGCCCGTTCTCCAACTGCGCCAAGGCCACGCCCGAGACCCCGAGCCTGCGCTCCCGCGGCGTCGTCGAGGGCCTCGGCACGGACGGCGCAGCCCACGGAGGCCTCTCCCTCTGGGCGGAGATGCGCCTCTTCCGCTCCATTATGAATGTCACGCACGGCGTTCCCATCGCCGATCCGGCCGTCATGCCTGCCCGCGCCATCGTCAACATGGCCACCGAGAACGGCGCGGCATTCATGGGCACCAAGGGAGCCGGAACCGTCGAGCTTGGCGCCGTGGCCGACCTCATCACCGTGGACCTGATGAGCCCCGGCATGTACCCCACCGGCAACGTGGTGAATACCCTCGTGGAGTGCGCGGGCGCCGCCGACGTGCGAGACATGGTCGTGGACGGCCAGCTCGTCATGCGCGACCGCGAGGTCCTCACACTCGACGAGGCCGCCATCATGGGTCGCGCTGCGGACTACCAGGCCTATCTCGA
This sequence comes from uncultured Olsenella sp., assembly GCA_949287335.1. Taxonomy (GTDB): domain Bacteria; phylum Actinomycetota; class Coriobacteriia; order Coriobacteriales; family Atopobiaceae; genus Thermophilibacter. The sequence goes on along the minus strand of CASEGE010000173.1, from coordinate 14,964 downwards.
CGACCTTGCCGACGCGGCCATGCGCGAGGCCGAGAAGAGCGGGGTGACTGCGTAGTGGGTGCCGAGACGCTCGCGCTCGTCGCCGCCGCAAACGCACTCGTGGGCGCCTGCGTGGGGCTCACGGGGATAGCCGGCTTCCTGCTGCCGATGTTCTACGCCGGGTTTCTCGGCCTCGCTCCTGTGGAGGGCCTCGCGCTCTCCTTTGCGGCGTTCGTCGTTTCCGGCACGCTGGGCTGCCCCGCCTACCGCCGCACCGGCGACCTGCCGCTGCGCGCGAGCCTGGGGCTTCTCGCGGGAAGCTTCCTCGGCGCGCTCGCGGGCACCCAGATTGGGCTGATCCTGCCGGCCGACGTGCTGACCGTGATCCTCTATCTCGTGGTGCTGGGGTCGGGAGCCTCCGTCCTTCTCCGCATGCGTGCTGGCGAGAAGGACGAGGATACCCCGACCTCCCTCCCGGGGACCGGAGGGCTCTTTGCCGTGGGCGCCGTGACCGCCGTGGTCTGCGCGGCGTCAGGCGCGGGCGGCCCGGTGCTCGTGGTGCCCGTCCTCATGCTCATGGGGGTGGGCCCGCGCATGGCGGTGGGCATGGCGCTTCTGGACTCTGTGGCCATTGCCGTTCCCGCGACGGTGGGCTACCTCTTTGGTGGCGGGGTTTCCGCCCAGGTGTGGGGGCTTCTTCCCGTGGCGCTGCTTGCGCACGGGGCGGGCGTTCTTCTCGGCAGCTTCAACGCGCACAGAATCAACGCCCCGCTGCTCAAGGGCATCGTTGCCGTGGGATCTATCGCCGTGGCGGCAATCAAGCTCGTTCAGCTCGCACTCTAGCAACTGCATGCGGAGGCGTAAAATGTCCTCCAGAGAACTCGCGGGAGAGGGGACCCCATGACCACAGAGACATCGCACGTCGCGCCGTTCGAGGACGCAAAGGGAAAGCTCGGCTTTGGCTGCATGCGCCTGCCCAAGCTCGAAGACGGCACCGTTGACATAGCCACGTTCACGCAGATGGTCGACGCGTTTCTCGACGGCGGGCTCAACTACTTTGACACCGCGCGCCCCTACCACTCCGGCGGCTCCGAGCCGGCGCTCGCCCAGGCGCTCACCTCGCGCCACGACCGCTCGGAGTTCCTGCTCGCGGACAAGCTCTCCCCCAACGGGTTTGAGCGCCGCGAGGACATCCGCCCGCTCATCGAGGACCAGCTGCGCGCGTGCGGCGTGGACTACTTCGACTTCTACCTCATGCACTCGCAGGGCATGGGCAACTACGAGAAGTATCAGCGCGAGCACGCCTACGAGGAGGCCTTTGCCGCGCGCGACGCGGGTCTCGTGCGCCACGTGGGCTTCTCGTTTCACAGCAACGCGGCGTTTCTCGACCGCATCCTGACCGACCACCCGGACGTGGAGTTTGTCCAGCTCCAGATAAACTACCTCGACTGGGAGAACGGCGTCATCCAGAGCCGCGAGTGCGCCGAGGTTGCCGCCTCGCATGGCAAGCCCGTCATCGTGATGGAGCCCGTCAAGGGCGGGCGCCTCGTCAACCTGCCCGACGAGGCGCGCGAGGTGCTCGCCGGCGTGGGCGACGGCTCGCCCGCGAGCTACGCGCTGCGCTTTGCCGCAAGTCTTCCGGGCGTTGAGATGGTGCTCTCCGGCATGGGAACGCCCGAGATGATCGCGGAGAACGTGGCCACGTTCTCGCCGCTCGAGCCGCTCACGGACGCCGAGCGCAACGCCATCGCCCGCGTGACGCAGATCCTGCGCGGCCAAAACACCGTGGAGTGCACCGCCTGCCGCTACTGCGTGGACGGCTGCCCCAAGAAGATCAACATTCCCGACGTCTTCTCCTGCCTCAACGCCAAACGCGCCTACGGCGAGGACTCCGCCGGCTTCTACTACAAGGCCGTCCACACCGGCCACGGCCACGGCCTGGCCTCGGAGTGCATCGGCTGCGGAGCCTGCGAGCGTGCCTGCCCGCAGCACCTGCCCATCCGAGAGCTCCTGCGCGAGGTTGCCGCGGAGTTTGAGACCGAGGAGTAGGGCCGCGTGACAAACGCGTCACGTTCTTCTCGCCCGTGAATACGACCCGGCTCAACGGGGAACAAAAAAGTGTCTGAAGTTCATCGAGACCCGGGAGGCCCCATGGAAGACAAGAGCATCGAGAAGGACCTGGCCCCCGAGAGGGAGTCGCGCCTCATGGGTCACGGCATCTTTGAGGTGGGCCACTCCCCGTACGAGGTGATTCCCGCTGCTGACGGCCCCGCGCCCATCGAGGGTCGTCTGCGCAAGGCGCCGCTGCGCGTGCCGGACAACTACGAGGAGTGCAGCGGGTTTACGCTCTTTGGCCGCCGCATCAGGACGCTGCTCTACTCCACCGACGTTGCCGTCATTCGCAACTCAAACGCGGATGCTATCTTTGCCGTCTACCCCTTCACCGCCCAGCCGGCCATCACCGCCGCGCTGCTCACCGTTGCCGAGGCTCCGCTCTTCGTGGGCGTGGGCGGCGGCACCACCACGGGCCGGCGCGCCGCGGAGCTCGCCGCCGTCTCCGAGATGCAGGGCGCGGCCGGCGTGGTGCTCAACTCCCCCGCCACGCCCGAGATGGTGGGACAGGTTGTCTCCACCGTGGACATTCCCGTGGTTGCCACGATCACGCGCTTTGACAACGAGGCGGCCGAGAAGGTCCAGGCCGGCGCGCGCATCATCAACGTGGCGGCCGGGCGACGCACCGCAGAGGTCATCGCCGAGCTTCGCGCCGCCTTCCCCTCGCTGCCCATCATCGCCACCGGCGGCCGCGACGACGATGCCGCCGCGGCAACCATCGCCGCTGGCGCAAACGCGCTCATCTGGGCGCCACCGAGCGTCGTCGAGCTGCAGCGCGACATGATGGTGCGCTACCGCGAGAAGGCCGAGGCCGCGGCTGCCGCGGCTGGTGAGGAGCGCCCCGTCGCCACCGTCGTGCCCGTGCCCGACATCACCGACATGCCCGTGGCCGACGTGCCCACCGGCGTTGTGGAGAGCGTGCCGCCTGAGGTCGAGAAGGCCGTGCAGATCGGCGAGGAGGACTTCGTGAGCCCGTATCGCGGACGCCTGCCGTTCTTTGGTCGCCGCATACGCTAGCTGGTGTGCTTCACGGTAGCGCGTTTCTCGGCAGCACGTTTCTCGCCCGCGCGCTTCTCGGCCGCGCGCTTCTCGCCCGCGCGCTTCTCGCCTACAATCGATCAGTCCCATGCAAACGCTCACTTTCCCCTTGAAAGTGAGCGTTTTCGTGAGTCGCCAGACGCAAACGGCTGCACCCTCATCCTCGCTCCCACACAAACGCTCACTATACGAGAAAAACTGAGCGTTAGCGTGAGTTGACCAAATCACTGATACCGCGCCCGATCAATTGTCGTCACTGCGCCGGCTCCTATGTCCTGAGCAAGTGGGGCCAGTCAGGGGGCACCACCTCACTCGACGGGGCAAGCATCGTACCGATCTTTGGCACCCCGTAGAGCTCGAGCTTTCGAAGCAGTCCGGTCTCCTCGCGCGCCTCCTCGAAGGTGAACCGCATCACCGTGACGTTATACGCCGTAAGCAGCCCCTCCCGGCTGCGCTGGTCAGCGAGCACCTGCTCCGGCGTCCTGCCCCGCGTCATTTCGGGGTCGAAGAGCTTTCTTCGGCCGTCGCACTCGCCGATGATGATCGCGCCGTCCGCGCGTCGCCAGACAAAGTCGACCCGGAACACATGGCCCGGATCGAGTGGGTTGGGCACCTCCACCTGCAGAAGCGGCAACACGTACCCGTGCTCGATCATCACCGCACGAGCAATCGACTCACCGCCGCTCTCGGAGCGACCGTCGGCATAGGAAAGCGTCCTGAGCGCTCGGTCAACCCCCGAGCATCTCCCACGGAGCCGCCCAAAGTAGCGCTCGAGCTCACATGCAAACCCCGGCCTTCCTCTAAGCGCCATGTCCGCGACGGGCATGGCCTCGCGAAAGCTCATCCACCTCAGGCAGTCAAACGTCGTCCTGGAGAGGGTTGTGACCCTCACGCCGCGAACCCAGACTGGGTCGTCCTCCGGACACTCGGGCAGCAGAAGGTGGCGACGGACGAGCGCGGATCCGTTTGACCACGACCTCCCGGGCGCCGCCACGTGAAGGGGGCGCAGCAGCTCGTACGAGACGTCCGCCCCATAGGCAAGCGCCGCCGAGGGCCCGCAAAACGTCCAGTCCGGATGCATCGACTGAAGCCCGCGCATCAGCCAGAGTGACTTCTCGCCCTCGTCGAGACCATCCCATGTCTTTGCCTTAACATACAGCCCTCGAGCGGGCGAGAAGATCGAGCCGCCCTCGCCCGTGCGGCGGGCAAGCGCCTGACGGTCGCACGACTCCCCCGGGTGAAGGCAGCTTCCCCTTCGCTCGCAGCCGTCCAAGAGCTTTTCCAGACGACGCTCCACCTCACTGCTCATAGGTCCCCCTTCCGAGTACACCAGTTGGTTGGGGGATTCTTTCACACGGGGCAAGAAGGGCGCACGTGCAACACCTTAGGGCGACTCACGAAAGAGCGCGGTCACACGGGAAAAGTGAGTCAAAGCGTGAGACTCAGACGCGCAGGCGCATACACGTGCTGGAAGTTTGCAGCCGAGATAGCGAGTTTCTCGGGTCTTGGTAAGAAACGGTCACATGCCGGTCAGATTCGTGGCAGATTCACGAACGGTCGGTTCTCGGCTGTGAACGGTACAGACAAGCAGCGGCCACATAAAGGCTACACATAGCTCCACGGCGAAGTTTTTTCAGGCGAGCGGCACGAAGCGCGCGCTGAGCGTGCATAATGGGTGAAGCCAAAACCGTGAGCAATTGTTTCGCAAAGCGAGAGGGGCACGCACATGCTTGAGCTTGAGGACCGCATCCGCAGGGACGGCATCGTTCGCGAGGGCAATGTCCTCAAGGTCGACAACTTCCTCAACCACCAGTGCGACGTGGCCCTCTACGACCACATGGGCGCCGAGTGGGCACGCCTCTTCGCCGGCAAGCGCATCGACAAGATCCTCACGATCGAGGCCTCCGGCATCGGCATCGCGTGCGTGGCGGCTACCCACTTTGGCGGGGTGCCCGTGGTCTTTGCGCGCAAGACCGAGTCCAAGAACCTCGACGGCGACCAGTGGCGCACGCGCATCACGAGCTACACCAAGGGGCGCGAGTACGACGTCATCGTGGCCAAGCGCTTCCTCACCCCCGGCGAGCACGTCCTCATCATCGACGACTTCATGGCAATGGGCTGCGCGATGAACGGGCTGCTGCAGATCTGTGACGAGGCCGGCGTCATCGTGGAGGGTATCGGCATCGCCATCGAGAAGGGCTTCCAGCCGGGCGGCGCCGAGCTGCGCGAGCGCGGCTACCAAGTGGAGTCCCTCGCCGTGGTGAAGTCCATGAACGCGGAGACCGGCGAGATCGAGTTCGCGTAGCGTTTCTCGCTCGAGGTTCTTCTCGCCATTCGCCTGCTATCCGCCTCCCCGAAGACCATCGCGTCAAAACGACCAAGTATTGCCGAGAAAACCGCGCGCGTTGTCCGTTTTGTCGCGACGGATGTCACGCCCTCGGTTCGCGCACTCACGCTAACGCTCAGTTTCTCGTTGGAACTGAGCGTTTCTCTTGGAACGACCTTCCAAGCCGCGAGCTGGCATGTGCCCAACTCACGCCTACGCTCACTTCTCGGGAATTACTGATCGTTTCACCGGGAATTCACCTGTGGCGGCATTTCGCGCCTAATCGCACGTGCGGAAATTCTCAAAATCTCATTGACATATGAACACATGCTCATATAATCATTCTCAAAGACACCTGAGCGAATGCTCATACGTTCATAGAAAGGGACGCCCATGACCGACGAGCTCACCATTGGCGAGAAGCCCGACGAGATGCCGGACGAGGAGCTGCTCTACGACCTCGCCGACCTCTTCAAGGTCTTCAGCGACACCACGCGCATCAAGATCCTCTTTGCCCTTATGGGACGAGAGCTCTGCGTGGCCGACATCGCCGAGCAGACCGGGACCACCCAGAGTGCCGTCTCCCACCAGCTGCGCACGCTCAAGCAGTCGCACCTGGTGAAGTTCCAGCGAGACGGGCGCAACGTGCTCTACTCCCTTGCCGACGACCACGTCTACACCATGCTCAACCAGGGCATGTCCCACATCTGCGAATAATCGAGAAGGACCACCAACGGAAAGGAACCACCATGCGTAAGTCATTCAAACTCGACGAGATCGATTGCGCGAACTGCGCGCGCAAGCTTCAGGACGAGCTCGCCAAGGTCGACGGCGTTGACTCCGTCTCCGTGAACTTCATGACGCAAAAGCTCACGCTTTCCGCAGCCGACGAGCGCTTCGGCGATGTCCTCGACCGCGTAGTCGCCCTCACCGCCAAGATCGAGCCCGACTGCGCAATCATCCGCTAGCACTTTTGGGACGTGTTATTTCGCTCAGAGATTTGGGGACGGGTTATTTGTCTCAGAGTTTTGGGGACAGGTTTTTTTCAACCACCCCTGAGAAACCGCAGGCTCAGCGCAAACCTGTCCCAAAAACTCTGAGACAAATAACCCGTCCCCAAATCTCTGAGCGAAATAACACGTCCCGTTTTAACAGAGGAGTTGCAGTGAACAGGAAGCAGAAGCGGTGGAGGAACCGCATCATCGTGGCGCTCGTTATCTTTGCCGCGGTGTTTGCCGTCGAGGAGAGCGGTGTTCTCGCCACGCTCTTTGGGACGCCGGGGGACGTCTACGCGAGCTTTGCCCTCTTCCTTGTCCCCTACCTCATCGCCGGCTACAAGACCCTCCTCGAGGCCGCGCGCAACATCCGCCGCGGAGACCCCTTTGACGAGGCGTTCCTCATGTCCGTGGCGTCCCTCGGAGCCTTTGCCATGGTCTTCTTCCCCGAGACCGAGCCCCACATGGCGGAGGGTGCCGCAGTCATGCTCTTCTACCAGGTGGGCGAGCTCTTCCAGAGCTACGCCGTGGGTCAGAGCCGCGCCTCCATCGCGGCCATGATGGACATTGCGCCAGACTACGCCAACATCGAGAAGAACGGCGAGCTCGAGCAGGTTGACCCCGCCGAGGTTGCCACGGGTACCACCATCGTGGTCAAGCCCGGCGAGCGCATACCCATCGACGGCGTGGTCACGGACGGAATCTCCCAGCTCGACACCGCGGCGCTCACCGGCGAGTCCGTCCCGCGCCACGTGGAGCCCGGCGCCGACGTCATCTCCGGGTGCATCAACATGACCGGCGTGCTCCGCATCAAGACGACCAAGCCCTTTGGCGAGTCCACCGTCTCCCGCATCCTCGAGCTCGTGGAGAACGCGAGCGAGAAGAAGGCGCGCACGGAGAACTTCATCACCCGCTTCGCCCGCGTCTACACGCCCGTGGTCACCCTCTCGGCGCTCGCGCTCGCCATCATCCCGCCGCTCGCCGGCATGGGAGCCTGGTCCGACTGGATCTTGCGCGGCCTCACGTTCCTCGTGGTGAGCTGCCCGTGCGCCCTCGTCATCTCCGTGCCCCTCAGCTTCTTTGGCGGCATCGGCGGAGCCTCGCGCCTGGGCATCCTCGTCAAGGGCTCCAACTACCTCGAGCTTCTCGCCCACGTTGACACGGTGGTCTTTGACAAGACCGGCACGCTCACAAACGGCACCTTCAATGTGGTGGCCATCCACCCCGAGACCGGCGTGGACCCGGACTACGTGCTCAGCAACGCCGCCTACGCGGAGGCCTTCTCCGACCACCCCATCGCGGTCTCCGTGCGCACGGCCTACTCCGGGGAGATCGACCAGGCCCGCATCACCGAGGCGCGCGAGGAGTCCGGCCACGGCGTGTCGGCACACGTGGACGAGCACGTGGTTCTCGTCGGCAACGACAAGCTCATGGAGAGCCACGGCATTCGCTGGCACGAGTGCGACCTCACGGGCACGATCTTGCACGTCACCGTTGACGGAACGTATGTGGGCCACATCGTGATCGCCGACGTGGTGAAGGAGGACGCCGAGGCCGCGATTCGCGACCTCCACGCCGCGGGAGTGCGCCGCTGCGTCATGCTCACCGGCGACCGCCAAGACGTGGCCCAGGCCGTGGCGGAGCGCATCGGCATCGACGAGGTGCACGCCCAGCTGCTGCCCCAGGACAAGGTCGAGGCCGTCGAGCGCCTGCTCGCGGACGAGAAGGACGGCGCTCACCTGGCCTTTGTTGGAGACGGCATCAACGATGCGCCCGTCCTCACCCGCGCGGACGTGGGGATTGCAATGGGCGCCATGGGCTCTGACGCCGCGATCGAGGCGGCCGACATCGTCCTCATGGACGACCATCCCTCCAAGATCGCGAGCGCCATGCGCGTGGCGAGAAAGACGATGCGCATCGTATGGCAGAACATCGTCTTTGCCCTGGGCGTGAAGATCCTCATCCTCGTGCTCGCGGCGTGTGGGTTCGCCAACATGTGGCTCGCCGTCTTCGGCGACGTGGGCGTGGCCATGATCGCGATCTTGAACGCGATGCGCTGCATGCGCATCGCGCGGGACTAGGCACGAGGCGCGGTGTGCTCTGCGCGGGACGCGGGGCGCACCGCCCTACTGCTTGGGAACCTGGACCTCGGTCTCCATGACAAAGCCGATGCGATTGCTGTCATAGGCAACCGTGAGGTCACTCGGCAGGTCGTACCACGACCATGACCCATTGACCTTGAGCAGGCCGACGTAGTTCTCGTTGCCCTCGTCGTTGTTGGGCTCGCCGGACGCCCACGAGCTATACGAGAACTCGGACCCATCGACCCACGCCCACGAGTCGTCGCTGCGATACGCACCGATCCAGCAGGCAACGACGTCCTCGGAGGGCAGAACGGAGCGCACGCGATCAAACTCCTCGGCGCTCGAGATCGTGGCGAGGTGGCCACCACGCTCCTCGCAGTAGTCCCTGGCCTCGCTCCACGTGAGGCAGCGCCGGACAAACTCGTAGCGATGCTCCGTCACCATCTCGGGCCCAAGCGAGAGCGTGAGGGTTACCGTCGAGCCGCTCGCAACCTCGGACCCCGCCTCGACGCTCTGCACGCAGACGTCCCCCTCGGCAACCTTCGAGCTGTGCTCCTCGCCACCAATCCTCGAGACGAGGCCCGCCTCGGAGAGCGCCTGCAGGGCCTCGGACTGGCTCATCCCCACAACGCTTGGAACCTCGACGGTTCCGGCGCGACCTCCCTGCGAGTCGATGCCGGCATCCGTGCCGGCGGGCCCAGCGGCGTCCTTGTCGCCCTTGTCGCCCTCGTCGCCCTTCTCGTCGGCTTTGTCGCCCTTCTCGTCCCCGGCCGAGGCCTCCGGCTCGTCCTCCCCGGCAGCATCCTCGGGTTCGCCGGGCTCATCCTGCGCCTCCGGCGCTCCCTCGGCAAAGGGGCCAACCTTGAGCAGGTAGAGTGCGCCGGCCGTTCCCCCTCCCAAGACGAGAAGGACCGCGAGCACGATTGCCGCAACGGCACCCGCGCCGATCCTGCGGCGTGGCCGCTCGGGCTCGATTGGTTGCTCGACTGGTGTCGGCTCGGCCGGCTCACCAGGGGCACTCTGACCCTGAACGGGGCCCTGTGGCACGGGGCCCAACGGAGCGCCGCAGCTGGTGCAGAACTTGGCGCCGTCCTTGTTCTCCTGGCCGCAGTTGGTGCAGAACACGAAGACCATCCCCCTCGGTCGAGATCCCATGCGAACATGGTACGACAAAGCCGGGCGGCCCCAAACAAGAGCGCGGCGCCGCCTCGGCAAGAGGCGACGCCGCGCGAGGCAGATGCGGTGGAGCGGCGTGCTACGCCATGCGACCGAGCTTGACCGTGAGGATGCGCGTCACGGACTCGTCGATGCGCTGCTCGGTGAGCTCGCCGGAGGCGATGGCATCGAGCACGCCCTGATAGGCGGCCTGGTAGTCGGCGGGCATGAGCACCATGTCAACGCCGGCCTTGAGCGGCTCCACGCCGAGGCGCTCGGCGGGCAGGGAGTCCGTCGCGGCGCCCATGCCCATGGAGTCGGTGATGATGATCCCCGCGTAGCCAAGCTCGTTTCTCAGAACGTCGGTCACGATCTCGCTGGACATGGAGGCGGGGTCGTTGTCGCCGGTCACGTTGGGAAGGGAGAGGTGACCCACCATCACGAACGGCACGTCCTCCCCGATGGCGGCCTCGAAGGGCTTGAGCTCCTCGGCGCGAATCTCGTCAAGGGTCTTCTCGGAGTAGATGCGGCCGTCGTGGGAGTCGCCCGCCGCGCCGCCGATGCCCGGGAAGTGCTTTGCCGAGCAGAGCACGCCGGCATCGGCAAAGCCGCGGACCTGGGCCGCCACCATGGGCGACACGGCATCGGCCGTGGAGCCAAAGGAGCGCAGGCCCATGGTGCCGTTGGGGTTGTTGGCAATGTCGGCGTCGGGGGCAAAGTCAACGTTGAAGCCAAGGTAGTCAAGGTAGGTGCCAATGTGCTTGGCAACCTCGTAGGCCTTGTCGGTATCGCCCGTGGCGCCCACCTCGCTCATGTTGCCCACGTTGTCCACGCCAAAGCCGGGGTTGCCGCCCACGCGCGAGACCGTGCCGCCCTCCTCGTCAACGCAAAGGAAGAGCGGGAGGTCGTTGACCTCGTAGCCATACTGCAGGGTGTTCGAGAGCATCTCGCGCGTCTGGTCGGTGTCGATGAGGTTGCTCGCAAAGTAGACGAGCCCGCCCACGGGGTTCTCCTCGAGCGCCTGGCGCGTGGCGTCACCGGCCGCGGTCACCTGGCCCACGCCCGTGATGTCCTCGGGCTGCACGATGAAGAGCTGGGCCACCTTCTCCTCGAGCGTCATGCTCGCGAGCTTCTCGGCAACCTTGGCGGAGAGCTCGTCGCCCGCCTGCTCGGGGCCGGCGGGCTCGCTCTCGCCTCCCTGGCCCTCTTCCGGCGACTCCTCGCCCGTCGGTTGGGACGTGGGCTCGTCGGACCCGCCCGTCGGGCTCTGGGTCTGCTCCTGGGACGTGGGGTCGTCGGGCGTGGGCGCGGGGACGGCGCCGCGAGAGACGGCAAACCAGACACCCACGGCAACGGCCGCCACGGCGAGCACCAGCACGCTCACGGCGATGGCGGTCCTGCGGTGGCGGTTTCTGCTCGAGGGGCGAAAGTGTGATCCTGAGGCATTGCTCGGCATGATGGCTCCTTGCGTTGCTTAGTGGTTCCTAGCGGGAGAGGCGGTCCTCGATGAGGCCGGAAAGCACGTCGCCGAGCTCATGGCCGGCAACGCGCATCATCTGGGGGAAGCGCGAGTAGTACGTGAGGCCCGGCATCGAGTTGACCTCGTTGAAGACGACCTCGCCCTCGGGCGTGACGAAGAGGTCCACGCGGGCGAGGCCATCGCACCCAAGAGCCTCGTAGACGGCGGTTCCCGCCTCGCGGACGCGGGCAAGAAGATCGGCGGGGAGCTCGGAGGGGCAGCGCAGCTGGGTGTTGGCGCCCGGGTCCTTCTCGAGGTGGATGCGGAAGAAGCCGCCACCCGAGACCACGATCTCGTCAATCTCGCCCATGGAGGTGCCGCGCACCACGTCACCGGTGATGGCGCACCCCACCTCGACGCCCGTGATGGCCTCCTCAACGGCAACCTTCTCGTCAAGCGCAAAGGCCGCCTCGATCGCGGCCTCGTAGGACGCGGCGTCCTCGGCGCGAGAGACGCCGATCGAGGAGCCGCCGCGCGCGGGCTTCACAAAGACGGGGTAGCCGCCGCACGCCTCCACGGCGGCGGTGCGCGCCTCCGCGGAGCAGCCGCGCCAAAGCACCTCGCAGCGCGGCGAGCGCACGCCGGCCGCGGCGGCAAGACGATGCGCCGCGTCCTTGTCCATGCAGACGGCGCTCGCCATGACGCCGCAGCCCACATAGGGCAGGCCGGCAACCTCGAGCGCGCCCTGGACGGTACCGTCCTCGCCGCCCTGCCCGTGCAGGACCGGGAGGACAATGTCAACGGAAAGTGGACGCACGTCCCCACCGGCAACCTCGGCGAGCCCGGCGCCGGGGAGCAGAGCCACGGGCGAGAGCGAGCCGTCGGACTCCCACGCCCCGGACTCCACATCGGTCCCGGCAGGGCACAGGACCCAGCGCCCTTCTCGCGTGATTCCAATGAGGACGAGGTCAAAGCGGCCGTCAAGCGCCTGGATGACGTTGCTGGCAGACTTGCACGAGATGTCATGCTCGGTGGAGATGCCACCAAAGAGAAGGGCGACGCGCGTCATGTGGTTCCTTTCTGTGATGATTGTCTGAACCATTATACGGACATTGCACGCCCCATGCCCCGCTGCGCTATAGTCACGCGCGGCCCATACACAACGAAAGGACGTCCATGTCCAGCGCCCCCGCCAGGACCCCGCTCTCCGCGCGAGAGCTCCTGCCGCTCCTTGCCCTCACGCTCTCCGCGTTTCTGCTCAACACCTCGGAGTTTGTGCCCATCGGGCTCCTCACAGACATCGCCGGCGCGTTCTCGCTCAGCGAGTCGGGCGCGGGGCTCATGATCTCCATCTACGCGTGGGCCGTGGCGCTGCTCTCGCTTCCGCTCATGATTGCCGCGAGCCGGATCTCACCCAGGGCGCTCATCGTGTGCGTGCTCGCCGTCTTTGCCGCAGGCCAGGTGGGCTCCGCCGTGGCGCCCACCTTTGAGCTGCTCGTTGCCTCCCGCCTCGTCGTGGCGTCGGCACATGCGATCTTCTGGTCCGTGGCCTCACCGTTTGCCGTGCGCGTGGCTGCGCCGGAACGCTCCTCCCTGGCAATGTCGATGATCGTCACGGGGACCTCCGTAGCCATGATCTTTGGCCTGCCGCTCGGCCGCGCGCTCGGCATCGCGCTTGGCTGGCGCATGACCTTCGTCTGCGTTGCGGGAGCGGCGCTTCTGGCGCTTATCGCGCTTCTCGCCTTCTTTCCCCGACTGCAGGGAGGCGAGCCGTTCACGCTCTCGCGCCTGCCCGAGCTTGCTCGCAACCGCCCCCTCGTGGGCCTCTACCTCGCAACGATCCTCTTTGCCACCGGATACTACACCGGGTACAGCTACATAGAGCCGTTCCTCCAGCAGGTAGCGCAGATGCCCGATGCCCTCATCACCGCCGCGCTCACGGTCTTTGGCGTGGCGGGGCTGGCGGGCAGCTGGCTCTTTGCGCGCCTCTTTGACGGGCATCGCCGGACCTTCCTCTCCGCCACCATGGTTGGGGTCTCCGCCGCGCTGTTCATGCTCCTCCCCCTTGCCGGCTGGGTTGCCGGCCCCCTCGCGACGTGCGTGGTGTGGGGCGTGTCCGCCACGGCGTTCAACGTTGCCGCGCAGGCAGAGGTCATACGCGTCACCTCCGAGGAGACCTCCGCCGTGGCCATGTCGATCTTCTCGGGGCTCTTCAACTTTGGTATAGGGACCGGCTCCATCGTGGGCGGCATCGTCTGCGACGGGCCCGGCATGGGCCTCGTGGGCGTAGTCGGGGGCATCATCGCCGCCGTGGGCGCGCTCTACTGCGTAGCGAGGCTCGGCGGACTGCTCGAGCGGCCCGGCAGGGCGGCATAGGGCACCCATGGAAAACCCGCGGTCCTTGCCGAGAAGGACCGCGGGCGTGAGGTCAGGACCGTACGTGTCAGGACGTACAGAAACGTCATGGCACCAAATACGGCTGATGCCTACTCCTCCGGGTAGCGCGGGGGAACGAGCCCCGCGCGCTCGAGCGAGACCACGATGGGCACCACCACGGCGAGCTGCAGGACAATGCCCGTGATGCTCGTCACAAAGGAGGCGGCCACCCACGCCTCAAGCGAGTAGGCGCCCGGCGAGAAGATCAGGGCACGCAGGATGCCGTTGACGATGCGGCCGGCGAGCATGGCGCCCACGAGTGCGACGTAGAGGTCAACCGTGGCTCGCCCGGTGCGCACCACGCGCGAGAGCAGGCCAGAGACCAGGCCGTAGACAAAGAGCTCGCAGGTCATGGGCACCACCATGGGAGCAGCCGGCATACCGGTGAGAAGGCTCGAGAGCACGGGTGCGAGCACGCCGGTCACCGCACCCGAGACGGGCCCCGCCACAAGGCCGGAGATCATCACGGGGATGTGCATGGGCAGCCACGTGGCCCCGGCATTGGGGATGGAGTGAAACGCCATCGGAAGCACGATGCCAAGTGCCGCGCAGGCCGCGGCGATAACGATCTTCTTAACCTGACTCATCTCTAACTCCTCCTCCCGCGCGCGGCCTCGCCCTGAGGGCTCAACCGATACCCGCGAGCCTCCATGGCAACGGACAGCTCGTCGGCCCGCCTCACGGTTGAGACAAAGATGGGCACGAGAAGCCTAACGTAACTTACAGCGCGTCGCATAATACCACGAGAAGCGACGTTACCACAACGTATTGACTGTGCGCGCATGAGCTGGTAGCTCTCGCGCAGAAGCGTCGGCACAAACTGGACCGTCACGCCAACGGCAAGCGCAGCTGCCTCAACGGGCACCCCAAGGCGCCCAAGCGGGGAAAGCGCCCTTCTCACGCCCTCAACCAGCTCCTGAGGACGGGTCGTGGCCGTGAGCAGCGTTCCGAGCACCACCACGAGAAGCGTCCGAACAACCACGCGCAGGCCCTGGACCACGCCCTCCGGGCTGAGGTGGAGAGGGCCGAGCGAGAAGATCGCGTCGGCGCTCGAGAAGAGCAGCGCGTTCATCGCAAGCACCAGGAGCAGAAACCATCTGAGGCTCCACGCCGCGCGACCGGCGACCTGCCACCCCACCCGCGCGAGCGTCACGAGCGCGGCAACGCCAGCGCAGGCGGCAAGGAGCTCGAGCGGGCTCGAAGCCAGCACCACGAGCACCGCGCAGACGAGAAGCCCCGCGAGCTTTGCCTCCGCGCGCATCCGGTGCAGCGGGGAGTCCGCCCAGACGTATCCGGCAAGGGTCCTCACGACGCCCTCCCCCTCACGATGGCGGCGGCGAGCTCCTCGGCCGTGAGCGGCGCGCCCACCACGGGTACCCC